>NZ_JAGGLI010000001.1 GCF_017874355.1 Acetoanaerobium pronyense
CACGAGCAAGCCTCAATAATAATCACTTCTAATAAAGGGCTTGAAGATTGGTCAGAGCTGTTGGGCGATCCAGCCCTAACTACAGCAGTTTTAGACAGGTTAACATATAAATGTGAGCTATTTAATATGACTGGAAAAAGCTATCGCTTAGAAAATAGAAAATCCCTATTTTAGGGAAAATTATATTCCAAAAAATAGGGAAAATTATTTGCCGAAATTTATACAAAAATGCTTGCCGGTAACAAGAGGTATTACTGACCTCTCCATGAATGAGATGCACACGATTGAAGCTATAGGTTATGAAGATATAAAATCCATGACTGAAACGGCTGAGATACTTAGAATTACTGTAGGCACCCTTACGACCTCTGTAAATAGGCTTGTGAAGAAGGGTTATGTAGAAAGGCTAAGAGATGATACCGATAGAAGGATTGTTTTAATCAAACTAACGGAAAAGGGAAAAGAAGTTTTTAAGATTCATGAGCAGTTTCATATCGAAATGGTAGAGAAGCTTCTTGAAGATTTAAACCTTGAAGAAGATACAGCTCTAATAGGATCTCTTGAAAAATTGAAACACTTCTTTGATGAAAAATACAGCGAATAAGAACCAGAAAGGGGGAGTATATGAGCTATACTTCCATAATTGGAACAGGGAGCTATTACCCTGATTCTATAGTAACTAATGATGATTTGAGCAAATACGTAGAAACCAGTGACAGCTGGATATCTGAAAGAACAGGAATAAAAGAAAGAAGGATATCAAGTGGTGAAGATACTTCAGAGCTTGCAATAAAAGCAGGACAAAGAGCAATCGAAAAATCTGGAATAAGTCCAGAAGATATAGGTCTTATAATTGTAGCCACTATAACCCCAGATAGTTTTATGCCCTCAGTTGCTTGCCTTGTACAAGCAAATTTAGGAGCAAAAAATGCTACTGCCTTTGACATAACAGCCGCATGTACAGGTTTTGTATACTCTATGCAGATAGCAGACAAGTTTTTAAAAGCATCAGATGATATTAAATATGCTCTTGTAATAGGTTCAGAGGTTCTTTCTAAAGTAGTTGATTGGAAAGATAGAAACACATGCGTAATATTTGCAGATGGTGCAGGAGCTGCTATTTTAGGAAGAGACGAAAACCATGGAATCATCTCTTCGTACTCTGGAAGTGATGGAGATGTAAAAGGCAGTCTTACTCTTCCTGCAAATCCTGTTAACAATATATTATCAAAACAAGAGGAAAAAGAAAAAATAATAGGAATGAATGGCAAGGACATTTTTAGATTTGCAACCCAAATCATTCCAAAGAGCATTAATAAGGTTTTACAAAGTGCAAATATTAATATAGATGAAATTGACTATATTGTACCTCATCAAGCAAATTACAGAATAATAGAATCTGTAGCAAATAAGATGGGAATAGAAAAAGAAAAATTTTATATGAATTTAGACAAATGCGGTAATACTTCTTCAGCTAGTATCCCTATAGCCCTTGATGAAATGAATACAAAAGGACTCCTAAAAAAAGGCCATAAGATTATACTTTGTGGTTTTGGAGGAGGGCTTACATGGGGTTCACTATTAATAAATTGGAAAGAATAAAAAACAAATAAAAAAATGGAGGAATTTAAAATGACTATTGAAAAGGTAAAAGCTATACTTGCAGATCAACTTGAGGTTTCAGAAGAGGAAATAAAGCCAGAAAGCGTACTTATAGACGATCTTGGAGCAGACTCACTAGATGTAGTTGAGATTGTTATGTCTCTTGAAGATGAGTTTGGTATTGAGATAGCTGATGAAGAAACAGCTAAAATTAAGACAGTTCAAGACATAGTAACTTTTGTAGATTCACAGAAGTAAAAAAATATAAGGTCAGACGCTAAACTGTCTGACCTTAATAGATAAAAGTGGTTTATAAGGAGATGTAACATGATAAAATCCAGCGTGTGTAATGTATTAGGTATACAATATCCAATAATCCAAGGTGGAATGGCTTGGATATCAGACTACAGTCTTGCATCTGCTGTTTCAAATGCAGGAGGCCTTGGAGTAATAGCAGCAGGTAATGCACCTAAAGACTGGGTTGTACAGCAGATTAGAAAAACAAAGGAATTAACGGACAAACCTTTTGCTGTAAATATAATGCTTCTTAGTCCATATAGCGAAGAGATTGCTCATGCTGTGTGTGAAGAAGGGGTAAAGGTTGTAATTACAGGAGCAGGTAATCCAGGTAAATATATAGAAATGTGGAAAAATGCAGGAATCGTGGTGATTCCAGTTGTACCTTCTGTAGCCCTTGCAAAAAGAATGGCAAGATTAAATGTGGATGCCCTAATTGCAGAGGGAGGAGAAGCAGGAGGCCATGTAGGAGAGATAACAACTATGGCACTTATTCCTCAAATAGTTGATGCTGTGAATCTTCCAGTAGTTGCAGCAGGAGGAATAGCTGACGGACGTGGTATGATGGCTGCTTTTATGCTTGGAGCAGATGCTGTTCAAGTAGGAACTAGATTCCTTGTAGCAACTGAGTGTACTGTTCATTCAAATTACAAACAAAAGGTACTTGGAGCTAAGGATACGGATACAGAAGTTACGGGAAGAAGCACTGGACATCCTGTGAGGCTCCTTAAAAATAAACTTTCAAGAAAATTCAAAACACTTGAGAAGGAAAACATAGATCCAAAGGAGCTTGACAAGATGGGTCAAGGAACTTTATACAAGGCTGCCATAGAAGGTGATATAGAATTTGGTTCAATAATGGCAGGACAGGTTGCAGGACTTATAAATAAAGAGCAAAGTTGCAAAGAAATGATAGATGAAATGATGATGGAGTTATCAAAAATTTATAAAACAACAGGCGAAAATTTAGGCCTTATTGATTAAGTAGGAGGTTATTATGAATAAACTGGCATTTGTGTTTGCAGGTCAAGGAGCTCAGTATCAAGGGATGGGAAAGGACTTTTATGAAAACTTTAGCTCATCAAGAGAGATTTTTGAAACAGCTGACAAAGCACTAGGTTTTGGTATTACATCAGTCTGTTTTGAGGGCTCAGAAGAACAGCTTGCTATGACAGAGATAACGCAACCCGCTATAGTTACGGTTACGGCTGCAATACTTGAGGCTGTAAAGGAAAAGGGAGTAAAGCCTGATATGGTTGCAGGACTGAGCCTTGGTGAATACTCTGCCTTAGTATGTTCTAATAGCTTGAAATTTGAAGACACGGTAAGACTTGTTCAAAAAAGAGGAAAGTTCATGCAAGAAGCTGTACCCGTAGGTGTTGGAACAATGGCTGCTATTATGGGGCTTACAAAAGACCAAACTAGAGAGGTATGTGAAGAAGCTTCAATCCATGGAGTTGTAGAGCCAAGTAATTTTAATTGTCCAGGACAGACTGTAATTGGGGGAGAAGTAGAGGCTGTAAGAAAAGCTTGTGAAATAGCAAAGTCAAAAGGAGCAAAAAGAGCTATGGAGCTTAAAGTAAGTGCGCCTTTTCATACTTCTATGCTTCAAAATGCAGCAGAAAATCTATGGGGAGAACTGAATCATGTGAATGTATCACCTATGGAAATACCTGTAATTACAAATGTTACAGCAAAGGAAGTACTATGTGAGACGCAAATTAAGGAGACTCTTGTAAAGCAGGTGATGAGTTCTGTTATGTGGGAGGATTCTATTAGATATATGATTGAGCAGGGTGTAAGTACATTTGTAGAAATAGGTCCTGGAAAAACACTTTCATCTTTTATAAAGAAGATAGATAAAACTTTAAATATAATGAATATTGAAGATCTCAATTCATTTGAGGAAACAATCAATAAGCTGGAGGTATTAGGATATGCAAAAGGTAGCAATAGTGACTGGAGCAACGAGGGGACTTGGGAGAACGATAGCGTTAGAGTTGTCTAAATCTGGATACGATATAGTAGTAAACTACAGAAAAGAAGATGAAAACCTGTTTTCTTTGATTTCAGAAATAGAAGGAAATGGTTCAAAAGCTTTTAAATTCCAAGCTGATATAAGTGATTTTGAGCAGGTGAAAGGCCTTATAGATTTTGCAGTAAAGGAAGCTGGTCTTGACCTTCTTGTAAATAATGCTGGAATAACTAATGACAAGCTGATTGCAAGGATGTCTGAACAGGATTTTGACTCAGTTATAGACATTAATCTAAAGGGAACCTTCAACTGCATAAGACATGCAAGCAAGGCTATGATGAAGCAAAAAAAGGGAAAGATAATAAATATATCTTCTGTAATAGGTCTTATAGGAAATGCTGGACAGGCAAACTATGCAGCATCTAAAGCAGGAGTCATAGGTCTTACAAAATCTGCCGCTAAAGAGCTGGCTCCTTTTGGAGTGACTGTAAATGCAATTGCTCCTGGATTTATAAGAACAGATATGACTGACAAACTTTCTGAAGAAGTTAAAAAGGCTATTCTTTCAAATATCCCAATGAGAGATATGGGAGAGGCGAAGGATGTAGCGAATTTGGTAAAATTCCTAGCACATGAAGATTCAAGATATATCACAGGCCAAGTCATCAATGTTGATGGCGGAATGGTTATGTAATTAGGGGGAGTATATGAAAAACAGAGTAGTAATTACAGGAATGGGAGCTATAACTCCACTTGGAAGCACAGTAGATTCATTTTGGGAAGCTCTAAAAGAAGGAAAATCAGGAATTGATTTTATTTCCTCGTTTGATACAGAGGGCTATAAGGTAAAAATTGCAGCAGAGGTAAAAGATTTTAGTGCATCAGATGTACTAGGAAGAAGAGAAGCAAAGAGACTAGACAGGTTCTCACAGTTTGCAATTGCGGCTGCAAAGGATGCCCTTACTGATAGCAAACTTGATATGGAAAATCTAGATAAAACAAGAGCTGGAGCAATCATAGGAAGTGGTATAGGAGGACTATCCACAATAGAAACTGAGCAGACAAAACTTCTTAAAAGTGGTCCAGATAGGGTATCACCTCTTTTCATACCTATGGCTATATCTAATATGGCAGCAGGAAACGTTGCAATAGCAATAGGTTTAAAAGGAGTATGCACATCGGTAGTAACTGCTTGTGCATCAGGAACCAATGCAATAGGAGAAGCTTTTAGGCTTATTCAAAATAATTCTCAGGATATAGTTTTCGCAGGAGGAAGCGAGGCATCTATAACTCCTCTTGCTATAGCAGGATTTACATCTATGACTGCACTTAGCACTTCAGGAGACCCAAAGAGAGCATCTATACCTTTTGACAAGGAAAGAGATGGTTTTGTAATGGGAGAGGGAGCTGGAGTAGTTGTACTAGAATCACTTGAGCATGCTCAAAAAAGAGGAGCAAAGATATATGCAGAGGTTGTAGGATATGCAACTACAAGTGACGCATATCATATTACATCCCCTGAGCCTACAGGAGATGGAGGATCAAGGGCTATGGAGCTTGCAATAGAGGATGCTGGTATTAATCCTTCTGATGTAGACTATATAAATGCTCATGGAACCAGTACCCCTTACAATGACAAAATAGAAACTGCGGCTATTAAAAGAACCTTTAAAGAGCATAGTGAAAAACTAATGATAAGCTCTACAAAGTCTATGGTAGGACACCTGCTTGGAGCAGCTGGAGCCGTAGAAGCAATAGCATGCGCAAAATCTCTTGAAGAAGGTTTTGTACACCCAACAGCAGGATACAAGGAAAAGGACGAAGAATGTGATCTTGACTATGTTCCTGTAACAGGAAGAAAATCAGACATTAAATATGCACTATCAAATTCACTTGGATTTGGTGGTCATAATGCAACTATACTTCTTAAAAAGTGGGAGGGATAATATGCTTGATAGTAATCAAATTCAAGAGATAATACCCCACAGATACCCCTTTTTATTAGTAGATAGGATACTAGAAATAGAACCTGGAATAAAGGCAAAGGGAATCAAGGCAGTTACAGCATCAGAATACTACTTTCAAGGACACTTTCCTCAGGAGCATGTAATGCCAGGAGTACTTATAATAGAAGCACTTGCTCAGACTGGTGCGGTCGCAGTACTTAGCCTTGAGGAAAACAAAGGAAAGATAGCCTACTTTGCAGGAATCAACAAGGCTAGATTTAAAAGAAAAGTCAAGCCTGGAGATACTCTTACTCTTGAGGTGGAGATTATAAAATCAAGAGCAGGCCTTGGAATAGGAAAAGCCAGAGCCTCTGTAGGAGAAGAAGTAGCTGTAGAAGCAGAAATAATGTTTGCTATAGGATAAATCTTAATATCATATTGAGACTAAAGCTATAGTGATTTTTAAAACTTTAAATTTAATGATTATAATTGAAAGACAGGATTAATAGGAAACCCTAATAATCTTGTCTTTTTTAAATCCTAACTATATAATAAATCTTGTGCTGATAGAATCAATTTTAAGATAATGTTTAAAACTAGAGAGGAATTTTGTTATGAACTATTCTAACGCCATAGAATTAAATCAAATAGAAATAAGATATGGGAAAGATATAGTTCTAAAAGATATCAATTTTACATTGGCTGAAGGTGAGTTTGTAGCTATATTTGGAGAAAATGGAGCAGGAAAGACCACACTATTTAGAGGAATTCTTCAGCTAATTCCTATTAATAAAGGTTCAATTAAGGTTTTGGGAAAGGATATTACAAAGCTCAGGGATAAAAGCTGGCTAAGAACACAGATTGGATATGTCCCTCAAGGTCACAATACAAGCAAGTTTCCCATTAGTGTATTTGATGCTACCCTACTTGGAAGATGGGGGACTTCCTTTAAGTATATGAAAAAGCCTTCAAAAGAAGATAAGGAAATGACTCTAGAGGTTTTATCTCTAGTAGACCTCAAAGAACTTAAAGATACGGATTGCCGAAATTTATCAGGGGGTCAAAGACAAAGACTAAACATTGCAAGAGCCCTTGTAAGGGAGCCCAAAATACTGCTTTTAGACGAGCCAAACACCCATTTGGATAAAGAGTCTATTGAAAGGCTTGAAAAAACAATCATAAAAATAAGAGAAAGCTTTAAAATTTCCATACTTATGATAAGCCATGACCATAATAGGTCATATCAGATAAGTGACAGGTCAATACTTATAAAGAATGGACAATCATATTCCTATGAGGAGGATGATTCATGGAAATATTAGAGCTTTTAAAAATATCAATTTTTCAAAGAGCTCTTATAGCCTCTTTATTTGCAGGGGGATTAATATCTCTTCTTGGAAATGTGATTGTGATGTTTAATATTACAACTATTCGCTTTGCACTTATGCACTTTGGGCTTTTGGGAGGAGCGATAGGACTAGCTCTTGGAGCAAATCCTTTGACCTTTGCACTCTTTGCAATAGCCTTAGGCTCATTGCTTTTTGGACCTTTATCTGACAAATTCAAGGTGGACACAGGACTTATAGGTGCTTTTTTTATGACTGGAAGTATGGCTCTTGCCTTTTTAATCTTTTATAAGACAGGAGTACCAGCCCTTGATGTATTTGGTTTGTTCACCGGTAGTATACTTACACTTACTAGACTTGACCTTTATTTTGTAATGATTCTTTCAATTATAATTCTTTTAGTATTTATAGTATTTTATAGAGAAATCCAGCTTATTTTTTATGATCCAGAGCAAGCTCAGTGGCTTGGAGTTCCCGTAAAAAGACTAAGAAACTCACTCTTATTTCTAACTGGCCTTTCAGTAGGAGTAGCGATGAAGGTTGTTGGAGCTCTTCTTATAGATTCTATGATACTCTTGCCGGCTATGGCTGCGGCAGGTTTAGCAAAAAACTTTAAGCAAATGCTTATATTGACATCAGTATTTGGAATTATATCAAGTACAGGAGGACTTCTTTTTTCCATGGTATATGACTCTCCTACAGGAGTCACTATAACTCTTATAGGAGTGCTACTACTTATGACAAGTCTTTTAATCAAAAGGAAATTTTAAAATACAGGAGGAAAAGATGAAAAATACTAAATTGAAAATTATAGCTTTATTAATGCTTTTATTTGTTCTTGGAGCATCAGTTGTTGGATGCACAAATAATGAAAGTCCTGAGGAAGTATCTAAGGGACAAGAAATGCAAGATGTATCAGAAAACCAAAATGAGATAAATATTGTAGCCTCAACAAGCTGGACCGCATACATAGCCGAGGGGGCTGGAGCAAAAAATGTCATTACAATAGCTCCAATTGATTTAAGACACCCTCCTGAATATGATTTTAAACCAAGTGATATAGAGCAGATTCAAAATGCAGATTTTATTGTGATGGCAGGATATGAACCTTTTATGAGAAAAATAATAGAATCAAATGATATAGACGAAGAAAAAATAATAAATGTAAGAACCACAAATACATTTGAAAATCTAAAAGAGCAGACAGAAATTCTTGCTAAAAGGCTAGATACTGAGGATGAGCAAAAAATATGGATAGATGAGCTTGAAGAAGTTGTCAACACGTTAAAAGCAAATATGAAGGAAAAAGATATGGAAAATATGAAGGTGTTGGCTCATGCACATGTTGCTGAGTTTGTAACTTCTCTTGGCTTTGATGTGGTTTCTGTATTTTCAGCTGATGATTCAAGTCCTGCTAAAATAGCCGAGCTTGGAGCTATGGAGCATTCACTGATTATAGACAATTTCCATAATCCTCAAGGAGAAGCTATAAGTGAAATTAGCCAATCTGAGATAGTAGTACTTAGAAACTTCCCAGGACCAGAGCATAAAAGTCTAATTGATCTTTTTAAAGAAAATGGGCAGAAGCTAGGAATATATTAAATTCAAACATAAAAGTCTGAAATTTTCGTTATTATTTTCCCTAGAAATGGTATAATCTTTATTAATATTAATAAGGATTATACCATTTTTTATATTGGTAATATATTTAAGGCTAGTTTACTTAAAAATAACTTAGTTATATAAAATAAATTTTAATAAAGGAGGGAATATAGATGGGAATGCTGTCTAGTGTTTTATATGGAATGATAGCTTTTCAGGTAATAAACAAGCAAATTAGGAAGGCTAGTTCAAATGATTCTAAAAAAACATTGAGCTTCAATGGAAAACTTGATGTAAGACAAAATATAAACGGGAGATTGAGAATATACTCTGATTTTTTTAAAGTTGAGGAACAAAGTCATAATATAGCCATACAACTTTCGAAGGTTGATGGGATTGAAAATGTGGGATTCAACTCAACTATAGGGTCCATGCTTATTATATATAATCCTGAAAAGATAAAAGGAGACCTTTTAATAAGCGCGATTATAAGGCTAACTGGAATAGACAATGAAATTAGTAATGATACATCTTTAATTTCAAAAGAGATAAGACTTGCTCATAATTCTTTAAACTATGGAATTTTAGAAAAAACAAAGGGTTTAGTTGATATAAATACAATGATACCCATAATTTTTATCCTTTTAGCACTTAGAGAGTATATGCGTACCAAAAGTCTAGGAAGCCCAAAGCCTATTACACTTCTTTACTGGGCTTATAATACTTTGGGGCTTGGAAGGCCGGTGATCTAATGATAGAAGTAATGCTTTTAAACACCCTATATAAGTTTCGTATTGTACATTCATTACCAGGAAGACTAAGACTTCATATTCCACTTATAAAAAATATACCGTCTAAATGGCATATAGATTCAAATTATTTTGATGCTGTAAAAAGGATAAAGGGAATAAGTAAAATAGAGGTCTGCTTTCTAACTGGCAATGCACTTATAATATATGATAAAACCTTAATAACAGAAAACGAGATATTAAAAAATCTAAAATCCATGGCAAAATTAGCTTTAAAAAATAGAGGAGAATTTGAAAACTACACTCCAGATAAGCAAACTGATGCTATAAATCATTTTATAGAACTTATGAAAGAAAATTTTGATTTTATAGAGTAGGAGGCAAGGGTTATGCTAAAAGTAAAAACAAAAGAAATGCCTCTAATGAAGGTGCAAGTTTCCCATAGCTTACCTGGAAGACTAAGGCTTAGATCTAAGGCTTTATTTTATCTTGGGGAATTCCAAGAAGCACTTTTAAAATCTATGAACAAATGTACATCCTTTTATTCTGTAGAATATACTCCAATCACAGGAGGCATATTAATTCACTATGACAAAGATACATTAAATGCAGAAGATGTAATAGATATAGTTGAGAGTCACATTGGCATATACTCACTTCATGCTTATTCAGCGGAGAGAGCTAAAAAAAATTCATTAACCGTAAATGAAAGAAGGCTTCAGGATGTATCAGTTGAAGATATGCTCAAAAGGGTTGTAATATCATCTGGAGCTTTGCTGATTTTGGGGATTAAAACACGAAACATTGCTTTTCAGGGAAGAAAAAACAAAACAGCTTCAATTATAAGTTTACTTCTCTCATTAGATATATTCAAAAGCGGTGTAAATTCTTTAGTTAAAACTAAAAGACCAAATGCTGATACCTTAACAGCTACTGCTATTATCACAGCTGTCCTTACAGGTAGAGGGGTATCAGCCTTAATCACAATTTTACTTTCAGATATTGCGGAGTTAATGACTGCTTATACAATAAGCAACACTAGAAATGCAATAAAGGATATGCTTGATACCGGAGATAATAGTCATTTTGTAGTTGGGGAAGATGGAAGGCTTTTACTCACGCCAGTTGAACATATCAAACCTGATGAAGTAGTAAGTATTCAAACTGGAGATAAGCTAAGCATTGACGGAGTTGTCATCGAAGGAGAAGGATATATAGATCAGGCAGCAATTACAGGAGAATTTTATCCATCTCATGCAATCAAAGGTCAGCAAGTTTATGCTGGGACAATACTAAAATCAGGACAGATACGCATCAAGGTCAATAGAGTAGGAGATGAGACCACTGTTGCTAGAATCGTTCATATGGTTGAAGATGCAGCCAGCAAAAAAGCTCAAATCCAGACATATATGGACAAGTTTTCTGCTAGGCTTATTCCACTAAATTTTTTACTTGCAGGGACGATGTTTTTATTTACTAGAGATATAAATAGAGCGCTAAGCATGATGATTATAGATTATTCCTGTGGAGTAAGGCTTTCAACTGCTACAGCCTTATCAGCCTCTATATATAATGCAGCGAGAAACGGAGTTTTAATCAAGGGGGGCAATTATATTGAAGCACTAGCTCAGGCAGACTCACTGGTTTTAGATAAAACTGGAACAATAACAGAGGGTAGACCAAAGGTGACAACGATTATTTGTGTAAAAGATATAAGTGAGCAAGTGGTTATTGAAATGGCTTCGGCAGCAGAGGAAGACTCCTCTCATCCAATTGCATATGCTATTTTGGAAAAAACAAAAAAATCTGGATATGAAATTCCAGTCCATGGTTTAATACAAACTGATGTAGGTCAAGGTGTTAATACAGTTGTAGAAGATAAAGGAATAGTAAGAGTTGGAAACAGAAGATATATGAAAGCAAATGGTATTGATATCACAGAGCTATATCAAGATATTAAGGTGATGGAGCAACTTGGAGAAGCAGTTGTATATGTTTCTCTTGAAGACAAGTTATTAGGAGTTATTGGAATCCATGATGCTTTAAAAGAAAATATGAAAAAAGCATTAAATAGACTCAGAAATATGGGGTTTGATGATATAAGATTGCTTACAGGAGATATTTCTTTCCAAGCTGAGATAGTGGCTTCGAGAATGCATATGGACGATTATAAAGGTGAGTTAATGCCTGAAGATAAAGCAAAAACTATATTAAATATGCAATCAAGTGGCTCTAAGGTAATGATGATTGGAGATGGAATAAATGATGCTCCAGCCCTAGCATATGCAGATGTAGGAATAGCTATGGGAAATACTAGAACTGATGTGGCAATAGAATCATCTAGTGTAACTATAACTAATGACGATCCTCTTTTGATACCTTCAACTATTAGACTTGCAAGATCAACTATGAGAACTATAAAAGAAAATTTTGCAATGGTTATAGGTATTAATTCTATAGGAATAGGTTTATCTGCATTTGGTATAATCCCAGTTTTTTGGAGTTCTGTACTTCATAACTCTTCAACTATATTTGTGGTGCTAAATTCTGGAAGGCTCTTAATTAAGAACTTTGAAAGGAGGGAGCTTAATTGAAAGAGTTAAGCGTAGTCATTTCACACAGAATTCCAGGACGTATTAGGCTTAGACTTCTTAAAGCTCCAAGAGATGCAAGCAAATTTATAAGTCAAGTTAGAAGACATGAAGGCGTAAATGAAATCACTTATACTCCAATTACAAAATCTCTCTTAATATATTATAACCCGTCTGTGGTTTCAAGCACGGAAATAATAGTTAGAGTGGGTATTGCTTTTTCTTTGGAATATGGCAATAATCCGGTTAACATTGTAAAAATTGAAAGAAGGCATAAGTTGACGCCTCTAGATTACTATGCGGCTACATCTCTTTTAGTTGCTACTCTATCAAAATTGCTTAACTTTTATACTCCAGGTTCAGCTATGCAAAATAGTGGTAATGATG
The DNA here is from genome assembly GCF_017874355.1 of Acetoanaerobium pronyense. Taxonomy (GTDB): domain Bacteria; phylum Bacillota; class Clostridia; order Peptostreptococcales; family Filifactoraceae; genus Acetoanaerobium; species Acetoanaerobium pronyense. The sequence continues at coordinate 12,496 of NZ_JAGGLI010000001.1, forward strand.
TAAAACGAATACTATCATACAATGCAGGAATAAGTACGCTACTTTCAGTTTTAAATCATGCATGGAGAGAAGTAAAACGAGAAGGGATTTACGACCCAGAGGTCATATCAGTAGTATACCTTTTTAATTCAATGGTTAAAGGGAATTTTCTGGGGGCAAGTTTGATTACATGGGGTGCTACATTTGGAAGACATCTAGCTCATCCTATTGAAGAGCATTGTCTACTTGAGGCGAATGAAGTAATTGATGATAAAAATAGACCTTATGTAGATGTGAGGGTAAGACCAATAAGTGATGAAGAGCTGGTACGAAATCCTATAAAGTTTTTTGTTGCAGGATTAAGCAGACTAGTTGGAACCACATCCAGTAAAGGGCATCAGACTATTTTTGAACAGGTTCAACAAATGTCAAGAAAGCATGGCAATGTTTTAGAGGGAATTTCTCGAAAACCTATGCCTGTTTATATGAGGCTTGAGAGCCTTAAAGAAATTTAATTTTAAAGAGGAGTGATTTTAATGAATTATATGGGACTAGGATTAGGTAAAACAGGAATTACAAAGGCACATGTAACTGGATTTGTTGTAGGAGTTGGAGTGGCGGCAACTGGCTATTATGTATACATGAAAAATAAAGATAATATTGACGGATTTTTAGCTCAGCATGGAGTAGTTGTTCCAAAGGCAAAAGAACAGGATTTAGCCCAACTTACCCTTGAAGAATTATTACTAAGAAAAGAACATATAGAAGATTTAATTGCTGAAAGAGAAATGGAAGCTGGAGAAGAAACTGTAGTATCAGAAGGCTAAATATTTATTTTTTAAAAAATAATAGGTTTTTAAACAAAACACCTTGAGATTTATTATCCGAAGGTGTTTTGTTTATTTTGTAAGTATTTAAATTATTAAATCAAGTTGCTATGTAGAAATTTTAACATTAAAATTAAATAGTTAACAAAGATAAACGAGGAGGAAGAAGATGAAAAATAGTATTAAGGTAGTTGTACTAATTATTGCAATGAGTATTTTTATGTTTTCAGGTTGTACAGTGGGGAATAATACAGAGGTAACTGAAAGTAAAACGGAAGAAGTATCAGCAGACATGAATCTTAAGATTGGTGTAATGCCTGCGGTAGATGCAGCTCCTATTTTTGTGGCACAGGAAAAAGGATATTTCGAGCAGCTAGGACTTGATTTAGAGGTTGAGTTATTTACAAGTGGACAAGATAGACAAAGTGCTCTTCAAACAGGGCAAGTAGATGGAGCAATATCCGATATCATAGCTCTTTTAATGAATGTGCAGGGTGGATTTGATATAAAGGGAACTATGCTTACTGATGGAATGTTTCCTATACTTGTTAGAGAAGGCTTTGAAGATAAAGAAAATATATCAATGGCTCTTATGGAGGTTAGCGTTACAAATTATTTGGCAGATGAATGGCTTTCTGAAAACCATGATATCGAAAAAATCTTTATAAATGAAATTCCAGCAAGACTTGAAATGATAAAAACAGGAAATGTTGATATGGGAGTTTTCCCTGAACCTGTCGCAACAATGGGCAGCCTAGATAGGCTTGAAAAGATAATCTATGAAAATAAAGATGGTTACTGCCCAGATATTTTTGTATTTACAGAAAAAGCAATCAATGAAAAAGAAGGGGCTATAAAAGCTTTTCATGAAGGCTATAATATGGCGGTAAAGGATATAAATGAAGATGACTCTCTGGCAAGAGAGCTTTTAATAAAAAAACTTAGTCTTATAGAAGATATAAAAGATATGATGGATCTTCCAGAGTATAAAATAGCTCAGCTTCCAAATGATGAATATGTTAGCCAAATAATAAACTGGATAGAAAAAGAGCTTGGAAAAGAAATATCTATAGAAGCTTCGGATATATTTGAAAGGAAGTTTATAAACTAATGATAAAATTAGAATCTCTTTCATTTTCATATGGAAAAGAAAAAGTACTTGATAATATAAACCTTGAAATAAAGGAAAATACCACTCTTGCCATAATTGGACCTTCAGGATGTGGAAAAACTACACTTTTATATATTATTGCAGGACTTATATCTCCTGAGAAAATTGAAAAAGGGAATCTATTTACAAGGGGAGAAATTGGAATTATATTTCAAAACTATGGTCTTTTTCCGTGGAAGAGCGTAGAGCAAAATATTATTCTTCCCCTTAAGGCAAAAGGCAAAGACATTAAAATCTCAAAAGAGCTTTCAAACAATATACTAAAGAGACTGAATATATTTGAACTAAAGGATAAATTTCCTAAGGAAATAAGTGGTGGTCAGAAGCAAAGAGTTGCAATTGGAAGAACTTTAGCCCTTGAGCCTGATATTCTTCTGATGGATGAAATGTCTTCGGCTCTTGATGCTATGACAAAGGAAGATATACAAGATATTATAATGGAAATAGTTACAAAGGATAAGAAATCCTTGATTTTTGTAACTCATAATATAGAAGAGGCTGTTTTTTTAGGACAAAGAATAGTTGTGATGAATAAAGGGAAAATTAGAAGTATTGTTGAAAACAGTTCTTTTGGAAAAAAAGATATAAGGAAGAGCAGGGAATTTTATGAAAACTGTATTAAAATAAGAGAAATACTGGAAGAAGGGTAGAAGAATGAACGAGTCTTTTAATATCCTTAAGACAAAGGGCATAAGTAAAATATATGGGGCTATTTTAATTTTAAGCATTTGGCATATAGCAAGTATAATCATTGATTCAAATATTGTCCCATCTCCAGTATTGTCAATCCCTCACTTTATTAAAGCTATATTAGAAAAAGATTTGATTTTTCATATAATACATAGCCTAAAAAGAATAACTGTATCTATTGTGCTTTCGGTAGTAATTGGACTACCTCTTGGAATATTGATGGGAATGAGCAGAAAATGGGAATATATACTAAGACCACTAATATATATAGGATATCCAATCCCCAAAATAGCATTTTTGCCAGTTATGATGATAATATTTGGACTTGGAGATAACTCTAAAATTGCTTTGATTTTTTCAATTATTATATTTCAAATCGTGATTGGTACAAGAGATGCTATAAAGGAAATTCCAAATGAAGTGCACTTGTCTGCAAAATCACTTAATCTAAATCTAAAATTTAAAATAATACATATAATCATTCCAAGTATACTTCCAAAGCTACTAACAGCCCTTAGAATAAGTATAGGAATAAGTATATCTGCTCTTTTCTTTGCGGAAAACTTTGCAACTTCTTATGGAATAGGATATTTTATAATGAATAGTTTTTTAATGGTAGATTATATGTCTATGTTTTCTGGAATTATTGCAATAAGCCTAATGGGTCTTTTGATTTTTAAAATCATTGACAAAATTGAAAAAAGATTATGTGGATGGTTATAAGGCATTTAAAGAAAAACAGTAAATTGTACTCAAACTATTCTGTTTATATCCCTGTATTTATAGTATAATAGTTGTAGACTGACAAGTGATTTAAGGTGGGTGGAGTGAAAATGGATGCAAAAATGATAAACCCTTTTATAAAATCCGTTTTAGAAGTTATGCCACAGCTTGGCTTTTCAAGTGTTGAGAGAAAAGGAATTGCTCTTAACAATAGGCCTCTAAAGACTAGCGGTGTAGTTCTTATGCTCAATGTAGTTGGAGATGTAAAAGGAAATGTAGTTTACACCATAAATGAAATGGGAAGCAGAAAAATAGCATCCACTATGATGATGGGAATGCCCGTTGAAAGCTTGGATGATATGGCTAAGAGCGCCCTCTCGGAACTTTCCAATATGCTCACAGCAAACGGCAGCATTAATTTTTCTAATGATGGGATTAATATAGATATTTCTGTTCCTACAATGATGTATGGAAGTGATATAGAGATTATGACTAGCAGTGAAAATATGATAAATGTAGAATTTGACATAGACGGAATTAGATTTGATCTTTATGTGGCTTTAGACTAAAAAAATCAAACTCAAAACCCTTTACTAGTAAAATATCTGGTGAAGGGTTTTATTGTGAAAAAAATACTAAAGTTTAAATTAATTATTTTAAAAATTGAAAATTAGTATAAGAATCTCTTTATTTTTATATGAATTATCGTTATAATAGGATTAATAGTACTCGAAAAAACGTTTATTCGTGAAAATTGTTTTTCAATTAAACACAAAAGTATTGTGTTAAAAACAACTTGGAGGTTGAAGAAATGAGAAAAATCCTTATCACTGGATCACTTGGACAAATAGGTACTGAGCTTACAATGTACCTTAGAGAGCAATATGGAAATGACAATGTAATAGCAAGTGGATTAAGAAAAGAAGGACCAGATTATATCTTTGAAAGCGGACCATTTGAAATAGTTGACATACTTAACGCACAGCAGGTAGCTGATGCTTGCGAAAAGCATAATGTAAATACAGTAATAAACCTTGCAGCACTTCTTTCAGCTGTAGCGGAAGGAAATCCTCAGCTAGCATACAACATAAACATGAACGGACTTTTCAATATTCTTGAGGTTGCAAGAGAAAGAGGAGCAGCAGTATTTACTCCAAGCTCAATAGCGGCTTTTGGACCTAGTACTCCTGCTGATAACACGCCTCAGGATACAATACAAAGACCTACAACTATATATGGAGTTACAAAAGTTGGTGGAGAGCTTCTTTGCGACTACTACTACAAGAGATTTGGTGTAGATACAAGAGGAGTTAGATTCCCAGGTCTTATATCTTACAAAGCACTTCCAGGTGGAGGAACTACAGATTATGCTGTTCATATATATTACGAAGCACTTAAGCAAAAGAAATATGCATCTTTCATAGACAAGGGAACTCAAATGGATATGATGTATATGCCTGACGCAATAAAGGCTATTCATGACCTTATGGAAGCAGATCCATCTAAGCTTGTTCACAGAAATGCATTTAATGTTACAGCAATGAGCTTTGACCCAGAAAAAATAGCTGCAGAAATCAGAAAGCATATACCAGAGTTTGAACTGACATATGATGTTGATCCAGTAAAACAAGCTATAGCTAATTCTTGGCCAAATTCTCTTGATGATTCATGCGCAAAAGAAGAGTGGGGATGGAAGCCTGACTATACACTAGAGACAATGACTATAGATATGCTTGATAAGCTTTCAGAAAAACTTGGAATAAGCTACAAGTAATTTAGAGATAGTAATAAGGAGGATAAAATGTCAAATATACATGATATGAAATATTTAAAAGACAAGGTTGATGAGTTAAAAGCAACAGGTCTTTACAAGGAAATAGCTACACTAGATGGACCAAATGAAGCTGAGTGTCTTGTAAATGGAAAAAAAGTAATAAACCTATCATCAAATAACTATCTTGGGTTTTCAAATCATCCAAGACTTAAAAAAGCTGCAATAGCTGCTATAGAAGAATTTGGAGCGGGAGCAGGAGCTGTAAGACCGATAATAGGAAACATGAAGATTCATGATGAGCTTGAGGAACTTCTTGCTGAGTTTAAAAGAGAAGAAGCAGTACTTGTATTTCAATCTGGATTCAATTGTAATGCAGGAACAATCCAAGCTGTTACAGATGAAGGAGACCTTATCCTTTCTGATGAGCTAAATCACGCTTCAATAATAGATGGAGCAAGACTTTCAAAGGCTAAGAAAGCTAGATATAAGCACTCTGACATGGAAGACCTTGAGAGAATATTAAAAGAAGACAGAGATAAATATAACAATGTTCTTATAATAACAGATGGTGTTTTCTCAATGGATGGAGATATAGCAAAGCTTCCAGAAATTGTTGAAATAGCTGAAAAATACAATTGTATGACTTATGTTGATGATGCTCACTCAAGTGGAGTACTTGGACAAAGTGGTAGAGGAACAATAGACCATTTTGATCTTCACGGAAGAGTAGATTTCACTATAGGAACACTATCAAAAGCTATAGGGGTAGTTGGAGGATATGTTGCAGGTAAAAAAGCTTCAATAGAATGGCTTAAAAACAGAGGAAGACCATTCCTATTCTCAACAGCACTTCCACCAGCTGCAATAGGAGCTATAATCGAAGCAATAAAAATGCTTATGGAAAGTGAAGAGTATACTGACAAACTTTGGGATAACGCTAGATATTTCAAAGAAAAAATGTCGACTCTTGGATTCAATACAGGAGAAAGTGAGACTCCAATCACTCCTATCATAATCGGAGAAGAGGCAAAGGCTATAGAGTTCTCTAAAAAGCTATTTGAAGCTGGAGTTTTTGTAAGCCCTATAGTATTCCCTACAGTTCCAAAAGGTACAGGAAGAGTAAGATGCATGGTTACTGCTGGACATACGAAAGAGCAACTTGATAGAGCAGTAGAGATATTTGAAACAGTTGGCAAGGAAATGAATATACTTTAAAAAATTTATATACTATAAAAAAAGAAGGTTGGCCATTAGGCCAATCTTCTTTTTGAGTTAAACATTCTAAAAAGCTGTATTATTAAGGTAGGTATAGCTGAACCTGCAAGTATTATAGCCCACTTATAAAAATCAAGAGGCTGGGTACCCATTACTGTATTGAAAAACGGAAGATACACTGCAACAAGCTGAAGTCCTAGAGATATAAAAAGAGATCCTATAAGATAAGGGTTTTTGAATATGGTTTTATCCAATCCAAATGATTTTTTTCCTCTTACATTAAAGATATGAAATAGCTGTCCAAATGCCATAGTTGAAAATGCCATAGTTCTTGCTGCTACTTCAGAATATCCATTTAATCCATACATAAATACAAACAATGAACCAAGTCCAATTAAAATTCCTTCTCCAAACATTCTAATCATAAAAGATTTGCTAACTATAGTCTGTTCAGGATTCCTAGGCTTACGTTTCATTATATCTGGCTCCGATGGTTCCCAAGCAAGAGACATAGCTGGGAGTACGTCTACAACTAGATTTAGCCAAAGAATCTGAAGAGCTAGTATAGGCATAGGAAGTCTTAATACTATAGCTATAAAAACAACAAGAATTTCAACTATGTTACATGAAAATAAGAAATATACAAATTTTTCTATATTGTCAAATATAGTCCTTCCTTCTTTTACTGCATCTACAATAGTTGAAAATCTATCGTCTGTGAGTATCATATCTGAGGCGTCTTTAGCAACTTCTGTGCCTCTAATCCCCATTGCAATACCAATATCGGCTCCATTTAGAGCTGGAGCATCGTTAACTCCATCTCCAGTCATTGCAGTAACTTCCTTATCTATATTTAGGGCTCTAACTATCTGAAGCTTGTTTTCAGGGGATACCCTTGCAAACACAGAGGTATGAAGTATTTTTTCTGCAAGCTCTTCATCTGACATTTTGTCCATTTCTCTTCCTGTTAGGACATCATCATAGTTTTCCATATCTATTTGACCAGCTATTATTGATGCAGTCTTAGGATGATCTCCTGTAATCATTATAACTCTGATGCCAGCATCCTGAGCCTCTCGAATAGCCTGCTTTACATCTTCTCTAGGAGGGTCTATTATCCCAGTGAGTCCTAAAAGCTCTATGCCATTTTCTAGAGCCTTCCTCATGGATTCTTCAGAGCCATCTCCATCATAGTCTCTGATTTTTCCTATAGCTAGTACCCTCATTCCTTTTTCAGCTAGAGAGTCATTTATTTTAATCATTTTTTCTACTATACTTTCTTTATCCTTTGCCATCTCAATTAAAATATCAGGAGCTCCTTTGATATATATAGTTTTTTGGGATGAGTCTATTTCATATGCTGTGGCCATAAATTTTTCTTTGGAGTTAAATGGAATTTCTCCAATTCTAGAGTAATTATCTTTTTCTAATGATTCTTTCTCAATGGAAGCTTTTTTACCTAATACAACAAGACTACCTTCTGTTGGATCACCAATTATCTTGTATTGATTTTCTTCTTCAGAAAGAGTAGCATTGCTTGAAAGAACAGATGCTGTGATTAAATCTTTAAGCTCCTCACTTTCATCTAAATTCACCTTTTCGTCATTTTCTAGGATATCTCCCTTTGGCTCATATCCGGAGCCCTCTACCTTATAGGCTTTTTCTGAAACTAGATATATCTCCCTAACTGTCATTTGATTTTCTGTTAGTGTCCCAGTTTTATCGGTACATATGACTGTGGTAGAGCCAAGGGTTTCGACTGCAGGAAGACTCTTTACAAGTGCATTATGGGAAGCCATAGTCCTCATTCCGATTGCGAGAGTGATAGTAGATACAGCAGGAAGCGCCTCAGGAACTGCTGCGATTGCAAGGATTATACCGATTTTTATCATAAAGTAGAGTTCTTCACCTGCTATTATACCTACAACAGTTACAAGTAGTGCTACAAGTCCAGAAAATATTATTAAAGTTTTTCCTAATTTATCCAGTTGTTTTTCTAAAGGAGTTTGTTCTTTTTTTTCATTTTTTAACATGGAGCTTATTTTACCTATTTCTGAATCCATACCAGTTGAAGTAACAATGGCATAAGCATTGCCCCTAGTAGCAGCAGTACCAGAATACACCATGTTTTTTCTATCTCCTAGAGGAGTATCTTTTTCAGATATAAACTTGCTATCTTTGTTTACAGCTTCGGATTCACCTGTAAGGGAAGACTCTATAGAAGCAAAATTTTTATCTTTAACTATTCTTGAATCAGCTGTTATAGAATCACCTTCTTCAATAAATACAAGGTCTCCTACAACTAATTCATTTGACGGAATTTCCTTTATTTTGCCATCTCTAATTACTTTAGAAATGGTCTTTGTCATTTTTTGGAGGGACTCTATAGATTTTTGTGCTTTATACTCAGAAATAAATCCAGATAAGATAGCTATTAAAATAGCGATTATGACTGCTATACCTTCAACTGTATCCCCCATAAAAAAAGCAACTATTGCAGCGGCAATAAGAAGATATACAATTATATTGTTTGTATTGCTAAAAAGAATTTCCAGTGCAGAAACCTTTTCAGAGGCTTCTAATTCATTTTTTCCATATTTTTCAAGCCTGGATTTTGCTTCTGATTCACTAATACCTTTTTCAATATCTGTATTTGAAGATTCAACTATTTTTTCAATTGAAATAGTATGGGGAGATTCAATAATTTTTCCCATAATTTCCTCCTTTTTTGAATAATATATTTTTAGATTTAGGTAAAATCAAAAAAGCATTCTCTTAGATATATATACAAAAAAAGTAATATGAAACCATTAACTATTCTTTAGTGGATATTTTATTAAAAAATGGATATAAAACATAAGATAAGAAGGGGTGGTTTTATGCTGAAAAATAGTGAGAAAAAACCTAGTAAAAAGTTTGAAGATATAAAGCTTAAGGATCTTGGAAAGGAACTTGCAAGACTTCAAAGAGAAATCCAAGAAAAAAAGATTCCTGTACTTATTATATTTGAGGGATTTGATGCATCTGGAAAAGGAACAATGATTAATGAAGTAATTAGGGAGCTTGATCCAAGGGGATACAAAGTAAGGGTATTTCACGAATCTACAGAGGAAGAGCAAAGAAAGCCGTTTTTATGGAGATTTTGGCAAAAAATTCCTAAAAAAGGTCAGATTGTAATATTTGATAGAAGCTGGTATAGAAGAGCTATGGAAGAAAGTCATGTTGATGTAAGAACTATGAAAGAGGATATTGAAGATATAAAAAATATAGAAAAGCAATTATCTGATGATGGGGTTGAAATTATCAAGATATTTCTTCATATATCAAAAGAAACTCAAAAAAACAGGCTAAAGTCCCTTGAATCAGATGAAGCTACTTCTTGGAGAGTAAAGAAAAAAGATATAAATCAAAATGAAAAATATGATTATTACTATAGTTTATTTGATGGAATACTCACTCAAACAAATTATAGCTTTAGTCCATGGGATGTTGTAATTAGTGAAGATAAAGAAGAATCATCTAAACAAATTATGACAATAATTGAGGAAAGACTAAAAACTAGGATTAAAGCAGATGAAAAATCAAAAGAAAAAGATACTATCAAAGACAAAATAGAAAAAGAGAAAAATCCTGTTTCTTGGATGATTGATAGGCTTGACCTATCCCTTGACTTAGAAAAAAAAGAATATAGTAAGATGCTAAATCTTCTTCAAAGTAAAATAGAGAACCTCTCATATGAAATGTATAGAAAAAAAATCCCTATGATACTTGTGTTTGAAGGATGGGATGCTTCAGGAAAAGGTGGAGCTATAAAAAGACTTACCTTTCCAATGGATCCTAGAGGATTTGAGGTGATTCCTATTTCAGCTCCTGATGAAACAGAAAAGGAGTATCACTATCTATGGAGATTTTGGAAAGATATTCCTAAAACTGGTCATACAGCTATATTTGATAGGAGCTGGTATGGAAGAGTCATGGTGGAGAGGGTAGAAGGCTTTGCAAAAGTACATGAATGGATGAGGGCATATGAAGAAATCAATCAATTTGAGAAGCATTTAAGAAGCTATAATGCTGTGATTTTGAAATTTTTTATTCATGTTGACAAGGATGAACAACTACAAAGATTTGAAAAAAGAAAAAATGATAAGGATAAGAGTCATAAATTAACAGAGGAAGACTGGAGAAATAGAGAAAAATGGGAAGAGTATAAAAATGCCATAGGAGAAATGATAGAAAAAACAGATACTCTCTATGCACCCTGGATAGTAATAGAGGGAAATTCAAAAAAATATGCAAGAATTAAAGTCCTTGAGGAAGTTTCTAAGGCTATGGAGTTAGCTATAGGTGAATACACATTAGAACAGGAATTATCTAAAGAAGAAGGGTATTGATTTCAACAAATAAGAGGGAAGTTAAAAATCTCCCTCTTTTTCTGTAAGAAACTTCCAATATTTTTTTGGCATCATAGACATTTGAAGCTTGGGATTTTTTCGGTTTTCAATTGCTAGGCTTTCAAAATAAGCCTTCCACCCTTTTTGATAAAATTCTTCATCCTTTGAAAGTGGAAGAGTTTTTATATTATCAAGTCTCGAATAAAAAATCTCTTTATTTTGATAAAAAGCACCATAATTTCTTTTAGTGTCGTGAATTATGAGGCTTTCATTTTTGAATCGACTTGCAAAATGAGGTATGATAAGTGGTGTTAAATCGTAGTCCGGTTCATAGCTACTATAAAAAAAGCCATTTTCAAGCTCTTTGAACCTTAGAAAACCATGCCATCTATGGATTTCTCTGGAAATCTTGAGTATCCTTTTTTGGAAATCAATAAGAGAAGGATGGCTAAGAGCCAGCTCTTTTGAACTGTTTTTCATAAGAACTGAGATATAAAATGCTATTAGGTTCTCACTCTTAGGATACAAAAATCCTTTATAGATATTTTGAAGAACCAGATTGCCCCACCTTTTCTCCATTCGTATATATGTTTTTTCAGCCAAAGTTTTATCTGTAACAATGTCTACAGATATTGAGTCTATAAATATTTGATTTTCAGAGCCTGGGCTTATCGTAAACTTTGAACCTTCTTTAAAAGCAACAGAAAGGGTACACAATAGACCGTCAAAAGTGGAGTCATATATATAATTAATCATATTTTCACCTTCTCAATTAGATACTTCCGGTAGTACTTGTAAAAATCTCACTAGGCTCAAGATCAAATATACTCAGCTGAATCCCTTCCCTGACTTTGTTTTTTACCTTTTCATCCATCAGCATAAAATCCCTAATATTGTCTTCGCAAAATCTCATTCCCATAAAATGTTTACCAGAGCATAGTATGAAAAACTTAGCTCTTTTCATCACTATACCCATCTTCTTCAAATCTTCAAAAGTTAGATTTCCCCATTTTCTGGCGGCTATTATCCTTTGAGCAGATTTTACTCCTACACCAGGAATTTTTAAAAGCATATCATAAGGAGCTTTATTTATTTCGATAGGAAAAAGATGAAGATTTTTAAGGGCATATTGTGCCTTAGGATCAAAAGCTAGGTCAAAGTCTTCGTTAACATCTATTAAATCAGTAGACTTAAATCCATAAAATCTAAGAAGCCAATCAGCCTGATAAAGTCTATGCTCTCTAAGAAGAGGTGGAGCTACACTAATAGCAGGGAGTGAGGAGTCATTATTTACAGGAATATATGATGAATAATAAACTCTCTTAAGGGAAAATCTGTTATAAAGCTCTTCAGAAAGACGGATTATATGTCCATCTCTTTCAGGAGAAGCCCCAACTATCATTTGAGTACTTTGACCTCCTGGCACAAAATGATTTTTGTTTTTTATTTTAATCTCCTTATGCTCTAAAAGCTTGGAATTGACAATATGCATTGGAGTCAAAATATCCTTATAGGTTTTGTCTGGAGCTAGTATTTTAAGACTGTCCTTAGAGGGAAGCTCTATATTTGAGCTAAGCCTGTCAACATATTCTCCCGCCTTTGAAATCAAGAGTGAATCCGCCCCAGGGATAGCCTTGAGATGGATATAACCCATAAAAAAATATTCTTCTCTAAGCATTTTTACTGTTTCTAAAAGAAGTTCCATAGTATGGGATGGACTTTTAATAATTCCAGAACTCAAAAATAATCCTTCGATATAATTTCTTTTATAAAAACTAATTGTAAGCTCACAAATCTCTTTAGGTGTCATAATGGCACGTCTTACATCGTTTGAGGTTCGATTTATGCAATATCTACAGTCGTAGATGCAGTAGTTTGTCATAAGAACTTTGAATAATGACACGCACCTTCCATCTGATGTAAAGGTATGACATATTCCGCTCACCTTGACATCGCCGATAGAGTTTGGAGATGATTTTCTAGGTTTAGAGCCGCTTGAGGAACATGAAACATCATATTTTGCAGATTCTGCAAGAATTTTTAACTTTTCAACTGTTTCCATTAAAACCTGCTCCTTTTTTTTAAAAACTTGAAAAACAAGCTTATAAATAAGGGAAAATTTACTTTCCCTTATATTATTATACCATTAAAATCAATAAAAAGGAACATATGTTCTTTGGTGGTTTTATTTTTTAATCCAATATAAATTTAAACATATTGTAAATACTTCTGTTAGGAAGTAATATATTTATATAAATTAAAAAAAGGTGATGCTATGGAAAAAACACTACTTTATTTATCTGCAATATTTCTTATTATTAATATTTTATACGTGACGTACATGTTTTTTAGAGTAAAAGTCTACTATGAAAATTTTTTCCTATCTTTGTGCGTTTACTTTCTTTCTTTAATAACTCCAAGTTTTATAGGAATATTCAAGTTTAATCTTAAATATGGTTTCTCTTTAGTTGAGCTTGGATATGGTTTTATGGTCATTATTTTTATATTTATTCTTATTCTTAGGAACAACTCTGTAATAATTTTTAATGTCAATTGGGAGGAATTTTATAGTGCGGTAAAGGAAGTATTAAGGCGAAATAAAATCCAAACTTTTTATGTAAAACCCACACTATATGTAGAGGGAAAAGAGACAATGATAAAAATGATTTACAGCGTCTTAAACGACAATATGATACTTGTTAAATACTCTAGAGTAGATGAGCTTGAGCTTGATGGAGTGTTTTTAGACGAGATAAGACTAGAGCTACTAAAAGAAAAAGTAAAAATAAGTCAAAGAGCAAGGTATACTTATTTTGTAGGAAACTTAATTTTGACTGCTTTACTTTTGGCAAATATTGGATTATAAATTAGGAGGTTTGTGGTGTTTGTTAACTCTGTAAAAGAAGGTGCGAAAAAAGGACTTGATACTACATTGATGCTTGGAAAAATAATTATACCTGTTTATTTTTTTATTACTTTTTTAAGTCATACTCCGGCTCTTGACTATATTGCAAAGCTATTTGAACCCTTTATGAATTTTTTTAATCTCCCAGGAGAAGCAGCTATAGTACTTGTTATGGGTAATTTTTTAAACCTATATGCAGCAATAGGGGCTATAAAAGCTTTATCTCTCAATCCTTTTGAAGTGACTGTAATTGCACTTATGCTATCATTTTCACATTCATTATTTATGGAAACGGCGGTTGTAAAAAAATTAAAAGTAAGTGCTACTAATGTGGTTTTACTTAGAGTATCTCTCATGCTTGGAATAGGCTTACTATATGGAACTTTACTTGGAGGTTTAATAAAGTGATGGATATATTAGAAATATTTAAAGAAGCGACTCTAGGCAGTCTTTCATCTGTATGGCAGATAGCTATAATAGTAATACCGCTTATGATTATAATGCAGCTGGCAAAAGATTATAAAATTCTTGACTATATAAGCAGGTTTTTAAAGCCTGTTACAGATTTTTTTGGAATGTCCAAGGAATCTGGATTTCCTCTTTTGATAGGTCTAATATTCGGGCTTTCCTATGGAGCAGGAGTTATAATTCAAAGCTCTAAGGAAGGGAATCTTTCTAAAAAAGACCTTGTGCTACTTATAGTATTTTTAGCAAGCTGTCATGCTGTTGTAGAGGATACTCTTATATTTGTAGCAGTTGGAGCAAACGGTTGGGTTCTATTTGGGGCAAGGCTTGTAGTTGCAGTCATTGCTACGTATATTATGTCAAAAAGGCTAGAAAAAGTATTTAGTCTAAAAGAAATGGATATTCAAAGAGAGATTATAAAACAAAATATATAATATTCTTAGAGCAATTTAAATGAAGTAAACCATAAGTATTGTGAAATATTTCTTCTTGATTAATGAGAGAAATATCGCGTTTCTAATGGTTTATTTTTTTGGACTTGAAAAAAATCTGTACCAAGTGTATTATTGTATGTAGTACACGTGATTTTTCTATATGGAGGTGAAAATATGGTAAAAATAGATATAAGAAGCAGAACTCCTATATACGAACAAATAATAGAATCGATAAGAGAGATGGTAGTAAAGGGAGTACTTAGGCCTTCAGATAAGCTTCCATCAGTAAGGGAAATGGCAAAAGAGATGACTTTAAACCCAAATACTGTACAAAAGGCATATCAAGAGCTTGAAAGACAAGGGCTGATATGCACAGTTAGAGGAAGAGGAACATTTATCTGCGAGGATATAAAGCCAAAGGACCAGGAAGAAAAAATAAATGAACTATTAGCTGAAATGAAAAAACTTCTTGTAGCAGCAATTTACTTAGGACTAAAAAAAGAAGAAGTAATAGTCGAAATAGAAAAATTATATGAAGAAATAAGAGCGGTAAGGGAGGCTAAAGATGATAAAAGGTGAAAATATATCAAAGAAGTATTCAGATGCTCCTGTAGTTAAAAATGTTGACATAGAGCTTAAAGAAGGGTCTATCTATGGGCTTATAGGTCCAAACGGAGCAGGAAAAACTACACTGATTAAGCTACTATGCGGAATATATGCTCCTGATGAAGGAACTATAAGGCTACAAGACAAAAATATATCTGTGTCAAAAGATATTAGGTCAATGATAGGATATGTTCCAGACAATCTTAATTTTTATCCTACATTTACAGTAAAGGATATGAAAGAGTTTTACAAAGGAATGAATCCTTTATGGAATGAAGATAGATATAAGCTACTTAGGGAGATATTCAGTTTTTCTGATAAAAAAAGGATTAAACATCTTTCAAAGGGAATGAAAACTCAATTATCAATACTTATGACGTTAAGCTCTATGCCAAAAGTAATACTGATGGACGAGCCAACCTCAGGCCTAGATCCTTTTGTAAGAAGAGAAGTACTCAATCTTATAATTCAAGATGTTTCATCAAGGGGTACTAGTGTACTCATATCTACTCATAATATATCAGAGTTAGAACAGATTTCTGATAGAGTTGGGTTTATGGATAAGGGAAAGATGGTTCTTCAGGAAGATATGGACAATCTTAAATTTAGATTTAAAAAGGTTCAGATAGCTTTTGAAGATGTAATGCCCCTTGAATTTGAAAAAGAATTTAATATTGTATCTTTAAAAAAATATGGAAAAGTATATGAAATTATAATAGATGAGCATTATGAGCTTTTTAAAACAAGAGCTATAAAGTACAAGCCTATATTAATGGAAAAAATGGATATGACTTTAGAGGAAATATTTATATACAGAATGGGAGGGGAAGGATATGCAGTCAAAGAAATTGCCATTTAATAAAAACCTTCTTCAAAAGGATTGGAAACTTGTTCAGTGGATTTTTTACAGTTTTTTAGGGCTTATGATTATTGCAGTTCCATATTTTATAGGTCAGCAGGCATCATCATTTCTAGCAGAATCTCAGTCACAGTACAACAATATTTATAGGCTTAGGACTATATTTAGAATAGAAAATCAAGTAGTTCTAATGGCTATTGGTGTGATACCAGTTATTTTAGCAACTCTTTTAATTGGAGAGGAAAAAAGAAAAAAAACCCTTGAAATTATGATAGCGGGACCTTATACGAGATTTGAAATATTTTTTAATAAGATTTTTTTAGGAGTATTTATCATCACTGTGCCAATAATAGTCTCAGGATTAATACTTATGGGAATGAGATTTTTTAGCCCACTTTTACTATCTCTTTATACAGGAATAGATATAGTTGCTTGGATAATCTCATATAGCTTAATTGGAGTTTCTGTGTTTTCATTTTCCATTCTTATAGGAATATTGATGGGTTCATCTTTAGGGCAGTTTATATGTTCCTATATATTCATATTTTTTCCTGTTGCTTTTTACGGACTTTTTCTAGTAAGCTATAACAAATTTTATACACTGATAAACGGAAATCATGTTCCATATGATAATGCTGTAAATAGAGCAGCTGAAATATTTGGACAAATTACCCCTATGTTTTTTTTCTATAAAGCCATAGAGCTTGCACCTGAAATTCAAATATTTCATTCCACACTTTTGCTTTTTATATCAATATCAATAATTGTGGTTTCTCATGTATTATTTGATTTATCAAAAATGGAAAAAAATTCAGAGCTTCTTACGTTTGAGTCCACTGAGGAATTTTTTAGATTTGGTATATTAATTTGCAGTATTCTTCTTGGAGGAGCAATAATTGGTGGTATAATAGATAGGGGCATTTCAGGTATGCTTATAGGCTACTTAGTAGGTGGATATGCAGGATATAAAGTTCCGAAATATCTAATTCAAAAAAATAGGGCAGCATAAGGAGGGATTGTATATGAATTTTACTAAAAATCACCTTAGGTTAGTCATATTAGGCATATTAATATTTGTAATGTCTATAATTATTAATGTAACAATAAATCCTATATCTTATAGAGACAAGCATAGCGAGACAGAAAATGAGTTTGAGCTTTTGAGTTATAGGAATAGCCTAATCCAAGAAAGACAGTACATGTCTACAACTAAAATAAGCGATGAAGAGATGTTTCATTACACCACTCGCACATATAGTCCATATTCAAGAGGATTCTCAAGAAATAGAGGATTTGATGAAGTAAACTCTTCTGATAGGGTGTATATACTGAGTGGCGAGAATTATGAAGAAATCTTAGAAAAACAAGATATAAAAAATATAAGTTCCATAGAATATGATCCTGCCTATAAAAGCAGGTTACCACTTGAGTATAATAGTATACTTGGAAATTACAGTATGATTGATAAAAATCAATATCCTGCCTTAATAGTATTTACAAAGGATGATTCTGTCTTAAGTTATTTTCATATAGATAGTAGAATAATTGACTTCGGAGAATTTGTAGAGGAAACGGGATATAGCCCTTATGAGAGTTTTTATCTTAAGCTGGATTCAAAGGATAAGCTATATATAGAAAAGGTGGAAAATAGGGGGTAGTATGTCTGTGGGAAAGGGGTAATATAAGTATGGTTAAAAGAGTAAATAAAATACTTGCTGGATTACTTATGTGTTTGGTATTAGTAAGCATTATAAATTTGGAGGATTCATATTCTGAGTCAGTTTCCAGTGAGTATTTAAAGCTAAATGAATATACCAACTTATACAAAAACTATTTCCATGGTTATGAAATACAGGTTTACGGAAATATGGAAAAAGATGAATCTATGATGGATATTCGTACTAGATTTGAAAACGAAAACACTATCATAGATATTTATTATAATGATTTTAGAGGAAAAAGTAATAACTTCAGCACATACACTAATTATGGGAACCTTCCTATACGCAAAAGTCCACTTTTTAGGGTAACAGAATCTAAAAAATTATCCATAAGTGGTAAAAGTGCAAATATTTTAAAATATGAAAGAAATAAATTCAATGAAGTGAAAGCCGATAAGAATTACTATGCGACTGCAGAAATTCCAAGAACAAATAATGAAGTAATAACGGTATTTATGAAATCTGAAAATCCAATAAATGATTTTGATGCTATTTTATCTACATTTAAGTTTACAGAGCCTCAGGAGGTTTCTTTAAGCCTTCCTAAGTTTAACCCATCATCAAGGAATATGAGTGAAGTGTCAAAAGCATTTATGAATGAATATTTTTCAGATGAAAGTACCTTAAAGTTTGGAATATTTGAACCAGAAGCTCCGAGCAGGACATATAATCTAGATAAAATAGAAGTCAGACTAGATTATAAGTTCCCAGTGGTTGTGAGATATCAGCATATGGATGAAAATCTTCCCTTATATGACCTCCAAAAAGCCAAGGAAATGGGAAGAGTTGTGGAGCTAACCCTGCAAACTACTATACAAAAGGATGGAAAAGTAGTGGATCTTACTAAAAACATCCTAGATGGTGAGTATAGGACATATTTTGAGAATTATGCAAAGGCTTTAAAGGAACTTAATCATCCTGTACTTTTTAGATTAAACAATGAAATGAATGGTGACTGGTGTATGTACAGTGCCTATCATTACGGAAAGGACGCGGATGTTTATATAGCGCTGTATAGACATCTATATGAGGTTTTTGAAAGTCAAGGTGCAAACAATATAATATATGTATGGAATCCAAATGATAAGAGCTTTCCGGATTTTAGCTGGAATAGCTATATGGCTTATTACCCTGGGGATAAATATGTAGACATAGTAGGACTTACTGGATACAACACAGGAAATTATTATAAGGGAGAATACTGGCATTCTTTTGAAAAAATATACGATGATTTTTATTATGAGTACTCTAATAGATTTAATCACCCTTTTATGATTACTGAGTTTGGATCGAGCTCCCATGGAGGAGATAAGGGACTTTGGATTGAAGATATGTTTAAGACACTTCCTAAATACGATAGATTAAAGGTTGCAGTCTGGTGGAGTGGAATCGATTGGGATAGTCAAGGCAAACCAGCTAGAATATATCGTATAGACGAAAATGAAGAGGTTCTTGAGGCTATGAAAAGCGGTTTTAAAAGTATTAAACCAGCTAATTAAATAAAAAATATAAAAAACAACTCTTTTAATAAAATGATTTAATGTGAATCATAATATTATTTGGAGTTGTTTATTTTTATTTAGTTTGGGAATAATATACAAGATGAGAAGGACCGATTAATGAAATATAAGGAGTTGATACATGTGGTGGAAATAAAAAGTCCTCTTACAGGAGAGCTAATTGGAACCGTGGACTTTACAAAGGAAGAAGAGCTTCCTTTTGTAATGACAAAATCTAAAGAATCCCATAAACTTTGGTCGAGTATATCCCTAAAAGAAAGATTGGAGTTTATGACTAGGCTTAGAAAATACCTAGTTGAAATGGGAAATGAATTAAGTCGGGAAATTGCAAAAATCACTGGAAAACCTGTGATTGAGGCTTATTCTGCGGAAATCATGGCCACTGTAGACGCTATAAAATATTATGAAAAAAATGCAGAAAAGATAATTGGGATTCAAAAGAAATCCACTCCAATTTATTTTGCTACTAAAAAAAGTTATGTGGAATATAGACCAATAGGGCCTGTGCTTATAATTTCGCCATGGAATTTTCCCTTTAATCTGGCTATGACACCAATTATATCGGCACTTATAGCTGGAAACTCTGTAATACTTAAACCTTCTCCGGAGACTATATTTATAGGAAAAATAGTTGAAAGAATATTTAAATCCCTTGATTTTCCAAAAGATGTAGTTCAGGTTGTTTATGGAGATAATGGCTCTGGGCTTGCTTCAAAACTAATAGATATGAAGCCAGCAAAGATATTTTTCACAGGCTCAACAGCAACAGGTAAAAAAATCCTAAAACAAGCCGCTGAGTATATGATTCCTGTAGAGCTAGAGCTTGGGGGAAAAGACCCTATGATAGTATTTAAGGATGCAAACCTTGAAAGAGCTGCTTCAGCTGCTATATGGGGAGGATTTACAAATTCGGGACAGGTTTGTCTATCTGTTGAGAGGCTATATGTTCAAGAAGAAATATATGAAGAGTTTTTGTCCCTTTTAAAAGGTAAACTTGGGGAAATATGGCAAGGAAATGAACCTTATGCAGACATGGGGTGTATGACAAGTCTTAGTCAGATTTCTAAAGTAAAAGACCATATGGAGGATGCAAAAGCAAAGGGAGCGGTATCTCATTCAAAAGGCAGTATAATAGATGGAAATAGATTTGTGCCTCCAACTATAATAATAGGGGCTGACCACGATATGAAGGTGATGAAGGAAGAAACTTTTGGCCCTTTACTTCCACTTATGAAATTTAAGGATGAGGATGAAGCCATATCTTTAGCCAACGATAGCGAATATGGGCTTGGAGCATATGTATTTACATCGGATTCCAACAAGGCATCAAGGGTTGCATCAAAGCTTGAAGCTGGAGTAATTGGAATCAATGATGTAATCATACCAGTTGCAAATATGGATTTACCTTTTGGTGGGGTGAAGTCAAGCGGTATGGGAAGATATCACGGAGAAGAAGGTCTTAAGATATTTACGAATCAAGTAGCTATTGTATATGATAGTGGAGTCAAATCAAAAGAAATAAACTGGTTCCCTTATTCAAAAAATAAAATGAAGCTTATGGAAAAAATGCTAAAACTGCTTCATAAATAAAAAAAGAGCCTAGGCTCTTTTTTTGGGAGGATAGGAAAATTTCATAACTTTATTAACGATTTTATTTCCATTAAATAAGAAGTTCTTTTTCAAGTTTATATTATAACCATACTTCTTTTAAATACTTTCTTAAACTGAGAATATGCAGTTATTGCATCATTTATTTCAAGTTCAGGATATTCTTTTGCGGATATTTTTATTAGTACCTTATCCTTTTCTATTTCACAATATAAATCAGATACCACGCTGCTCATACTCTTATCAAGACTTTCGGCAATACGAAGAAGCACTGAAACTATCTTAATGATTTCAATATCACGCTCATCGATTAGAAGCTTATAGGTTTCAAAATCCTCATAGGATTTATTTTTCCTGTGAAATGAAGCTATATAGGCACTCATTACAAGTTCTCTATGGGTAAGCCCATTGACCTGAGAGTTGAGGATTACAAAAAAGGAATTTCTATGATGATTATAATAATTTATTATAATACCACTATCGTGAAGTATAGTCGATGCATCTATTATTTTATCAATATCCTCATGAATTTTATGGATTTCCTTTAAGTCCTCAAAAAGTCTTTTTGTAAGTTTTCTTACTTGGAACATATGAACCATATCAAGTCCCATATTTTTACCTGTATTTTCAAGGGAAAGTAGTAGGGGATTATCTATTATTATATTTTTATCTTTGAGAAAACTATAAAAAAGCCCTTCTCTTACCCCTTTACCGCTTATTATCAAACTGGTTGATTTTGTAAAGTCGATTATGGATTTTACAAGAGCAAGAGAGCCTATAAATATATCAGCTCTGTCTGAAGATAATCCAGGAAAGGATCTTTTATCAGATATCTCTAGATTTTTTATCTCTTTGTATATAAAATTAAATCCACTCAAGGGAACCTCATAGCCATGGATTATATCCAGTGGATATTTTCTCCTGAGCATATCTATTTTACCTATATTCCTAAGGGTTCCTCCGACTCCTATAAGAGGTAGGTTCTTAGCATTCTCAAGCCAAGGGATGCTCTTTAGATGATTTGATATAAACGAAAGAATTTTTTGTTCTTCGTTTTTAGAAAGGGGATCTTTTACATTAAACTGCTCAGCAAAATCTATAGAGCCTATTGGAATGCTAACGGATTCTTTTTTTAGTCTATTTTCCATCCATATAAGCTCAAAACTACCTCCACCAATATCAAGGATAAGAGCATCTTTTATACTGAGAGAGCTTGATACAGCAATAAAGTCAAGGTGAGCCTCTTCTTCCCCAGATATTACCTTCATATCTATTCCTGTTTCCGCTTTTATTCTATCAATAAGCTCAATTCCGTTTTGTGCTTTTCTAACTGCAGCTGTAGCTACTGCAAGTATTTTGGTTACATTTTGGGCATCGCACAGCCTCTTAAACATTCTCATCGTTTTAAGGGCAGCTTCTATCTTATGAGGTTTCAAGGTCATATTTTCTGTGAATCCATCACCTAGCCTTATGGATTCTTTATGCTCCTCCATTAGACGAAAAGACATATCGTGATTAACCTTAACCAGTATTAGTCTAACTGAATTGGAGCCCATATCTATTATGCCTATGTTATCTAACATTGAATACCCTCCTGATTATTTATTTTAAATCTTGGCAAATCATTATAAAATTATGGTTGGTTTTATTCTAAATTTATAATTACTTTATATTATATCAATAAAAAACCTATAAAAAAATAAAAGTAGAGATATATAGTAAAATTCCGAACTTATATGTAAAAAAAACATAAAATTATGAAATTATCCTCTTCCTCTGGGTATATAGTTGAAAACTAAGATTTAACATTTAAAAAGTAGAAGTAATGATATAATTTACCTATATGGAGGAATATATATGGCGGGAAAAGATAAACTTGTAGCTTCTATAGATGTTGGGTCAAATTCAATTAGAATGTTAATAGCGGAAATAGGCTCAAAAGGAAATATAAAAATTCTTGAAGAACTTAAAAAGAGCATAGATATAGGCAAGGATACATATAATACTGGAAAAGTGTCCCTAGAAACCATTAAGGATACGGTTAAAATATTAAAAAACTTTTCAAAATTACTTGATGAATATAATATAAAAAATTATAGAGCTGTTACAACTAGTGGTATAAGAGAGTCTAAAAACAAGGACTATGTTATTGAACAGATAAAGTCTGGAACTGGTCTTGATGTAGAGATAATAAACAATTCTCAAGAAAGACTTCTTACCTATAAGGCGATAAGAGAATATCTTCCGGAAGCCTCTCAAATGAGAAAGGAAGGGGTTCTTATTATAGATATAGGGTCTGGTGGGGTAGAGGTGACTTTATATAATGAAGGATATCTCTGCTTTACGGAATATGTAAAAATAGGATCTCAAAGACTTAAAGAAACACTAAGTGAAATAGAATCGGAC
Source organism: Acetoanaerobium pronyense (assembly GCF_017874355.1). Lineage (GTDB taxonomy): Bacteria > Bacillota > Clostridia > Peptostreptococcales > Filifactoraceae > Acetoanaerobium > Acetoanaerobium pronyense. Next base: position 35,790 of record NZ_JAGGLI010000001.1, read on the forward strand.
ACAATGGATTTTCCAAAGGTATTAGAAGATTATATAGAAAGTAAATCCTATCTAATAAAAGAAAATTTATTAAAATACAACGTATCAAACTTTATTGGTCTTGGAGGAGAGCTTTCTTCTATATATAAGGCTTGCAAGAAAACTGATGAAGAGAAAAGTATGAAAAAACTTTCTAAGGATAGTCTCAAAGAATTTTATAAGGAGGCAAGAAATCTATCGTCTGAGGAATTATCCGAAATTCTTGGAATCAATGAAAAACAAAGTGAAATGGTAGTTCCAACTCTTGCTATATCTCAAAAATTTATTGAAATGACTAAATCAAAGGATATATATGTCCCTAGAGCTTCTCTAAGACATGGGATACTAGCAGATATGGCAGACGAAGCATATGATACTCAAAGAAAAATAGACTTTATTGAAGATATTAGACATTCCATAGTAGATATAGCAATCAAATACAGGGTTGACTATCAGCACGTAGAGCATGTTAAGGATATGGCCCTTAAAATATTTGATAAAACAAAAAAAATACATTTTCTCTCAGAAAGAGATAGGCTTCTTATGGAGATAGCTTCATTGCTTCATGATATAGGAAAGTATGTTAATGTGAATAATTATCAAGTATATTCTTTTCATATAATTAAAGCTTTGGATATAATGGGAATTAGTGACAGAGAAATGGACATCATAGCTCATGTGGCTAAATTTCATGCAGACGAAGAGCCACAAGGCAGTAAAAGTTATGAAGTCCTAAGCTATGATAACAAAATAAGAATAAGCAAAATGGCTGCAATAGTTAAATTAGCAGATGCTTTAGATTTGAGCCATAAAAATAAAATAAAATCAATCGATGTAAAAATAAAAGGAAGTACTTTAACAATAACAGCAAGCTCCAATGAAGAAATACCACTTGAAAAATGGTATTTTCACAAAATATCAGATTTTTTTGAGGAAGTAATGGGGTATAAACCCATATTAAAACAAAAGGGGTTTTAATTTATGTCAGTAAAATATAAGTATTTTAACAGAGAACTAAGCTGGCTTGAATTTAATGATAGAGTGCTTGAAGAAGCCCAGGATTTAAAAAATCCTCTTTTTGAAAGATTAAAATTTATGTCCATATCTACCACAAACCTTGATGAATTTTTTATGGTTAGAGTGGCATCTTTAAATGATCAAATAATAGCAGGATATTCAAAAAAAGATTCTTCTGGAATGGATCCAAAGGAACAACTCGAAAAAATAATAAAAAGGGTTCATAGGATGGTTTCGGAACAATACAACACATATTTAAGATCAATAATTCCAGCTATGAAAAGAGAGGGGATAATTTTTAAAAAACCAAAGATGCTCAATGATATTCAAAGAGAGTATATAAAAAAATATTATCTAAATGAAATTTATCCAGTTCTTACTCCCATGATTGTAGACAAGTCTAGACCATTTCCTTTGATACTTAACAAAAGCTTAAATATAGGAGTACTTGTAAAAGATTCCTCAAGTGATAGCATTAATTTTGCTACAGTTCAAGTCCCTGGAGTTCTCAAAAGATTTATAAGAGTGCCATCTAAAGAATGTAAGGAATTTATTCTTTTAGAGGATGTTATAAAAATGAATCTTGAAAGTCTTTTTGTGGGGCATGAAATAATTGCAGCAGGATGTTATAGGATTACAAGAAATGCTGACCTCTCTATTGATGAAGAAGGGGCAGAGGATTTGCTAGAAGAGATAGAACAATCTATTAAAAAAAGAAGATGGGGAAACCCTGTAAGGCTAGAGTTTGAGAAGAAAATAAATCATAAGCTTCTTCAGTATATTATAGAAGAGAGCGGACCTTTCGAAGGTGGAATATATAAAAACGATGGACCTATAGATTTGGTTTTTTTGATGAAATTATACAGTATTGATGGATATAATCATCTTAAGTTTGAAAACAATATACCACTCCCAGCTATTCAGACAAAAAACAGAAACATATTTGAAGTTATAAAAGAGAAAGACATAATACTTCATCATCCTTTTGAAAGCTTTGATTCGGTAGTAGAATTTGTAGAATCGGCTTCGAAGGACCCAGATGTTCTTGCCATAAAACAGACTTTATACAGAGTAAGTGGAAATTCTCCAATAATAGCTGCTCTTACAAATGCAGCTGAAAATGGTAAGCAGGTTACTGTACTTGTAGAACTTAAAGCGAGGTTTGATGAAGAAAACAATATAATCTGGGCTAAAAGACTTGAAAAAGCTGGATGTCATGTAATATATGGACTTGTTGGACTAAAGACTCACTGCAAACTCCTTCTTGTGGTAAGAAGAGAGGAGGATGGAATAAAAAGGTATGTTCATATGGGCACTGGCAACTATAATGATGTAACTGCAAAGTTTTACACAGATACATCATTAATGACTTGCAATCCATATATGGGTGGAGATGCATCAGCTATATTTAATATGATATCCGGATTTAGTCAAATTTCAAAACTAGACAAGATGGATATAGCTCCAATTGGCCTGAGAACTAAATTTGAAAAACTTATAAAAGCAGAGATAAATCATGTAAAAGAAGGAAATAATGGGAAAATAATAGTAAAGATGAACTCTCTTGTAGATGATAGTCTTATAGCCTCATTATATGAAGCTTCTATGGCAGGAGTTGAGATAAGACTTATAGTTAGAGGGATATGCTGTTTGATTCCAGAAATAGAAGGGTTAAGTGAAAATATAGAAGTAAGAAGTATTGTGGGAAGATATCTTGAGCATTCAAGGATTTTTTATTTCTATAATGCAGGAAATCCAAAAGTTTTTATGTCAAGTGCAGATTGGATGCCTCGAAATCTGGATAGAAGAATAGAGCTACTATTTCCAATTGAAGATAAAGAAAACAAGATGAGAATAATAAATCTGCTTGAAATATACTTGAAAGATACTGAAAAAACTAGACTTATGAAATCAGATGGAAGTTATATAAGAGTTGATAAAAGAGGAAAAGAGACATTAAATGCTCAAGAATATTTTTATGATTATGTAAAAGAAAAAGTAAAAGCGATTAATCATCCAGAAATAATCGAGTTTAAGCCAAGAACTTCATATGAATAAAAACTGGAACCTGATTTGAAAATAATATATTCAAAAGTAAAGCAGGTAATATATATAATTAGATAAAAAAATCCCCGTATTTACGGGGATTTTTGATTTAAAGATATTACATTTTTTGTCTCGCAACATAGTGAGTATGAAGAAGTTCATGGGCTTTTTCTCCGTATGGCTCACCAAGATATTCTTCGTATAACTTTTTAATCATTGGGTTTTCATGTGATTTTCTTAGAGTCTTACTTCTATCTTCTGAATATATACCTTCAATTCTCTTTTTAAGAATATCAAGGTTTCCATGGTGATAAGGCTGTCCGCCACCACCAATACATCCTCCAGGACATGCCATGATTTCTATAGCATGATACTCAGCTTCTCCAGCTCTTATTTTTTCAAGAAGAGCTCTAGCGTTTCCAAGTCCATGAGTTACCGCAATCTTAATGTCTTGACCATTTATATTTACAGTAGCCTCTTTAGTTCCTTCTATACCTCTTAAAGCTTCAAATTCAACATTTTCAAGTGTCTCTTTTGTAAGCCATTCGTATGCTGTTCTAAGAGCAGCTTCTATTACTCCACCTGTAGCTCCAAATATTACAGAAGCTCCAGTTGATTCCCCAAGTGGATTGTCAAAGTCTTGATTTTCAAGGGTATTAAAGTCAATACCAGCTTCTCTAATCATTTGAGCAAGCTCTCTTGTAGTAATTACAAGATCTACGTCTTTAGTTCCACCATGACCAAGCTCAGGTCTTGCAGCCTCATATTTTTTAGCTACGCAAGGCATTACAGAAATAACTACCATTTTTTCTGGATCGATATCCATTTTTTGAGCTAAATATGTTTTAGCAACTGCTCCAAACATTTCGTGAGGAGATTTACAGCTTGATGGAATATCAAGCATATCGCTAAACTGGTGCTCAAAGAATTTCACCCATCCAGGACAGCAGCTTGTAAGTATAGGAAGTTTTCCACCATGCTCTAGTCTGTGGACAAATTCAGAAGCTTCTTCCATTATTGTAAGGTCAGCTGCAAAGTCTGTATCAAATACTTTGTCAAAACCTATGTTTTTAAGAGATGCGACCATTTTTCCAGTAACTACGCTTCCTGGGTCCATTCCAAACTCTTCGCCAAGGGCAACTCTTACTGCTGGTGCAGTTTGTACTACTACAACCTTATCTTCATCGTTTAGGGCATCCCAAACCTTAGATACGTTATTTACTTCTGTAAGGGCAGCTGTTGGACATACAGAAAGACACTGACCACAGAACGTACAGTTAGTTTCATGCATAGGCAAATCAAATGCAGCGCCAACTACAGTTTCGAATCCTCTTCCTACTCCAGAAAGTACATTAACTGTCTGTACTTCGTTACACATAGTTTCACATCTTCTGCAAAGTATACATTTGTCCATGTTTCTAACTATAGAATGACTGCTTTTGTCAATTGGATACTCTGACATTTCACCTTCAAACTTAATCTGTCTAACACCAAGGTCTGCAGCCAAAGTTTGAAGATCACAGTTTGTATTTCTTTCACAAATTAAGCAATCTTTTGGATGATCTGATAAAAGAAGCTCAACAACTGTTCTTCTAGCTTTAACAGATTTTTTTGTATCAGTCTTTATTTTCATTCCTTCAAATACTGGAGTAGCACAAGCAGGAGCAAGGGTATTTCTTCCTTCAACCTCTACTACACACACTCTACATGATGCTGCCTTGTTAACCATTTTTATATCATGAAGGTCAAGGTGGCATAAAGTAGGGATTTTTATATTAAGCATATTTGCAGCTTCAAGTATGGTAGAACCTGCTGGTACTTGAATTTCTTTTCCATTTATAATTACATTAACCATACCGTTATCACCCCTTCTTAACCTTTAGTAATTGCGTTTACAGGACAAGCGTCGAAACAAGCTCCACACTTGATACAAGCTTTTTGATCTATATAATGAACTTCTTTTACTTTTCCGCTTATGCAAGATACAGGACATACTCTTGCACACTTAGTACATCCGATACATTTTTCTGGAACTACAGTGTATTTAAGAAGTGACTGACATACTCCAGATGGACAAGTCTTGTCTTGAACGTGAGCAAGATACTCGTCATAGAAGAAATTCATAGTTGAAAGTACTGGATTTGGAGCAGTTTGTCCCAGTCCGCAAAGTGAAGTCATCTTTATAGTTTCTGCAAGATTCTTCATAGCATCCAGATCTTCAATTGTTGCTTTTCCTTCTGTTATTTTTGTCAGCATTTCATAAAGTCTCTTGTTTCCAACTCTACATGGAGTACATTTTCCACAAGACTCTTCCACTGTAAATTCAAGATAGAATTTAGCTATATCAACAATACAGTTATCTTCATCAATTACTATCATACCACCAGAACCCATCATTGAACCTATAGAGCTTAGTGATTCGTAGTCTATTGCAACATCAAGCTGGTCAGCAGTGATACATCCGCCAGATGGTCCTCCAGTTTGAACTGCTTTGAAGGCTTTTCCATCCTTGATACCGCCACCTATTTCATAGATGATTTCTCTAAGAGTGATTCCCATTGGAACCTCAACAAGTCCAACGTTATTAATTTTACCAGCAAGTGCGAAAACCTTAGTTCCTTTAGAAGTTTCACTTCCTATTTTGTTAAACCAAGAAGCGCCGTTTAAGATTATAGAAGGTACGTTTGCAAAAGTTTCAACGTTGTTTACTGATGTTGGTTTTTCCCAAAGTCCGCTCTCAGCAGGGAATGGAGGTTTTGTAGTTGGTTCTCCTCTGCTTCCTTCGATTGAGTGAATAAGAGCCGTTTCTTCTCCACATACGAAAGCTCCTGCTCCGTATTTGATTTCTATATCAAAGCTAAAGTCTGTACCCATTATATTTTTTCCAAGAAGGCCACTTTCTCTTGCTTGATTAAGAGCTGTCTTTAATCTGCTTATTGCAAGGGGATACTCAGCTCTAATATATACAAATCCTTTTTGTGCTCCTACAGCATATCCATTGATTGCCATAGCTTCTATTATGCTGTGCGGATCTCCCTCAAGGATTGATCTGTCCATGAATGCTCCTGGGTCTCCCTCGTCAGCATTACATACAACATATTTTACTTCGGACTTAGGTCTTCTTGTAAATTCCCATTTTAGTCCTGTTGGGAAGCCTCCGCCTCCTCTTCCTCTTAAGCCAGAAAGCTTTACTTCTTCTATAACTTCTTCTGGAGTCATTTCGCTGATACATCTTCCAAGAGCTTCATAACCTCTATTTGCTATGTACTCTTCTATAAGCTCTGGATTGATAAGTCCACAGTTTCTAAGAGCTATTCTTTCTTGTTTTTTATAAAACTCCATCTCATGCTGAGTATTTACTTTTTCTTTGATAGTTGGCTCTTCATAAAGAAGTCTCTCAAGCTTATGTCCATCTACAAGGTGAGATTTTACAAGCTCAGCAGCATCATCAGGAGTTACTTCCACATAAAATACATCTTCTGGGAAAACTTTAACAATAGGGCCTTTTTCGCAAAAGCCAAAACATCCTGTAATAGAAGCTTTTACCTTGTCAGAAAGGCCATGCTTTTCTATTTCAGAATTTAAATTTTCTAGAAGCAGATTACTTTGAGAGGATACACATCCTGTACCTCCGCATATAAGAAGCTCCTTATATTCACTGCTTTCCATACTTTCTTTTCTTAAATTAAGTATAGGCATAAGCTCGCTTTGCTTATCCATCAAAGTTTTAAAAGAATCAATTCTATTCATTAATAGGCCTCCCTTCTATTCTGAGTATTTAGAAATTATTTTAGGAATGTCTTCAACTTTAACTTTTCCATAAACCTCGTCGTTAACCATAACTACTGGTGCAAGGCCACAGGCTCCTACACATCTTAGACATTCTATTGTGTAAAGTTTATTTTCTGTAGTTTCTCCAGTTTTAATATTAAGGGTTTTTTCAAGCTCCTTAACTATAGCATCAGCTTTTCTTACGAAGCATGCAGTTCCAGTACATACGCTAAATACATACTTTCCTTTAGGCTCTGTAGTGAAGTATGAGTAAAAGCTTACGACGCCATAAATTTTAGAAGCAGGTACATTAAGTTTCTCACCTATAAATAGCTGAACATCCTTAGGAATGTATCCAAAAATGTTTTGCGCTCTGTGAAGAACTTCAATAAGTGCTGTTTCTTTCGACTCAAGGGAGTCAATATAGCTTTCTAGTTCTTGGTATAATTCTTTGCTTAAGGCAGTATCTTGCATGGTATCCCTCCTTGCTAAATATTAAACAAACATTGTCTACATTAAATATAACAGAATTTTGAGTAATACAAAACACCCTTTTGAATATTGGTTAAATATTCATTTTTGCTTGAATAGAGCAGTGAAAATTGTTTATAAATTAACATATTTTGTTTATTTATGCACAAAAAGATAAGAATGATTCTCACTTTCTACATAAAGAATGAAACTGGTCAAAATATTGAAAAATCACAAAACAAATAATATTCAGACAACTTAAAATTAAGTTATATCCCCTCTAGATGAAAGAGGGGATTATGCAACTTTATTCCATAGTAGCTGGAGTGTATATTCTTTGTGCAAGTTTTGAATCCAGCATAAAAAGACCTGATGGATTGGACTTAATCATTTTTACTTTTTCTAAAAGATCAGTCGCAACTTCCTCTTCTTCATCCTGTTCTTTAATAAACCACTGAAGGAAGGCTTGGGCAGAGTAGTCTTTATCTTCCATTGCAATATCCATTAGATTATTAATAGATGCTGTAACCTTTTGCTCATGAGCTAAAGTTTGCTCAAAGACATCAACCTCATCTTTGAATATGTTATTTGGTTTAGAGATATCTAGAAGCTCAACTTCTCCTCCTATACTATAGATGTAGTTAAACATTAAGTAGGCATGATCTCTTTCCTCCATTGCTTGAATATGGAAAAAATTTGCAAAGCCATCAAGGTTATTTTTTTTGAAATGAGCCTCCATAGCAATATAAGCATATGAAGATTCAAACTCAAGCTTTATTTGTTCGTTTAATGCTTTAATTAATCTTTCGCTTCTCATTAAAAATCATTCCTTCCCAAATAATGTTGTATTTTTATTACAACTACATTATAACCATTGGAAACAGTTTATAGCAAGGTTAAAGATTTACTTAAAACGGTAAGATTTCTTAATGTATAATTCAAATCAAATTGAACCTAGACTTTTGTTATAGTATAATGAAAGGTATTGTAAATGAGAGAACTGAATTTTAAATTATAAATTAGGATGTGATTTAATGCTTCTGTTAGCAGATAAATGGAATGATTATGAAATAATTGATGCAGGAGAAGGGGAAAAGCTTGAAAGATGGAAGGATATAATACTTAGAAGACCTGACCCTCAGGCTATTTGGCCATGTGAGAATGAAAACAAAGAGTGGAAGGATGTTCATGGTCACTATCACAGAAGTAGCAAAGGTGGAGGTCAGTGGGAATTTAAGAAAAAAGTTCCGGACAGATGGACTATATCCTATAAAGAACTGAAATTTTATGTAAAACCCACGGGTTTTAAGCATACTGGGTTATTTCCTGAGCAGGCGGCCAACTGGGAATGGATAATAGAAAAAATAAAAAATGCAGGTAGACCTGTAAAGGTATTAAATCTCTTTGCGTATACCGGGGGCGCTACCTGCGCTGCTTCTTATGCTGGAGCAAGTGAAGTTTGTCATGTAGATGCGTCAAAGGGAATGGTATCTTGGGCAAAAGAAAATGCAGAGCTTAGCAATCTTACAAATAATAAAATAAGATTTATTGTTGATGATGTATTTAAATTTGTTCAAAGGGAAATAAGAAGAGGAAACAAATACGATGCTATAATTATGGACCCTCCTTCATATGGAAGAGGACCAAATGGAGAAATATGGAAGCTTGAAGAGGAGCTGCCAAGACTTATTGAGGTTACTAAGGATGTTCTTAGTGATGATCCTCTTTTTGTACTCTTAAATTCTTATACAACAGGACTTTCTCCAACTGCCATAGAAAATATGATGAAGCTTATAATTCAAAAGGAAAAAGGCGGAGAAGTTTATAGTGGAGAAATAGGCATTCCTGTAAAAAAAGATTCACTTGTCCTTCCATGTGGGATTTATGGAAGATGGGAGAAATAAAATGAAGATAGATGTAATATACGAAGACAACCATATAATAGTAGCAAACAAACCTTTTTCGATTCCTACCCAAGAAGATGAATCTAAAGATATGGACATGCTCAGAATTATAAAGGGATATATAAAAGAAAAGTACAATAAGCCTGGAGAGGTTTTTATAGGACTCCTTCATAGATTAGATAGGGTTTCAGGAGGAGTGATGGTATTTGCTAGGACTTCAAAGGCAGCTTCGAGATTGTCAGAGCAGATTAGAAAAAAGAAAGTTTCAAAGACTTATTTGACAGTAGTCGAAGGAATACTGGAGTCAAAGGATGGGGAAATGATTGATTACCTCCTGAAAGATAAAGAAAAAAACAAGGTGAAATCTGTAGATTCACAAACTAAAAATTCAAAAGAGGCAATTTTACAGTACAAGGTACTAGATGAAAAGGATAACATGTCCCTTGTGGAAGTAAACTTGATTACCGGTAGATCTCATCAAATCAGGGTACAGTTTTCAAGTCGAGGCTTTCCTATTTTAGGGGATATGAAATACGGCTCTAAAAATCCTAGAGAAAAATCTATAGCACTTTGGTCGAATTCATTATCCTTTGAACACCCGACCTTAAAAGAGACTATGAAGTTTGAGTCAAATCCTCCAAAGGAATATCCATGGAACTTGTTTTAAGTAAAGTCTACTATTAGAAAAATTTTAGCATAAAAGTATTTTCATTAAAAAACTGCTTAGTATTAAATCCTTTTCAGGTATTATACCAAGCAGTTTTTATTATTTGATAAATAAAAAATAAGCCATAAAAACTACAGATAAAATCATTCTGTAATAACCAAAGATTTTGAAATCGTGCTTTTTAATATAGTCAAGAAACACCCTAATTACTATAAGGGATACTATAAAGGAAAGGACGCTTCCAAATGCAAGCAAGAACCACTCCCATGAAGTAAATACAAGACCGTTTTTATAAAGCCTAAGAAATGTCGCACCAAACATAGTAGGGATTGCAAGAAAAAAAGAAAATTCTGCGGCAGCCACTCTTGAAGCACCAACAAGCATTCCACCTATAATAGTTGCAGCGGATCTCGAAGTACCAGGGACCATAGCAAGGCACTGCACAAGACCAATTGTAAAAGCTGTCCTATATGTAATATCATAAACAGTATTAAATTTTGCAGGTTTTTCTCTTTTTTCTATAAGTACGATTACGAGACCCCAAATAAATAAGGCAAGGGCAACTACTGTTACATTGAAGAGATATTCATCTATAATATCATCAAATAAAAGTCCAAGCACCATGGCAGGTAAAACCCCTACAATAACCTTTTTCCATACGTTAAAGGTCATCTGCCTTTCTGTTTTGCCCTTTTTTTTGTCAAATGGATTCAACTTTTCAAAATAAAGAACTACTACAGCCATTATAGCACCTAGCTGAATGATTACATTGAAGTTGTTTGCAAAAGATGCAGGCTCTAGAGCTACAAACTCATTTGCAAGAATAAGGTGTCCGGTACTACTGACAGGTACAAACTCAGTAACTCCTTCAACTATACTAAGTATTATCACTTTAATTATGTCCATCATAAAAAATGTCCTCCTAAAAATTTGTTTTGTTATCCTTAATAGTAAAACATAAGATTCATTTATGTTCAAGATAAAAAGCAGACTAAAAATTAAGTCTGCTCCTTAAAATTTCTAAGTTCTATTTTTCGGTGCTTTTAAATTTTTTTTGGAAATATATACAGTGCTCAGGAGCAAGGCATTCCCAAAGATTTTCTCCTTTTGAAGCCGTTAGATAGTCTTTATCTATATTTCCGTCTATCATCTCTATTACTCTATCGGATTTTGAAGCAAGATGCCTGTCATGAGTAACTACTATAAAAGTCGTGCCCATATCTTTATTTATTGTCCTCAGAAGCTCATAAACTTGATCTGTAGATTCTGTATCAAGATTTCCTGTAGGTTCATCTGCTAAAACAAGAGCAGGATTATTAATCAGGGATCTTGCGATTGCAACTCTTTGCTGCTGACCTCCTGATAAATCTGTTGACTTGTTGTTCATTCTCTCCTTTAATCCTACAATTTCAAGGAGTTCTTTAGCTCTATCCATCAACTTAGAAGTTGGGGACTTATATTTTATCCATGTAGGAATCAAAACATTTTCAAGTGCTGTGAACTCTGGAAGGAGATGATGAAACTGAAATATAAATCCAAGGTTAATATTTCTAAATTCAGCAAGTTCCTTGTCATTCATTAATGTCAAATCCTTTCCTCTAAAAAGTATCTTCCCGGAGGAGGCATTATCTAAGGTTCCAAGGATATTAAGGAGTGTGGTTTTTCCAGAACCTGAAGGCCCTATGATGCTTACAAATTCCTTATAGTCTATATCTAGGTTGACTCCATGAAGAACCTTTGTTTGTATTTTTGTTCCATATATTTTCACAAGGTTCTCAGTTTTTAGAAGCTTATCATCCATTTCTAATCACCTCCATAGGGTTGAGGGATGATGATTTTTTTGCAGGGATAAAAGATGATATTATACCTGCCATTGTAGAGACTATGATTACTAAAACTATATTTTCTCTTTCGATTGTTAGAGGGAAAAGAGGTCCCGAAATAGTTTGAGTTCCTATTAAAAAACCTTGAATCAATCCAAACCCTAAAATAACTCCAGTAACGCCTCCTAAAAGCCCTAACAATCCACCCTGTAAAAGAAAAATTCTACTTGCAGAATTACTTGTAGTACCCATAGCTTTTAGTATTCCTATTTGCTTTGACTTTTGAACTACTGATACTGCAAGAACACTTGATATTCCAAGAGCTATTGCAAGGAGTACAAAAGCTTGTATAGTCAAAGAAGAGCTTGACTGACTAGTTAAAGCAGTAAGGAGCTGGGCATTTTGCTCTTTCCAGTTCTCGGTTTCAACAGATGGATATATTTCTTGAATTCTTTTTGCTATAATATCTGCTTCAAATGGCTCATCTACTTGGATTTCCAAGGAATTTATATTTCCGCCAAGATTATATAGCCTCTGAGCTCTACTTAGCTCCATAAAAATCCATGATGAGTTTAGGTTTTCTGTCTCAAGGTCAAATATACCTCCCACTATAAAGTTTTGCACTTCTCCTTGGGGGAGTGTGATTTGGAGGATATCATCTATCTTGTAATCAAATTCCTCGGCTAAAGATTTTCCTATTAAAATATAATTTGCATCTAAAAATGATGTTCCAGAAACTAGCCTACTACTTATATTGTAAATTTGGTCTGCGAGCTCAAGGTTTATACCTTTCACTATAATAGAAGAATTTCTATTTCCCTTTCTTAAAAAACCATTTCCGCTTATAGAAGGGGAGATAGACTCAATGGAGCTTATTGACCCAATTGCAGACATTACATCTTCATAATTTTCAAGTTCTTCATTTTTTTTAGGAGTATTTATAAAAGCTGTACTTGAAAGGTTTTCAAAGCTCTGCTCCTTTCCTTTTACTGTGATTTGGGGTGAGTTTCCTATAGTAGAATTTACGAGATCGTCTTGAAGTCCACCTATAAGAGAGCTTAAAAAAACCTGAACAGCAACTCCAACGGCTATCCCCAAAAGTATAAAAAGGGTTTGAGCTTTTCCGTCCCTTAAAAATCTAATTGCTATCTTCCATTCATATAGCATTACGGCTCACCCTTAATTTTTATTTTATCATTTTCATTTATTTCCTGGGGATCAAGCACCATTGTAGAGCTTGAAATATTCCCAGATATGATTCGCTTGGCCCCAGTACCCCTAGCAGTTATTTCCAGTTTTTTAGCTATCCCTTCCTCCTCCGTTAATATATAGGTTTTTCCATCTTCAGCTAATATATATGATGCATTTAGGACTAAAGCATCTTTATTTTCATTAATGACTAACTCAACAGTAACGCTAAGGTCTATTAAAAACAAATCTAGAGATTCGGGTGGGATAGCAACTTCTATAGGAACTGTACCAGTTTCCTTATCGACTAAGTTGGATATTTTTGTAACATAAGACTCCACAGCTATATCTGGGTTTGAGGAGGGATATATATATGCTTTTTGTCCCAAAGAAATTTTTGTTATATTTTTTTCGTCCACTTCAACATAAGCATATTTTTCGCTTATATCTGCAATTTCAAATATGGTCTGCCCTGTCTGGACAACCTCTCCAGCTGAAGAATTGAGTTTGACTACAGTCCCTGATATTGGAGAGATTATAGTATATTTACTATAATCTGAACGTGCAGACTGAAGGCTTGCCCTGCTTTGAGATACAGAGCTAAGAGCTTTCTTTGCCTCTGTTCCGTTTTGAGAAAGAGATAACTCAGTTATTTTTGCACTTTCCAATCTTTTTTCTAAAATAGCAAATTGGTCTTCTAATTTTGTAAACTCAACTTCAGGGATAGCTCCTTCCTTTAAAAGGATTTCATATCTGTCTTTTTCCCTTTTGAGATTTTCAAGCTCAAGCTCTAGTCTTAATCTCTCTTTTTCTGCAAGATCATAATTTGTTGATACGATACTTTCATAACTTGCATTTGCAGAATTTATCGAAGCGTTTATTTCTCTGATTCTATTATCCACAGAACTTGAGTCTAAAGATGCAAGGGCTTGTCCTCTATTTACATAATCCCCTTCTCTAATATTTATTCTAGTTATCTTTGCTGATACCTCGGGAGATAATATTACATAATCCTTAGGGATTACTCTACCGCTGCCAAGTACAGTCTCATTGAAATCCTCTTTAGATGGATTAATATAAGAGACCTCCACAGGTCTATTTAAAAATGAATAGCCTAAATATCCGGCCCCAATCAAAATCACAAAAACTAAAATATATTTCAAGACTTTCTTATAATTCATAACGCACCCCCAAATCTAATTTTATCGTGATATCATACCCAATATGAAATCGTTTCAATTATTTATTTATAGATTTAGGTTAAAATATCGTAAAGAGCTTTTTCTGCTCTTTTAAAATCAATAAAAAATGGGCTTGAAGCAATGGTTACAATAGATGCTTTTTTCAAAAATTTTTTTATAATATCTATTTTTATCTCATAGTTTATATAATCCATATCCTCACTGAAAAAATCAAGATCAATATCTACAATAAAGGATTCTTTGTCATCAAGAAATTTTTGAGATTCACTCAAGCTATAAGTTGAATCCACAATAATAAGGTCAGAAACTATATTTTCTTCCTGCAAAGGAGAGATGAAATTTCCAACATTTAAGACTCCATTTGTATAGTAAAAAGCTCTATCTAAAGGGCTAATTGTAGTGGGAATATCCATATCTATGTCTTTTAAAAAGCTTATGACATCAATATCCTTAACATCTTTAAGCCATAAATCAGGAATTCGAGTATCTTTATGTTGATCAAAATGAATCATTTTTTGTCTATTTTTAATTTTTTTTGTAAATACTTCTTCATATATAAAATAAAAAGCATGGTTGTGATTGTCAAAAATATAATAACTTACTCCTTCAGGACTTTTGTATTCTAAAAATGATTCTAGTCCTTTGAATCCAAGCTCTACGCCTTCATCAACTTCTACAAAACCATATTTCAGACCTTCCTTTAAAATGATCTCATTTGATTTTTTAAGCTTTGGTATATATATTTTTTTTATGCTTTTTCTTCTAGAATAGGAAAAGCTATTATTCCCTATAGCTTTTTCAATAAAAAATCCTTTCTGATAATAGCTCATAAAGTCACTCCTTTAATTAATTTTTTTAGAAATAGTATGTATATAGCTAGATTATAATATGTTTACTTATAGTTTTAAATACATTACAATATAAAGGTTAGCTAATTAGAGGAAATTTGATAGATAAATAAAAATACTGAGTGAGTTTGAGATAGTGAGGGGAAATATAAATGTTAGAATTTCTATCTGCTTTTGGACTTATTTTTGTTGCTGAAATGGGAGATAAAACACAGCTTTTAGCTCTTGCCTTTTCTACAAAATACAAGACAGGGGATGTATTAAAGGGAGTTTTTGCTGGAGCATTTTTGAATCATGCATTAGCTATACTTTTTGCATCTTTTATCTCTAGATATGCATCGCTAAACAGTATTCAGGTAATAGCGAGTTTTATTTTTCTGGTATTTGGGTTTTTATCATTAGTTATAGAGTATGAAGATGAGGATGAAAAAGAAGGAAAGTCGTTTTCCAATCCTATATTAGCAGTAGCTGTTGCATTTTTTATAGGAGAACTTGGAGATAAGACTCAGCTCACAGCTATGGCATTAGGTGCGGGTGCAAAGAGTCCTTTTATGGTTCTTTTAGGAACTTCGTTATCTATGGTAGTTGTAAGTTACGTTGGTATATACACAGGTAAGATACTTGGGAAAAAAATTCCAGAGATTACAATGAAAATGATAGCAGCAGTTATTTTCTTGATATTTGGATTTAATGGACTATATAGTTATATACCTTCAAACTACATAAACATTAGCTCTTTAATTTTAGCTACTTTACTTACTATTTCTATAATTGCATGGATTTTCAAGCTTAATATAAAAAATAGGGAAGACTACTATACAAAAAAGCTCTCCAATCTCATTTCATTATGCTCAGGATGTTCAAGACATGATCCAGAGTGTGAGAGAGCAATTGAAATAAATGAGATTACCCAGAAGTACATAGGAGAGGGAGTCCCTTTTTTAGGAGATATAATAGGATATATAGAGTCTCTAAAAAATATTTCTCCAGAAAAAGGAGAAAAGATTAAAAAACTATGTGATTAGAATTATAAAACCTAAATATATAAAATTAAACACCCCTCCATTTGACTAAAGCTCTCTATTAAAGAGATGTAGTTGGGAGGGGTTTTTATTATTTATATCATTCTATATAAAGGGAGCTTAGCTCTTTTGCAATCAGGCAGGAAAGCCTAGCGTTATTTTTTAAAATTGTTCCTATATTTTTTTTTGTCTTTCCTTTGGTAAGGCTATCTAGCTCTTCTACCATATAGGTAGTAAAATCTTTTCTATCAATTTTTTCTTCTTTTGCTTTTATAATAGCTTTTGTAACATAACCTTCTATTGTGTTTTTATCTATAATGCATTCCTCTGGTACGGGGTTTGTAATAATTACTCCCCCTTTAAGTCCTAAGTTCCATTTTACATCTATAAGATGAGAAATATCCTTTACATTATCCATTCTATACTCTACCTTAAGTCTATCATCAAGTACATAAAATGCAGGGAAGATATCTGTAAGATGTCCGATTACTGGCACACCATAGGTTTTTAGGTATTCTAAAGTAAGGGGAATATCAAATATATAGTTAACTCCAGAGCACACTACTGCAACGCTTATATTGGAGAGTTCCTGAAGGTCTGATGAAATATCAAAATTTTCAAGTGCTCCCCTATGTACACCTCCAATAGCGCCAGTTGAAAAGACCTTAATACCTGCAAGTTTTGATATTATTATGGAAGTCGCTGCTGTAGTTGTCCCTGAAAGGTTTTGGGATACAAAATAAGCAATATCTCTTGTAGAAATCTTATGAGGGTCATCATCTGCAAGTAAAATAGAAATTTCGGAAGGTGTAAGTCCTGCAACTAGATTGCCATTTAATACACCAATGGTAGCAGGAAAACATCCTAGGCTTCTAACTATGTTTTCTATTTCTAAGGCGAGCTCAAGACTTTTAGGATAGGGTATTACCTTTGAGATACTGTTTAATTCAAGTCCAACGACAGGCTTGTTAGACCTTATGGCTTTTTTTAAGTCATTATTTATATGTAGATATTTATTCACATAAATTCCCCCTGTAGATATTTGAGTTAAGATAGTTGCATTATACCCTCTATGTATCTGAAATAACCAGTCTATTTCTAAAAAATAATAGAGTTACTTAAAAATATATAAAACAATTTAGGTCATATTTTTCTTTAAAATAATTTCCTGAAAACTTTTTTCTTAAATATTTTAATATAAAAAAGTGATTGAACAAGAAATTTATGGAAATACTATAGTAATGTATTGAAATAAATAAAATGAAATTCAAGTCGAGGTGACTGAAATGAAAGACAAGAAAGTTCTTAATGTTTATTCAGAAATTGGAAAACTAAAGACCGTATTGCTTCATCGACCTGGAAAAGAAGTTGAAAATTTAACACCTGATTTAATGGATAGATTGCTTTTTGATGATATTCCTTACCTTCAAATTGCAAGAGAAGAACACGATGCGTTTGCAAAGATACTTGCTAAAAATGGAGTTGAGGTTCTTTATCTTGAAGATCTGGCAGCAGAATCCTTAGAAGATTCCGCTGTTAAGGATTTATTTTTAGAAGAATTTATTTCTGAGGCGAAGGTTCAAGGAGACAAAAAACGTTTTATAGTCAAAGAGCTCCTTATGGACTTTTCTGACAATAGAAAAATGATAGATAAAATGATGGAGGGTATTAGAAAATCAGAAGTGAAGAATTATAATGCAACCTCATTAGCTGACATGGTAGAGTCCAGATATCCTTTTGTGGTTGACCCAATGCCAAACCTTTATTTTACTAGAGATCCATTTTCCACTATAGGTTCAGGGATTTCACTTAATCATATGAGAACTGTTACAAGAAGAAGAGAAACATTGTTTGCAAAATATATTTTTAAATATCATCCGAAATTTAAGGATATAAAAATCCCGATGTGGTATGACAGAGATGAACCCACTGCAATAGAAGGGGGAGATCAACTTGTATTAAATGAAAAGACTCTGGCCATTGGGATATCAGAAAGAACAGATGCAGAATCTATTGAAAAGCTTTCAAAACGAATATTTGCAGAAGGAGAGTCATTTGAAACCATCCTTGCTTTTCATATACCAAATAAAAGAGCCTTTATGCATCTAGATACAGTATTTACTATGGTTGATTATAACAAGTTTACAATTCATCCAGAGATAGAAGGTCCTCTTACTGTATATGCAATCAAAAAAGGGAACAGTAACTATATTAGAATTGAAAAAGAAACTGAAGAACTTGATAAAGCGCTTGCAAAGTATTTGCATCTTGATAAGGTCACACTCATAAGGTGTGGAGGAGGAGATATAGTTGATGCCGGTAGAGAGCAGTGGAATGACGGGTCAAACACACTTGCAATCTCACCTGGAGAAGTTGTTGTATATTCAAGAAACCATGTAACAAATAGGCTGCTTGAAGAAAATGGAGTAAAGCTTCATGTAATGCCATCAAGCGAGCTTTCACGAGGAAGAGGAGGCCCGAGATGTATGTCTATGCCTCTTTATAGAGAAGACTTATAACATTATATTTTTATCCTATATAAAACATTTTAAGGAGGTCAATTTATGTCACTAAATTTAAAAGGAAGAAATTTTTTAACTCTTAAAGACTTTACTCAAGACGAAATTAAGTATCTTTTAAACCTTGCAAAAGATTTAAAAGATAAAAAAAGATCAGGTATTAAAGGAAATCTTCTAGAGGGAAAAAATATAGTTCTTTTGTTTGAAAAAGCTTCAACAAGAACGAGATGCGCATTTGAAGTTGCAACACTTGATGAAGGGGGTCATGTGACTTTCCTTGGAAGCGGGGATAGTCAGATGGGGAAAAAAGAGTCTATAGAAGATACAGCTAAGGTACTTGGTAGATTTTATGATGGAATAGAATTTAGAGGTTTCAAGCAGGAAACTGTAGAAATATTAGCTCAAAATGCTGGAGTTCCAGTATGGAATGGACTTACAGATTTATATCATCCTACACAAATTTTGGCGGATTTTTTGACAGTAATGGAGCATATATCTAAGCCTCTTAACAAAGTTAAATTCGTATACGTAGGGGATGCCCGCAACAATATGGGAAACTCTTTAATGATAGGAGCAACAAAGATGGGTATGGACTTTTGGGCAATTGCACCAAAAGAACTTTGGCCAGAAGAAGAGTTAGTGAACGAAATGAAGGAAGTTGCAAAGGAAACAGGGTCATCTATAAACCTTAGTGAAAATGTAGATGATGTAAAAAATGCAGATGTAATTTATACAGATGTTTGGGTTTCTATGGGTGAAGAAGATAGATTTAAAGAGAGAATTGATATTCTAAAACCTTATCAGGTAAATATGGAAATGATAAAAAAAGCTGAAAATGAAGATATGATTTTTCTTCACTGTCTTCCTGCCTTTCATGATACAAATACAAAGACGGGTCAAGAGATATATGAAAAATATGGCCTTAAAGAGATGGAAGTTACTGATGAAGTTTTTAGAAGCAGATACTCCAAAGTATTTGATGAAGCAGAAAATAGAATGCATACTATAAA
This sequence comes from Acetoanaerobium pronyense, assembly GCF_017874355.1. Taxonomy (GTDB): domain Bacteria; phylum Bacillota; class Clostridia; order Peptostreptococcales; family Filifactoraceae; genus Acetoanaerobium; species Acetoanaerobium pronyense. The sequence continues at coordinate 55,296 of NZ_JAGGLI010000001.1, forward strand.
GGCAGTCATGGTTGCTACAATAGGAAACCTGTAAAATATATTCTTGGGGAGATGATTTTATGGTTAAAGACAAGATAGTGGTAGCCCTTGGCGGAAATGCTCTTGGAAATACTCCTAATGAGCAAATAGAAGCAGTAAGAAGGACGGCTAAGCCAATAGTTGATTTGGTTGAAGAGGGACATGAAGTGGTGATTTCCCATGGTAATGGACCTCAGGTAGGAATGATAAATCTTGCCATGGATATTGCATCAAAATCAGCAGCGGCTACTCCTGAAATGCCATTTCCTGAATGCGGAGCCATGAGCCAAGGGTATATAGGATATCACCTTCAAAATGCTATTAGAGAAGAACTTTTAAATCGTGGCCTTGATAATCCTGTATCCACAATTATTACTCAGGTTTTAGTCGATAAAAATGACCCTGCCTTTGAAAATCCAACTAAGCCTGTTGGAGCATTTTACACAAAGGAAGAAGCGGAAAAACTAACCAAAGAAAAAGGCTTTGTAATGAAGGAAGATGCAGGCAGGGGATATAGAAGAGTAGTACCATCTCCTCTTCCTATTGACATAGCTGAAAAAGAAACTATTAAAACCTTAATAAGAAACGAACAAGTAGTTATAGCAGTTGGTGGGGGAGGAATACCCGTTTATGAGGAAGGAAATAAGCTTATAGGAGTATCAGCTGTTATTGATAAGGACTTTGCTTCTGCAAAGCTTGCTGAAATACTTGAAGCTGATTACCTTATTATACTTACAGCAGTGGAAAAAGTGGCTATTAACTTTGGAAAGGAAGATGAGGTTTGGCTTTCTCAGATTACTATAGATGAAGCTGAGAAATACATCGAGGAAGGACAGTTTGCGCCAGGTTCGATGCTTCCTAAAATAAAAGCGGCAATGATGTTCGCATCGTCTATGAAAGGACGAAAAGCCCTTATTACTTCACTGGAAAAAGCAGCAGAAGGCATTGAGGGAAAAACAGGAACGAAAATAGTGAAATAAAATATATTGACAACCTAAATATCTTAAACTATAATTGAAATTTAAATCATTTGACAGATTTCCCTCTTTATGTTATTATTATACTTAGTAAAAATATGAAGAGGGTGATTTTTTGGCTACGAAACATACTTTAGAAGGAATTAGAAAGAGTATTGAAAAGCACCTCGGAAAGAAAATCATACTTAAAGCTAACAAAGGCCGCAAGAAAATAGTGGTAAAAGAGGGCGTACTTGAGAATGCCTACCCTAATGTCTTTGTAGTGAGGATAGACGGTAATTTCGATACTACCACAAGAGTATCATATAGTTATTCGGATATACTGACATCAACTGTCAAGCTGAAGCTTAGCAAAGATGACATAACCTCAAGACCATCTTAGATATCATATACATAAAAACTCCCCTAAAATTTTTAGGGGAGTTTTTTATGCAAAATAAACATTATATAGTATAATAACATATTGTAGAAGCAAACCAGCGTGTGGAGGGTTTTATGGAAGAGATAATATTAAAAGCAAGGGGAAAAATCAATTTATCACTTGATATAATAGGAAAAAGAAAAGATGGATATCATCTTGTGGATATGATAATGCAAAGTGTGGATATCTACGATACTATAAAGATTAAAAAACGTGATGATAAAGAAATAAAAATTTTTTGTAGTAACCCGAATATTCCTTCTAATGAAAGCAACTTAGCATATAAAGCTGCAATTCTTATAATGAATCATTATGGCTTAAATGAAGGGGTAAACATACATATTGATAAAAAAATACCAATGGCAGCAGGGATGGCAGGAGGAAGCTCAAATGCTGCGGCTGTTCTTGTTGGAATGAATGAATTGTTTTCTTTAAACGTAGATTTAAGTGTACTTAAAGCTCTAGGACTAAAACTGGGAGCGGATGTTCCTTTTTGCATAGAAGGGGGAAGTGTTAGAGCACAGGGTATTGGAGAAGTGCTCACTCCTATTCCTTTTATGGATATAGTAGTTTTAATTTGCAAGCCAGATGACTCGGTTTCAACAGAGATGGTATACAAGAAATTTAATATAAACGAACCTTATGCAAGACCCGACAATGAAAGGCTAATAGAGGGACTTAGAGAAAAATCTCTAGAAAAAATATCATCTTCTATGGCTAATTCTTTAGAAAGTGTAACTCCAAAGCTAATAATAGATATTGACAAAATAAAGAATATTATGACAAATAGCAAGGCGGTCGTTTCAATGATGACTGGGAGCGGTCCAACTGTTTTTGGATTATACAGAAATATTTATGATGCTTCTGGAGATTTTGAGAAGCTTTCTAAGGAATTTAAAGAAACATATATAACAAAAACCTCTGAAGGAGGAGTTGAAATTGAGTCGAGGTATTGATAAGCTTAGTATTCAGGATATAAAACCCCTTAGAGATGTGGTTTTTGACCATCTTAGAGATGCAATACTTGATGGCGTGTTAAAGCCTGGAGAGAGACTTATGGAGGTTCAACTTGCAGAAAAACTAGGGGTATCAAGGACCCCAGTAAGAGAAGCTATAAGGAAGCTTGAAATTGATGGTTTTGTTGAAATGATTCCAAGAAGAGGAGCTCAGGTATCAGAGCTTTCTATAAAAGATGTGGAAAATGTCCTTGAAGTTAGAGAAGTCTTAGAAGGCCTTGCTGCCTTTTTAGCGGCTACAAAAATAAAAAAAGAAGAACTATCTGAGTTTGAAAAAGCGTATAAAGGCTTAGAAATGAGCGTAGAAGACAAGAATGTTGAGGAGATAGTAAAATGGGATTCGAGATTTCATGATATACTCCTGAATGCATCGGGAAATCCTAGGCTAATCAAAGTAAATAGCGTTCTTATAGAGCAGGTTCATCGTTTTAGAAAAAGCTATGTAGAAGACACAACTACAGCTGATTACATATTAGCTAGCCATAAAAAAATACTTGAAGCAATTCAAGAAAAAAAACCTGAAAAAGCTAGAAAAGCATCTGAGGAACATATAAGGGAGATTAAATTTTTTATTTTAGAAAAATATAAAAGAAACAGTAGGTGATATTATGAAAATAGCATTACTTTTTGGTGGGAAATCAGCAGAATACGAAGTTTCTTTAATGTCGGCAAAATCCATTTATGAAAACATTGACAAAAAGATTCATGATGTTTATCTAATTGGCATAGATAATAAAGGGGAGTTTCATTATTTTGATGGAGATATAAAATCAGTTGCAGATGGTAGCTGGATTAACAATGTATCTGATGCTGAAGTGGTTTTTTGCAGCTCTCAAAAAAAACCAGGAATATATTCAAGTGACATTAATATAGTATTTGATCTTGTATTTCCAGTACTTCATGGACCGTTTGGAGAGGATGGAAAACTTCAGGGACTTTTAGAAATTTCAAACCTAGCATATGTAGGATGCCCTGTTCTTGCATCAGCTGTGGCGATGGACAAGGATATAGCAAAAAAATTATTTGCATTTGAAGGAATAAATCAAGTCCCTCATCTAACAGTATGTTCATGGAATAATATAGAAAAGTCTATGATTGATATAGAAGAAAAATTAGGATATCCATGCTTTGTAAAGCCAGCTAATATGGGCTCTAGTGTAGGAATTAGCAAGGCTAAAAATAGGGATAATCTAAAAAAGGCCATTGAAAATGCTTTTCTTTATGACCATAAACTAGTAGTAGAAAAAGGAATAAATGCAAGGGAAATAGAGGTTTCTATCCTTGGAAATAGTGAAGATATTAAAGTTTCATGCACAGGAGAAATTATACCTTCTGATGAATTTTATGATTATGATGCGAAATATAAAAGTAATGAATCGAAGCTTATAATTCCTTCTGATATCAGCATAGATGATGAAAATGAAATCAAAAAAATGGCTCAAAAGGCTTATAAGACTATAAATGGAGAAGGACTGTGCAGAATAGACTTTTTTATAGATAAAGATACAAATGAAATATTTTTAAATGAAGTAAATTCAATGCCTGGATTTACAACTATTAGCATGTACCCAAAACTTTGGGAAAAAAGCGGAATTTCATATAAAGAGCTTGTAGAACGACTGATTTGCCTAGCAGTTGAAAGGAAGGAAAGAGAAGATGCAAAAAAATCCAAATAATCCTATAGGGGTATTTGATTCTGGTGTAGGAGGTCTTACTGTACTTAAGGAAATCATAAAGGAACTCCCAGATGAAAATATAATTTATTTTGGAGATACAGCTAGAGTTCCATATGGTCCAAGATCTTCAGATACAGTGGTGAAATATACCTTCCAATCAATCAATTTTCTTTTGGAAAAAGGGATAAAAGCCATAGTAATCGCATGTAATACAGCTAGTGCTAGAAGCCTAGAAAAGGCACGAGAAAGATATAATGTGCCCATTCTTGGAGTTATAGAGCCTGGGGCTAGGACGGCAGTCGGAACCACAAAAAATTCCAAAATAGGAGTCATAGGAACAGAGGGGACCATAGGTTCGAAAGCTTACGATAATTTTATGCTCAAATCAAACAGTGAGCTTGAGATATTTTCAAAGTCCTGTCCGCTTTTTGTGCCAATAGTAGAAGAGGGATGGTCAGATACTGATATCGCTTATCTCACAGCACAAAAATATTTGTTAGAATTAAGAAAAACGGGTATAGATACCTTAGTCATGGGGTGTACACACTACCCTCTTTTAAATAACACTATACAAAAGGTGATGGGAGATGAAGTAACCCTTGTAAACCCAGCTAGAGAGACTGCTAAAGATTTAAGAGAGCTTCTAGAAAAGGAAGAGATGTTAAATGTATCAGAGAATTCTCCTTATTTTAGATACTACGTCTCAGATCAACCTAGCAAATTTATAAAAATTGGGGAACAATTTCTTAATAGAAAAATAGAAAAAATAGAAATGATAGAAATACAAAAATATTAGTAGTTTAGTTACAATGAAAGGTGATATATTTGAGAGAAACTCTTATAAATATAAAAACAGTACAACTTGATTTTGCATCAAAAAAAGAAGATGTAATAGAACTTGTCACAGAAGGACTTTTTTATGAAGAAGGAGATTTTAGTATTTTAAGCTATGATGAATCCGAAATCTCAGGGATGAAGGGAACTAAGACTACCCTTACGATAAAGGAAGGCTTTGTGTCCATGAAAAAAAATGGAAGCAATACTTCTCTTATGGAATTTGAAAAGGGAAAGAGGTACAAGTCATCCTATAAGACTCCATATGGAGATATGTCTATGGAGATACTTACAAAAGATGTGTCCATAACTAAAGAAATAAATCCCTTTAATATAGAAATAAATATAGAATATGAGATAATTGTAAAAGGTTTCCTTGAAGGAAAAAATAAAATGCATATAATGGTTAGCTAATCCTAGTGTTTGGCTTTCAGAAAAACTATGTAAAGGATGAAGTGTATGGTAATAGATGGGATAAAACAGACCATAGAAAGAGAAAAGCTTATAACTAGGGGAGATAAAATTCTCGTTGCGCTTTCAGGTGGACCAGACTCTGTATGTCTTCTTCATACCCTTAAAAGTTTGGAAAGTACATATGGGATAAGAATCTATGGTGCACATCTTAATCATAAAATAAGAGGCATTGAAGCCCAAAAAGATGCTATGTATGCGGCTAAATTATGCGATAAACTGGAGATACCTTTTTTCGTAAAGGCGATAGATGTTCCTGAGTTTGCGAAAATCCATAAGCTTACTTTAGAAGAAGCAGCAAGAAAAGTAAGGTACAATATGCTTTTTGAAGTCAAATCCAAAATAAATGCCGATAAGATAGCAGTTGCACATAACCTTGATGATCAGGCAGAAACTGTTTTAATGAGACTTTTAAGGGGTTCTGGAATCAAAGGGCTCAAAGGAATGGATTATTTTAGGGAAGATGGAATAATAAGACCTCTAATGGATGTAGAAAAAAAGGATATAGTAAAATATTGCGAGAATCATGAATTAAACCCTAGAATAGATCATACAAATTCTGAAGAAGAGTATACAAGAAATAAAATTAGACTAAAACTTATTCCGTTTATAGAAAAGGAATTTTCCCATAATATAAAAGAAACTCTTTCTAGGACGGCAAATATTCTTAGAGAAGATAATGAGTATCTTGAAAAAAATGCTAAGAGTATTTTTGAAAAAGAAGTGGTAGTAGTATCAAAGGATACTGTAAAGATGGATAGCGAAGAGCTTTTATCCTGTGAATATTCAATAAGTAAAAGGCTCATAAGAATGGCAATAGAAAAGATTTCTGGTAGTCTTGAAGGTATTGAAAATATTCATGTGGAAGATGTAATTTCACTTTCACGAAATCCTAAAAACCAAGCAATGATAAATTTACCTAAAGGCATTTTTGTATACAAAAGGCCAGAAGGGATTTATATAACAACCAAAGAAATGATAGAAAAAACAGTAACTTTTAGCCATAATCTTGAATTTGATGATTATGTTGAGATTCCAGAGGTAAACATGGCAATAGAAAGCAAGATAATGTCAAAAGAAAAATGTATGATGCTTCCAACGGGGCAGTTTACAAAGGCTTTTGATATAGACAAGATAAAAGGTCCTCTTACAGTCAGAGCAAGAATAGATGGAGACAGGATGAGGCCTATGGGGTTAGGAGGGACGAAAAAACTTAAAGATATATTTATTGATCTTAAGATTCCAAGAGAAAAAAGAGACGAAGTACCTTTAGTCACAGATAAAGAAGGGATACTTTGGATGGTTGGGTATAAAATAAGTGAGGATTACAAAATCGACGAAAATACAGAAAAAGTGATAAGAATAACTTGTAAACCTTTATAATAATTACAATTTGTGATAAAATATCATGATGATTCAGCTAGAGAGGAGGACTTCTTTTTGAAGAAATTTTTCAAAGGAGCAAGCTTTTATCTGCTTATTTTCATAATAATAATATCTGTGGTACAACTGTTTGGAAATCAGGTTCAAGAAGTTAAAGATATACCTTTTTCCCAGTTTTACCGAAGTCTTAGGGCGGAAGATATAAAAGAAGTGAAGTTCGTAGATAGAAGAATAACAGGAACAATAAGAAGTACAGAAACGTCATTTTCATCGTATCTTCCTTATGGAATAAGCGAAGAACAGCTTTCAGAAGAAATATTAAGACAATCACAAGAAGGAAATTTAGTTACTACAGGGGAACCTGTTCCTACTACACCTTGGATTTTTGAAATTCTGCCATCCATATTTATGATTCTTATATTTGTTGTTTTTTGGTTTGTATTTATGCAGCAATCTCAAGGTGGAGGAAACAAAGTAATGAACTTTGGGAAATCCAAGGCCAAGCTTCATAAAGATGACAATAAAGTAAAAGTTAATTTTAAAGACGTGGCAGGTCTTGATGAAGAAAAAGAGGAATTAGAAGAAATTGTGGATTTTCTTAAAAATCCAAAAAAATACATCGAACTTGGTGCTAGAATACCAAAGGGAATTTTAATGGTGGGTCCTCCTGGAACTGGAAAGACTTATCTTTCTAAGGCAGTTGCTGGAGAAGCTGGAGTACCATTTTTCTCTATCAGTGGTTCGGACTTTGTAGAGATGTTCGTAGGGGTAGGAGCTTCTAGAGTTAGAGATCTTTTCGAACAAGCAAAAAAATCTTCTCCGTGTATCATTTTTATTGATGAAATTGATGCGGTGGGAAGAAAAAGAGGTGCTGGACTTGGAGGGGGCCATGATGAAAGAGAGCAGACCCTAAATCAGCTTCTTGTTGAAATGGATGGTTTTGGAATTAACGAAGGTGTCATAATAATGGCAGCTACAAATAGACCGGATATACTGGATCCAGCTCTTTTAAGGCCTGGAAGATTTGACAGACAAATAATGGTAGGATCCCCTGATGCAAAAGGAAGGGAAGCAATACTGGAGGTTCATGCAAAAAATAAACCACTTGCAGAAGATGTGGATTTAAAGGTTGTTTCTAGAAGGACCCCAGGTTTCACCCCTGCAGACATAGAAAATCTTATGAACGAGGCGGCTCTTCTTACAGCAAGGGCTAATCGTAAGAAAATAGATATGGACACTATAGAAGAAGCCATAACAAAAGTTATAGCAGGTCTACCTAAGAAATCAAAAGTTATAAGCGAAAAAGAAAGAAAGTTAGTTGCTTATCATGAAGCTGGACATGCGGTAATTGCTAAGCTTTTACCAGGAGCTGATCCAGTTCACCAGGTTACTATAATACCTAGAGGAAGGGCTGGAGGATTTACAATGACCCTTCCAACTGAAGATAAGTATTATACTACAAAAACAGATATGGAAGAAAAGCTTGTAGAGCTTCTTGGAGGACGAGTAGCTGAAAAGCTAGTTCTTGATGATATATCTACAGGGGCACAAAATGACCTTGAAAGAGTATCGCAAATCGCAAGAGCTATGGTTACAAAGTTTGGAATGAGCGAAAAACTAGGAGCTATGGCTTTTGGAGATTCTTCTGACGAAGTATTTTTAGGAAGAGATATGACAACAAGAAGAAATTACTCTGAGGAACTTGCATCTGAGATTGATAGAGAAATAAGACGCTTTGTAGATGAAGCTTATGAAATGACAGAAAAGCTTCTTACTGAAAACATAGAAATTCTTCATAACGTTGCAAAAGCACTTCTTAAATTTGAAACACTGGATGCTAAGCAATTTGAGCAAGCTTTCAATAATGAGCTTGATTTAAGTGAAGAGAGCTTAGAGGAACTTGCTGAGGAAGCTGCTGAACATGCAAAGGAAAGTCTAAAAGGATCTTCTATTGCATCATCAGGTGGAATATCAGAAAAAGAAACTCTGGAACCTGAAAATGATGAAGTCTCTGCTGATGGCGTAGATTTGAAAAAAGAATAAAAAATATTAATGGCGAAAGAATATGAAGGAAGCTTCTTATATCTTTCGTCATTTTTTATTACCAATATCACGTTGTAATATTAAAAATAAATTTATCCTTTTATGTGGGAGAACTAATTTTTGAAAGTGAAATTATTCACATTCTCTTGGGTTTGAAAAATTTTACCTTTTATATTTTGTTTATATATAGTATATTTTATGTATAACTATACTAATTCAGAATATTATGAGAAGAACTAAGGAAGTGATACCTTGTATTTTGGAAGCTTGAAAACTAGCTTTACTATATTTATAGTTATATTTACAATGATTTTTGTTGGAATGTCGGGATATTTTTTTAGAAATATGGCTTCAGAAAATATAAGTGAAAGAATTATGCAGAAAAACATGTCAATCTCTAAGTTTGTTTCCAATCAGATTGAAATGTATTTAGCGAATGCTATAGAAGCAGTGGAAACTGCTGCTGCATTTTCTTCGGAGTCAAATGGAGACCTTGAGCTTATTCAAAATGAAATTTTTAGAATGTATGATAACTTTTCTTATTTTGACCTAATATTTTTTATGGATGATACTGGGAAAATTCAATTTTCTAAGCCAGCTAATCCTGAGGTCACAGAGGTGAATGTATATAGGTTTAGAGACTATTATATAGATGTTATGAGAACAAGAGAAACTGCGGTAAGTAGATTGTTTTTAAGTACTATTCTCTCAAAACCCCACTTTGTTCTAGCAGCTCCTGTATTTTCAGATGGGGAGCTTATAGGTTTAATTGGTGGAGGTATACCCATTGAAAATATAAAAAAAATTATACAAATTAATCAAGAAGAATTTGATGGAAACATATGGGTTTTTGATAGTTATGGCTCTTTGGCTGTAGATCCATACGAAAGTGAGATTAGTACTATTAAAATTATGGAAAACAGTATAATTGAAAAAAATGGAAAAGTCCATGATTACATATCCTTAATAGATAAGCAAGAAAGCTTTTTTGGAACAAGAAAGATTGATTATGGAGTATATAATGTTGCATCAAGTTTTGTAGAAAGTACTGGCTGGATGGTAATGGTAGAGCAAAGCGTTGGTTCATTTATTTCAGAAACTGATGCTTTCAACAAACAGCTAAGAAACTTTATGTTTGTAATAATAATATTATCCATAATCATAGGTATCATTTTTTCCAACTCTATTACTAAGCCAATAGAGATTTTAGTGAAAGATGTAGAAAAGATTGGTTCTGAAAACTATCATATAGAGACAGAAAATCTTGACTATTATGATGAAGTAAGAGAGCTTAGAACAGCTTTTCATCAGATGGGAAATAGAATAGATAAGCAAATATCTGATCTGGAGATTTCAAATGAAAATGTAAAAAATCTTAAAAGAAGACTATCTGATGTTTTGGAGAGTTTTTTTAGTGCTGTGGTAGTTTGTGATAAGTTTGGAGAGATAAACTTTGCAAATAAAGCAGTGGAAATGGTTACAGGCTATTCAAAGGAAGAGATAATCGGCCTAAAACTCAATGAATTTTATGAAAAGATTTCTGTTAATCCAGATAATATAAATTCCAAAAACCCAGAGAATATAGTTACTACATTTGAAACTGAAATTGAAATAAAAAGTAAAAATTCTGGGATAGTGCCTGTTTCTTTATCCTTTTCCCCTTTAAAAAAGGAGGGTGGAGAACGAACTGGTATAATAATAGGAATTAGAGATTTAAAAGAAGTGAAGTATCTAGAAGAAGAATTAAAAAGAGAAGACAGGATAAGAACCCTAGGAGAGCTATCTGCCTCAATCATCCATGATATAGGAAATCCTCTTGCAGGAATGTCTAATCTTATAGAGATACTTAAGGAAGATTATGTAGAAGAAGAATCAAAAAAAGAAGTACTTGGTATTATGGAAAAGGAAGTGGCGGATTTAAATAAAATGGTTATAGAGTTTTTGGACTTTACAAAGAAAAAAGGAATCAAAAAAGAGAAAATTTCCTTGAATCAGGTTGTGCTTGAAGTAGTTAACCTATTTAAGGTTGAGGCTAAAAAAAGACAAATAAGCATATCTATAAATGATTCAAGTAAAAAAATCTTTGTTAATATAGATAGATTAGATGTAAAGCAGGCGATCATGAATATATTCAAAAACTCCCTGTATGCTGTTGAAGACAAGGGGACTATTAGAATAGATATAAATGAAGATAGTGATAAAATTGCTCTTATAATTGCAGATGATGGAGTAGGGATTGAAAAGGACAAGATGAATAAAATATTTGACCCTTTTTTTACAACAAAAGAATCAGGAACAGGATTGGGTCTTCCAATTGCATACAAATCTATAAAAGCCAATGGAGGTTATTTGACTGTTAGAAGTATCAAAGGAAGAGGAACAGAGTTTACTATATTGTTCCCTAAATAATATATATTTAAAGTCATTTTATTTTTCGAACTAGATTGTTATGTACATAAAGGGGAGAGTGAAAGAATATTGATGAAAATTCTTATAATAGATGATGAAATTGGTATAAGAACTTCACTGAAATTTGCTGTTCAAAATGAAGGTTTTGATGTTCTTGCTTGTGGTAGCGGAGAAGAAGGTCTGCTTCTTTTTGAAAAATTTAATCCGGATATAACTATTTTAGATATTCATCTACCCGGTAAAGATGGTATTGAAGTTTTGAAGGAGATTAAGAATAAAAAAAGCTCTGCAATAGTTATTATGATAACTTATTTGAGTGATATTAGATTAGCTGTAAATGCAATGAAGCTTGGAGCGTATGATTATTTCACAAAACCTTTTTCTATAAAAGAGGTTAAAGAAGCGATACTAAAGGTATCTGAATACAAAAAAATAAAAACCAGTTTAGATGAAGATGAGTTAGGTCAATCTGAGGCTTTTGTAGGAAAAAGTAAAAAAATTATTGACATAAAGAAAAAAATTAAAAAAATTGTAAATATGAATATTGAAACAGCGATACTCATAACAGGGGCTAGCGGAACTGGAAAGGAAGTACTTGCTAAATATATTCATGAATTGAAATATCAAAATCAAAGACCGTATGTTGCAATAAATTGTGCTGCAATACCCCAAAATCTTCAAGAAAGTGAATTTTTTGGGTATGAAAAAGGAGCTTTCACAGAAGCTAAAGGGAGGAAAACAGGTCTTATTGAAAATGCAAATGGTGGAACTTTATTTCTTGATGAAATAGGAGATATGGATATAGATTTGCAGGCTAAAATGCTAAGAGTACTTCAAGAAAAAAAGTTTAGAAGAGTTGGAGGACTAGCCGAAAGTGACTTTAGCGCACTTATTGTTGCTGCAACAAATAAAAATCTAAAGGAGGAAATAAAAAAAGGAAGGTTTAGAGAGGACCTTTATTACAGATTAAATGTAATTCCCATAGAAATGCCTGATCTTAAAGATAGACAAGAGGATATAGAATATCTTATTGATTATTTTATTAAAGAATATAATACTAAGCTGGGAAAAAACGTTTTAGGTTTTGAAGAAAGTGCTTTTAAAAGGATGCTAAATTATAACTGGCCTGGCAATGTAAGAGAACTAAAAAATTTAATAGAAAGGCTAATGATATTTGCAGATGAGGAACTAATTAAGGAAGAAGAACTTCCTGATGATATTATTTCAGATTTAATTGACGAAACTAAAACTGACCATAGGGGCCTTGAAAATGCAGAAGCAAAGGTTATTATGGATGTACTTATTGAAAATCAGTGGAATATCACTAAGACCTCCGAAAGGTTGGGTATATCGAGACTTACTTTAAGACGAAAGATTGAAAAATATTCCCTTGAAAGACCATTTTTATAAAATAATATAAAAATAAAAATCGGTAACATATTTACCAGTAATCGGTAACTAAGTTACCGATTTTTATTTTTCTAAAAAAAATAGAGGAAAATTTGTAGAAATTAAATAATAAAATAACGATATAAATATCCTCAACTGAGCAATTGCAATATTCTAAAATTTATGAAAACATTTTCAAGAATGTTAATAATTTGGCATATTTATTGCGAGTATATAGTTAAAGTCGACTAAACAGTTTTGATTAAAGGAGGAAGCTTTATGGGAATTGAACTGATTTCTTTACTTACGCTCGTGGTAGCAATTTTTATTGGATTTAAAAGAGGGGTTAATACAGGTCTTGTATCTATTGCTTTTGCATTTCTTTTAGGGTTCTTTGTATATGAACCTCTTGCTTCAAATCCAGATACAATGGTAGCTCTTTCTTCAGCGCCAGCAAAAGCAGCAACACTTATAAAAGGATGGCCTAGTTCTTTATTTTTTATGCTACTTGGAATGACCCTTTTATTTAGTATAGCGAGAGCTAATAGAACTCTAGAGCTTCTTGCTAGAAAAGCTGCTTACTTAAGTAATGGAAATAAAAAGCTATTACCAATTATATTTTTTATACTTGCAACGGTTCTTGCGGCTGTAGGCCCTGGTAATATAGCAGTTTGTGCACTTGTACTTCCAATTGCTATGGCAGTAGCCCATGAAGAAAAGATAAGCCCTCTTCTAATGGCAGGAGTTACGATTGCAGGTTCTAATGCAGGGGGACTTTCTCCTATAGCTCCAACTGGAATTATTGCAGTGAATCTTGCAAGTGCTATAGGATATGATGTTGGGACTCATGTATTTATTCAAATGGTAATTGCTCAGGTGATAATAGCTGCCGTACTTTACATAGGTCTTGGTGGGTACAAGCTAAAAAAAGATGCGGATGCTAAAGCTGTAAAGCCAGCAAAGTTTAATACTCATCAAATGATGACTATAGCTGTCATAGGAGCGGTTGTTTTATCAATTGTATTTGCAAAATGGAATATTGGATTTGCTGCCTTTGTTGGTTCTTTCGTACTTCTTTTCATGAAAGTTGCAGATGAAAAACAGTCTATTGCAGGAATACCTTGGTCTACTCTTATACTGGTTTGTGGGGTTGGAGTACTTGTAAACGTAATAAAAATTGCAGGAGGTATAGACCTTCTTACAGATACTCTATCTGTATTTATGAATCAGCAGACATCAGGAGCTATAATTACAATTATTGCAGGTCTTATGTCTTCAGTTTCATCTGCATCTGGAGTAGTAATGCCTACACTTATACCTACAGTTCCAGGTCTTGTTGAAAATCTTGGAATTGATGGAAAAACGCTTATCACTGCTGTAGTTCTTGGCTCTCACTTTGTGACTAACTCGCCAATATCTACACTAGGAGCTCTTGCAATGGCTTCGGCAGATGAAGAAATAGATAAGACTAAGTTCTTTAATCAGCTTATGATTTTAGGATTTGGAGGAGTTGTGTTTGGAGCTATACTTGTTTTTGTTGGAATAGTAGGATAATTAATATTTCTTTCAAATTCATATTGCAGTTATGGGCCAACTTAGATATAATGAATCTAGATATTTAATTGTCAACCTTGATTCTATTGGGGCAAAATTCCCTTTTGTCGCAAAGATAGAAATCGCACGGTGAAATGAGATGGCAGGCCCACTTATTTTCCCGTGCTTTTTTTGCTTATATCTAAGCTCATCCTATTAAAATTAAATAAAAATCCAGATATCTAAGAAGGCAAAATGACCTTTTGCCACTAGACTAGTTATCAAAAGGAGGAACTGTGTATGAAGAGAGAAGAGATATTAATAACTGGCTATTCCAAACTTCCTAAAGGAATTACAGCTAGCGAAATGTATGGAGGCATAATAGCTGTAGGAGTTGTAGTTAAAAGATCTACTGGAGAGATAGTAGACTGTGACTGCACACTTATAACAAGAGTTGCAAAGGAATTTGTAAATCAAATTATAATAGGAAGGAATATTAAAGATATTGAACCTGTAGAGCTTGACCTCCAAGAAAATTACCTTGGCTCTGCAAAAAAAGCTATAGTTTCTGCACTTAAGATTTGCCAAGAAAAGTACAAACAGTTGTCAGAAGAAATCTAAAAATTATCGATTTTAGGAGGCTTAGTTATGGATAAGACAAGGTTAAGATGCAAAGAGTTAGAATCAAAAGTAATGACAGCTCAAGAAGCTGCAAAAATATTTGAAAATGACATGGTTGTAGGAGCTTCAGGATTTACTCCCGCTGGATATCCTAAGGCTGTGCCGGTTGAGCTTGCAAAAAGAGCTGAAAATGGAGAAGAAATAGGAATCACTCTAATTACAGGAGCCTCAGTAGGACCTGAGCTCGACAAAGAGCTTGCTGTTTCTGGAGTTATGAAAAGAAGATTCCCGTACCAGACAACCAACGAGTGCAGAAATGCCATCAATGAAGGGAATATAAAATATCAGGATATGCACCTTAGTCATGTACCACAATGGGTAAAATATGGTTATTTTGGAGAGATGGACATTGCTATAGTTGAAGCGGTTGCTATAACAGAAGACGGAGGAATAGTACCATCTACATCGATAGGTAACTCAGCTACATTTATAGAAAATGCAAACAAAGTTATAGTTGAAATAAACACATCACAACCTGCAGAACTAGAGGGTATACATGATATTTATATTCCACAGGCACCTCCAAATAGAGAGCCTATACCTCTTGTGTCTGTATCTCAAAGAATAGGAACTACTTATATACCTTGCGATAAGGAAAAGATTGCAGCTATTGTATTTACTGATATTTCGGATTCTACAAGAGCGGTTGCTCCAATAGATGATACATCAAGAAAAATGGCTCAAAATCTTATAAAATTCCTTAAAGAAGAAGTAAGACTTGGAAGACTTCCAGAAAATCTTCTTCCTCTTCAATCTGGAGTTGGAAGCGTTGCAAATGCAGTGCTTGGCGGTCTTTGTGATTCGGATTTTGAAAACCTTGAGGTTTACTCCGAAGTGCTTCAAGATTCTGTCTTAGATCTTATAAATGCCAATAAAGTAAAGTTTTCTTCAGGTACTTCAATTACCTTATCTCCTCATAGACTTCCAGGTTTCTATGAAGAATTTGACAAGTACAAAGACAAAATGATACTAAGACCTCAAGAAATAAGTAATCATCCAGAGGTAGCAAGAAGACTTGGAGTAATCGCAATGAATACAGCTATTGAAGTAGATATATACGGAAATGTAAACTCTACCCATATAATGGGAAGCAGAATGATGAATGGTATAGGAGGATCTGGGGACTTTACTAGAAATGCATATCTTTCAATATTTACAACAGAGTCAATTGCAAAAAATGGAGATATTTCTTCTATAGTTCCGATGGTATCTCACCATGATCATACAGAGCATGACGTTATGGTAATAGTTACAGAGCAAGGAGTTGCAGATTTAAGGGGACTTTGTCCTCAGGAAAGAGCAGAAGCTATAATTGAAAATTGTGCTCACCCTGATTACAAAGAAAAACTTAGAGATTACTTTAATAGAGCAAAAGAAGGAAAGTTTAAGCATACACCTCATCTATTAAAAGAAGCACTTTCTTGGCATGAAAAATTTCTTGAAACGGGAAATATGAAATAAATATAGTCAATTTATTGAAAATTTATTATAATATTAAGGGACAAACACAGAAAAATATGTTAGTCTTTTAATGGATTCCCAACAAAACACAAAAACAGGGAGGAAAGAAAAAAATGTTTGATAAGAATCAAGTTTCAAAAATCAAAGAGAATGTAAGTGCATGGGAAGATGGCAAAGTTAAAAAGTCATTAGAGAGATTCCCAGAAAGAAAAGAAGAGTTCAAAAATACTTCTGAAATTGAGGTAAAGAGACTTTATACTCCAGCTGATATTGCAGACCTTGATTATGACAAAGATTTAGGAATTCCAGCTCAGTACCCGTTTACTAGAGGTGTTCAAGACACTATGTACAGAGGTAGATTCTGGACAATGAGAATGTATGCTGGTTTTGCTACAGCAGAAGAGTCTAACAAGAGATATAAGTATCTTATAGAGCAAGGTTCAATGGGACTTTCAGTAGCATTTGACCTTCCAACTCAAATGGGATATGATTCTTCAGACAAAATTTCACAAGGGGAAGTTGGAAAGGTTGGAGTTGCAATTGACTCTTTGGCAGACATGGAAATTCTTTTTGATGGAATTCCTCTTGACAAGGTATCTACATCAATGACTATAAATGCTCCAGCTTCAGTGCTTCTTGCAATGTATATAGCTGTTGCTGAAAAACAAGGAGTTTCTTCAGACAAACTTAGAGGAACTATCCAAAACGATATACTAAAAGAGTATGTTGCAAGGGGAACATACATATTCCCTGTAAAGCCTTCAATGAGACTTATTACAAATATATTTGAATACTGCTCAAAAGAAGTTCCACTTTGGAACACAATAAGTATATCAGGATACCATATAAGAGAAGCAGGTTCTACTGCTGCCCAAGAAATTGCGTTCACTCTTTCTAATGGTATAGCGTACGTTCAAGCTGCTATAGATGCAGGACTTGATGTAGACAGCTTTGCCCCTAGACTTTCATTCTTCTTCAACGCACATAACGACCTTTTTGAAGAGATAGCAAAATACAGAGCAGCTAGAAGAATATGGGCTAAAATAATGAAAGAAAGATTTGGAGCAACAAATCCTAAATCTATGATGCTTAAATTCCATACTCAAACAGGAGGCTCTACTCTTACTGCTCAGCAACCAGAAAATAATATAGTTCGTGTTGCTATTCAGACACTTGCAGCAGTACTTGGAGGAACTCAATCACTACACACGAATTCAAAGGATGAGGCTCTTGCACTTCCTACAGAATCTTCAGTTCGTACAGCTCTTAGAACACAGCAAATAGTAGCTCATGAAAGTGGAGCAGCTGATACAGTAGATCCACTTGCAGGTTCTTACTATGTTGAGTCCCTTACAAATGATTTAGAAGCGGCTGCAATGGAGCTAATAAGTAAAATAGACGATCTTGGCGGATCTCCTTCAGCTATAGAAAAAGGATATATGCAGCAAGAAATAATGGATGCAGCATATACTTATCAAAAAGATATAGAATCTGGAAAGAGAGTAATTGTTGGAATGAACAAATTCCAAGTTGAAGAGCCAAAGCCTACTGGACTTCTAAGAGTAGATCCTATAGTAGGAGAACTTCAAGAGAAAAAAATAAGCGACCTTAAAGAAAAAAGAGATTCTGAAAAGGTTGAAGAAAAACTTTCTGCTCTTAAATCAGCATGCTCGAGTGAGGAAAACCTTATGCCATATATTCTTGATGCTGTAAGAGCATATGCAACACTTGGAGAAATATGCAACGTTATGAGAGATGTGTTCGGAGAGTACAAGCAGAGCGTAATTTTATAAAAAACTTGATTCTTAATTAAACTTTTATATAGATTTGGGGAGGAAATAATAATGGATAGACCTATTCGTGTGTTAGTTGCAAAGCCAGGGCTTGATGGGCATGATAGAGGAGCTAAGGTTATAGCAAGAGCTCTTAGAGATGCAGGTATGGAAGTAATATATACAGGACTTAGACAAACTCCTGAGCAAATTGTAGAAGCTGCAATTCAAGAAGACGTTGATGTTGTTGCTATGAGTATACTTTCAGGAGCTCACAGCCACCTTCTTCCAAAGGTTGTAGAACTTCTAAAAACAGAAAATGTATATGATGAGATCCTTGTGATAGGGGGCGGAGTAATACCAGATGATGATATCCCTGAGCTAAAAGAAAAGGGAATTGCAGAAGTATTCACCCCTGGAACACCTACACAAGTAACTATTGACTTTATAAAATCTAATCTTAAAAAGCAGGCTTAAGGAGAATATATTCTTTTAAATAATCTCCATAATGTTTTTAGGGATATAATTTGAAATATAAAACATTTTTAATGAAATATATACTTGATGGATTTCCATCAAGTATATATTTTGCACATGGAAATAATATTTGTTAACTGTTTAATTTAATTACTAAGGCAGGTAATCTATATGGAACTTTTGGACAGACTTCTTAAAGGGGAAAAGACAGCTTGCGCAAGACTTATAAGTTTAGTTGAAAATGAAAGCAAGGGTTATCTTGATGTTCTTAGAGATTTGCACAAGCATACTAAGGGAGCTTATGTAATAGGAATAACTGGTCCTCCAGGTGCTGGAAAATCAACTCTTACTGATAAGCTTGTAAAGACACTTAGGTCTAAAGGGAAAAAAATAGGAATTGTAGCTATAGATCCCACCAGCCCATTTACAAAGGGAGCCATTTTAGGAGATAGAATAAGAATGGCTGATCTTTACCTTGATCCAGAGGTCTTTATAAGATCTATGGGTACTAGAGGACATTTGGGAGGAATATCAAAAGCTACCCAAGGAGCTATAAAGGTACTTGATGCCTATGGATGCGACTATATTTTTGTAGAGACTGTTGGAGTTGGACAATCAGAAGTGGATATAGTAAAAACTGCTGATACTGTGCTTATGGTCATGGTTCCTGGACTTGGTGATGATATACAAGCTATCAAGGCTGGGGTTATGGAAATAGGAGATGTATTTGTAGTAAACAAAGCGGATAAAGATGGAGCAAAAAAGACTTTAAGAGAAATAGATATGATGCTGGATTTCAAAAAAGACTGGGGCTTTAGACCGCCAATATCTCTTACAGTAGGAGAAACTGGAGAAGGGGTGGAAGTGGTTATAGAAAATATAGAAAACCACAAGGCTTATCTTGAAGAAAGCAACGAATTAATCAAAAGACGAGTGCAAAGAAATAAAGCAGAAATAAAAGCACTAATTCATGACCATATAGAAAAAAAGTTTACAAGTTTAATGGAGCAAGAACATATGGAAGATAAGCTTCTTGAAACTGTAAGCAAAGAGACTGATCCATACTCTGTTGCAGAAAAAATATGGAAAGAGATTTCTCAAAAATAATAATATAATTTAAGGAGGACTATCATGAACGTATCTAGAGTTGATCACATTGGAATTGCAGTTACAAATCTTGATGAAACAATTAAATTTTATGAAGAAGTGCTAAATATCAAATGTCATGGAACAGAAGTTGTTGAAGATCAAAAGGTTAAGGTTGCTTTCTTTCCAGTAGGAGACACTGAGCTTGAATTTCTTGAATCTACTTCTCCAGATGGACCAATAGCAAAGTTTATAGAAAAAAACGGGGGTAGAGGTGGAATTCAGCACGTTGCCCTTAGAGTTGATAATATAGAAGAAGCTATAGCAAACATGAAAGAAAAAGGCTATGCTATGATTGATGAAAAACCAAGATATGGTGCTGGTGGAGCAAAAATAGCATTTTGTCACCCAAAAGCTACTGGAGGAATACTGTTAGAGCTTAGCGAGAGAGAATAAAAAAGTAAAATAAGGAGGCTTATCATGTCAGAAAAATTAGAACTGCTTCGCGAGAAAAGACGAGTTATTGAAATGGCAGGCGGGCAAAAAAGGATAGACAAGCAGCATGAAGCAGGAAAGCTTACAGCTAGAGAAAGAATGAATCTTTTCTTTGACGAAGGAACATTTGTAGAACTTGATGCTTTTGTAAAGCATAGATGCACAAATTTCGGAATGGAAAAAGTTGAAGCTCCTGCAGAGGGTGTAATAACAGGATATGGAAAAGTTGATGGCAGACTTGTATATGCTTTTGCACAGGACTTTACTGTAGTAGGTGGATCTCTTGGAGAGATGCATGCAAAAAAAATAGTTAAGGTACTTGACCTTGCAATAAAAATGGGAGCTCCAGTAGTTGGAATAAATGACTCTGGTGGAGCTAGAATTCAAGAGGCTGTTGATGCACTTGCTGGATATGGAGAGATATTTTATAAAAATACAATTGCATCAGGTGTAGTTCCTCAGATATCTGCAATAATGGGACCATGCGCTGGTGGAGCGGTTTATTCTCCAGCACTTACAGATTTTATATTTATGGTTGATAAGACTAGCCAGATGTTTATTACAGGACCACAGGTAATAAAAACTGTAACTGGAGAAGAGGTTTCTGCTGAAGATCTTGGTGGAGCAATGACTCATAACTCTGTTTCAGGTGTAGCTCATTTTGTATCAGCAAATGATGAAGAATGTATCATGAACATAAGAAAACTACTTAGCTATCTTCCTTCAAACAACATGGAAATGGCACCAGTATTTGAAGCTGACGATGTAAATAGAATAGAAGAATCTCTTAACGATATGGTTCCATCTGATCCAAATAAGCCATATGATATGAAAAAAATAATAACAGGACTTGTTGATTCTGGAGATTTCTTTGAAGTACAGCCATACTATGCTCAAAACATGGTAGTTGGATTTGCAAGAATCAACGGCCAATCAGTAGGTATAATAGCAAACCAGCCAATGGTTATGGCAGGATGCCTTGATATCAACGCTTCTGATAAGGCAGCAAGATTTATAAGAACTTGCGACTGCTTTAATGTTCCAGTGATTTCTATAGTTGATGTTCCAGGATTCCTTCCAGGTACAGGGCAGGAGCTTGGCGGAATCATAAGACATGGTGCAAAGATGCTTTATGCTTATAGTGAGGCAACTGTACCAAAGGTTACTTTAATTACAAGAAAGGCATATGGAGGATCTTATCTTGCAATGTGCTCAAAAGACCTTGGTGCAGATATGGTTTATGCATGGCCTACAGCTGAGATAGCAGTAATGGGACCTCAGGGAGCAGCAAACATAATATTCAGAAATGATATTAAAAATGCTGAAAACCCACAAGAGACTAGAGCTCAAAAGATAAAAGAATATACAGATGAATTTGCAACGCCTTATAAAGCAGCGGAGAGAGGCTTTGTTGATGACGTGATTGAGCCAGCTCATTCAATCATAAGATTAGCTGAGGCACTGGATATGCTCCTTTCAAAGAGAGAGCAAAGACCTCCTAAGAAGCATGGAAATATACCACTATAAGGAGGAATTTAAATGAATATTAATGAAATATTGGATCTTATGACCCATGATATCGGAGCTTTAAACTTTGGACAGAAAATGTTTGGAGGACTTGTAATTACTGTTCTTTCAATGGCTATAGTATTTGCCATCTTAATATTGCTTATGGGAGTAATAAAGCTTCTTGAAAAAACTATGAATGGAGCAGCTCCAAAAGAAGTTGCACCAGAGGCTCAGGTAGTTGAAACAGAAGTAGAGTATGAAGAAGATATGGGAGAGCTTGTAGCTGTAATTTCAGCTGCTGTTGCTTCATCTATGGGAGTAAGTGAAAGCTCTATAAGAGTTGTAAATATAGCAAGACTTGGAGAAAGCTCACCGTCTTGGGCAAGAAGCGGAAGATTAGAACAAATACAAAGCAGACTATAACTTAGGAGGTTTATGATGAAAAAATTTAATATAACTGTAAATGGAAATTCTTACGAAGTAGAAGTAGAAGAAATAAAGGATGGAGTAGTATCTGCTCCAAGACCACAGGTAGCTGCAGCACCAGCACAAGCAGCACCAAAGGCAGCACCAGCTCCAGCTAAAAAAGCTCCAGCGCCATCTGCAGGAGGAGACGGAGTTAAGGCACCAATGCCAGGAACAATACTAGATATAAAGGTTTCTGAAGGACAAGAAGTAAAATCAGGGCAAGTACTTGTAATTCTTGAAGCTATGAAGATGGAAAATGAACTGGTTGCACCTAAAGATGGTGTTGTACAGTCAATAAATGTATCAAAGGGAGCATCTGTGAATTCTGGAGATGTACTTGTAACACTAGGATAATATCAAAACATCAGTAGTCATTTACATAAAATCTAAGATTTTAGTAGCTGACTTAACTAGAAAGGAGATGCCCTATGGGTCAAGTTATAATAGAATTCCTGAGTTCTACAGGGATTGCATCGATAACAATTCAGCAGGCTATAATGATTATAGTTTCCTGCTTTCTACTTTACTTAGCTATAGGAAAGGGCTTTGAGCCTCTTTTACTTGTTCCTATAGCATTTGGAATGCTTCTTGTGAACCTTCCACTTGCAAATATAATGGGAAAACCTGAAACCCTTCTTCATTTTCAAGAAATAACGAATATGGATCAGGCAGCAAGCGCACAGCAAGGGACTTTTTCGGTCTATATGGAAACTGTAATGCCTGGAGGTCTAATGTATTATTTAGGTCAAGGGGTTAAGCTTGGAATATTCCCTCCTCTAATATTTCTTGGGGTAGGAGCAATGACAGATTTTGGGCCACTAATAGCTAATCCAAAGAGTTTGCTTCTTGGAGCAGCAGCTCAGTTTGGAATATTCTTTACCTTCTTTGGTGCAATAGCATTAGGTTTTTCAGCTCAAGAAGCAGCTTCAACAGCAATAATTGGAGGTGCAGATGGACCTACAGCAATATTCCTTACATCTCAGCTTGCACCACATCTTCTTGGACCTATTGCAGTTGCAGCATACTCATATATGGCGCTTGTACCAGTTATACAGCCGCCTATAATGAAGGCTTTAACTACAAAGCAGGAACGTGAAATAGTAATGAGCCAGCTTAGAGTAGTAACTAAAAAGGAAAAAATAATTTTCCCTATAATAGTTACGATTATTGTAACTTTAATACTTCCACCTGCTGGAACTCTAGTTGGTATGCTAATGCTTGGAAATCTTTTCAAAGAGTGTGGAGTTACTGAAAGACTTTCAAAAACAGCTACAAATGAGCTTATAAACATAGTTACAATACTTTTAGGAGTTTCTGTTGGAGCAACGGCTAATGCAGCAGAATTCCTTCAGCTAAAGACTATACAAATAACTATTCTTGGTATATTGGCATTTGGAGTTGGTACAGCAAGTGGAGTTATTCTTGCCAAAGTACTTAATAAGTTCACAAAAGACCCGATTAATCCTCTTATAGGTTCTGCAGGAGTTTCTGCTGTTCCTATGGCAGCTCGTGTATCAAACACTGTAGGAAAAGAAGCTAATCCAGCAAACTTCCTTCTAATGCATGCTATGGGACCAAACGTTGCAGGTGTAATTGGATCTGCAGTTGCAGCAGGAGTTATGCTAAGTCTATTTAAATAAAAATAGCAGCCTTAAAGGCTGCTATTTTTTTAAACAATATAAAAAACTGACTTAAAAAGTATTATACAATATGGGGAAGGAGGGAAGTATGAATAAGCTAATATTGAAACTTCTTATAGATGCAAATGGAGAATTTGTATCTGGTCAAAAAATATCCGATGAATTAGGAATTACTAGGGCGGCTATCTGGAAAAGAATGAATAAGCTAAAAGAAATGGGTTTTGAAATAGAATCTGTAACGAAAAAAGGATATAAGCTTGTAAGCTACCCAGACTTTATGAACAATGACTTGATTGAAACAGGAATAGACCTTAAAAAAATTGGTTCAAAGGTTATAACCATGGAGACTGTGGAGTCGACTAATGATTTTGCAAAGCAAATTGCAAGAGATGAGCAGGACGGGACTATTGTTATCTCGGAAGAACAAACAAGGGGAAAGGGTAGAAGAGGAAGATTCTTTTATTCTGGAAGCAAAGAAGGCATTTATATATCTTTTATATTAAAACCTCAGATTGAGCCTTCAAAAGCATCATTTCTAACCAGCATAGCAGCTGCAGCCCTTGCAAAAACACTTGATGAGCTTAATGTAGAAGTAGGAATAAAGTGGCCAAATGATGTACTTATAGATGGAAAAAAAATCTGCGGAATACTTACTGAAATGTCCGCTGATGTAGAAAGTGTTGAGTATATAATACTGGGTATGGGAATAAATATAAAAGGTGAATCTTTCCCTAAGGAAATAAAGGATATTGCCACATCTCTTAAAATCCAGGGCTATAACATAGGAAGACTTGAGCTTCTTTGGAGATTCCTACCTATATTTGAGGAGCTTTATCTCTCGTTTGTAGATGGAGATAAAAGTGAAATTCTCAAAATCCTGAAAGAGTATTCATGTATTTTGGGAAAAGAAATATATATCCATTATCAGGATAAAGTAGAAAAGGGAAAGGCAATAGATATAACCAAAGATGGAACCTTACTTGTGGAATTTGAAAACAAGGAAGTAAAAGAGCTCAATTCAGGAGAAATATCCATTAGATGGGAGAGCTGAAGATGCCAACCATAGGAATAAAAGGTATAAAAATAGGTAATGCACAAAATTTAGACGGGCTTACAGGTGCTACTGTAATTATTTGCGAACAAGGAGCAGTTGCGGGAGTAGATATAAGGGGAGGAGCTCCAGGAACTAGAGAAACAGATTTGCTTGATCCCATAAACACGGTTGATAAAGTCCATGCTGTTGTCCTTTCTGGAGGTTCAGCCTTTGGACTAGAAGCATCTTGTGGAGTTATGAAATATCTTGAAGAAAAAGGATTTGGTTTTGATGTTGGAGTTGCTAAAGTTCCTATTGTTTGTCAAGCCGTACTCTTTGATTTATATATAGGAAGTCATTTGACAAGACCGGACAAAGAAATGGGATATAGCGCCTCAATAAACGCAAATTCAGACTTTGAAGTGGGAAATATAGGAGCTGGTACAGGAGCTTCAATTGGAAAAATAAAGGGAATGGATTTTGCTATGAAATCAGGTCTTGGATATTATGAATATAAGGATGATACGGGACTTATCGTAGGAGCTATTGTAGCTGTTAATGCATTTGGAGATGTAATAAAAGATGGAAGCATAATTGCAGGAGCTTTAAATGACGAGAAAGATGGGTTTGCAAATTCCTCTAAGCTTTTGTTGAATTTTCAGGAAGATAGAAAATTTTCAAATACGAATACTACAATAGGAGCTGTAATTACAAATGCTGTTTTAAATAAAAGCCAGTGCAAAAAGGTATCTCAGGTGGCTCATAATGGCTATGCAAGAGCAATATCTCCAATTCATACTTCCTTAGACGGTGATACAATATTTACTTTATCAACTGGAGAAATAGAGTGCTCAACTGACAAGATATCTCATATAGCAAGTCTTTCAATGGAAAAAGCGATTCATAACGCAATATACAAATCAGGCTCTTTGGGAGATTTAAAATCATGGAGATGTTTAAATTCGAAGAAAATTTAATGAAAACTATAGAAAAAATACAAGAATTGCAATATAATATTTAGTTGGAAGTCGGTATTCTTTTGAAGCTGAACTTCAGTATTTTTTAATCTAATTTATTTTAATTGTCCGGCATCCATATGGAGCTGGAACGGAGGTGTACAAATTGGTAGAAGTTAAGAAAAAGACTTTTTCAGTAAGACACATGGCGGTTACAGGAATGCTTGGAGCTATATCTGTAATCCTTGGTATGACTCCACTTGGGTTTATACCTGTAGGGCCTACAAATGCAACCATAATGCATATTCCAGTAATAATAGGAGCTATTGTGGAAGGCCCAATTGTAGGAATGGCGGTAGGATTAATCTTCGGGATATTCTCTTTGATTAGAAGTATAACAACGCCTACACCAGTATCATTTGTGTTTTGGAATCCCCTTGTTTCTATACTACCTAGGATACTTATAGGACTTGTATCTTACTATGTATATAAAGGAACTTTCAAAATAACTAAAAATGAAACAGTATCATTTGGAATAACAGGAGCACTTGGAACACTAACAAATACTCTTGGAGTATTAGGGATGGTATACATTCTTTATGCTGAAAGGTTTGTATCTGCTCTTGGTATGTCAGGTGAAAAAGCTTTTACTGTAATAAGCTCTATTGGAATAGCCAACGGTCTTCCTGAGATGTTCGTTGCAATGCTAATAGTAACAGCAGCAGTAAAAGGGATAAAAAAGATAAAGAAATAAAAATCTAAAATCAAAGATTGGTTTAGAATTTTAGAGTTTTGATTTATTTAAAATAATTTTAGGGAAGCCGTTGGCTTCCCTTAATATATACCTATAATATTTAAAGAGGTGCTGTTATGTTACTTGTATTTGATGTTGGAAATACAAATATGGTTTTAGGAGCGTACAAAGGAAAAGAACTAATATCAAGCTTTAGGCTAGGAACAGATAAAGCAAAGACCTCCGATGAATATGGAGTTATAATAAGACAGTTATTTGAATATGAAAATCTTTCTCTAAATAATGTAAGAGATGTGATAATTTCCTCAGTGGTTCCAGAGGTAATGCACTCTCTTGAAAATTTTTCCATGAAATTTTGTAATAAAGAACCTATAATTATAGGTCCAGGAGTCAAGACTGGTATAAATATAAAATATGAAAACCCTCAACAAGTTGGGGCTGATAGGATAGTAAATGCAGTAGCAGGTTTCGAAAAGTATGGTGGTCCATTAATATTGATAGATTTTGGAACAGCAACAACATTTTGTGCAGTTTCTTCAAAGGGAGAATATCTGGGAGGAGCAATTTCACCAGGAATAAAGATATCTAGTGAGGCTCTTTTTCAAAGAGCATCAAAGCTTCATAAGGTGGAGATTGCAAAACCAAGGGGTGTAATAGGTAAAAATACAACATGGGCTATGCAATCAGGAATAGTATTTGGATATGCAGGCCTTGTAGACAATATAGTGAAAATGATGATTAAGGAATTAGGGGAAGAGGATGTGAAGGTAGTTGCAACAGGAGGCTTAGCCACGTTAATATGTGCAGAAACCTCAACAGTAAGCATTGTTGACAAATTCCTTACCCTTGAAGGACTTAGGATTATATACGAAAGGAATAATGGTTAAATTGAAAATAGGAAGTTTTGTTCCCGAAGGAAAAGTATTTTTAGCTCCTATGGCTGGAGTTACAGATCTTCCCTTTAGGCTTATATGTAAAAAACATAAAGCATCCTTGCTTTATACAGAGATGATAAACTCAAAGGCAGTTTGCTATGAAGACAAAAATACTTTTGAAATGATAAAAGTAGAAGCAGAGGAACAACCTGTGGTTGTCCAAATTTTTGGCTCTGAACCTGAATTTATGGGGGAATCAGCAAAAATATTAACATCTCTAAACAGATTTGCAATGATAGACATAAATATGGGATGTCCTGCTCCAAAAGTAATAAAAAACGGTGATGGATCAGCACTTATGAAAAATCCAGAGCTAGCAGCTGAGATAGTTAAATCAGTAAAGAAAAATACAAATCTTCCAGTTACAGTAAAAATAAGAAAAGGCTGGGATGAAAAAAATGTAAATGCAGTATCATTTGCATCTCTTATGGAAAAATCAGGAGCTGATGCAATTACAGTTCACGGAAGAACAAGAGAACAATATTATAGTGGAAAAGCAGACTGGGACATAATAAAAGAAGTAAAAAACACTTTGAATATTCCTGTTATTGCAAACGGAGATATTTTTACATTTGAAGATGCAAAAAATATCTTGTCTCATACAAAAGCAGACGCTTTAATGATAGGTAGAGGAGCTCAAGGAAACCCATTTATTTTTAAAGAAATATATGATTATATAAATGAAGATAGTATAATCGAACAAATATCAGATTCCCATAAGATAAATACTGCTATTAACCACTATCATCTGGCTCTTAAGTATAAGGATGAGCATAAAGCAGTTAGGGAGATGAGAAAACACATTGGATGGTATTTAAAGGGAATGAAAAATAGTGCCAGCTTTAAAGAGGAACTAAATCATCTTACAAATCCAGAGGAAGTCATAAATAAACTAAGAGATTATTTGGAATCCTTGACATAAAAGGTGGCGTATTATATAATCAGTGCCATATATTTATGCAAATACAGCCAATATGGCTAATAAAATAAAGGGGAGTTAATGATGGAACAAACGAAAGAAGTTCTTTTAACGGAAGAAGGATTTAAGAAAATTGAAGATGAACTAGAGATGTTAAAAACCGTAAGAAGGAAGGAAGTTGCAGAAAGAATTAAAATAGCAATTTCTTTTGGAGATCTTTCGGAAAACTCGGAGTATGATGAAGCAAAAAATGAGCAGGCACAAGTTGAAGAAAGAATAATGAAGCTTGAAAACATACTAAGACATGCAGTAGTAATTGATGAGTCAGCTATAGATGGTAATACTGTAACTGTAGGATCTATAGTAAAAATCGAATTTCAAGCACCAAATGAAGAAGAAATAGATGAAGATGAATATACTATTGTAGGCTCAGCAGAGGCTGACCCAGCTGAAGGGAAAATTTCTAATGAATCTCCTATTGGTAGAGCTCTTCTTGGAAAAAATGCTGGAGATAAGGTTGAAGTGCAGGTTCCTGATGGAATTGCAAAAATAAAAGTAGTAGAAATAAGTAGATAAAAATCGTAATAGGAGGGAATACATGTCTAATCAAAATGTCGAAAATGAGGCTTTAAGTTTAAATGAAATGCTCCAAATAAGGAGAGAAAAGCTAAAAAAACTTCAAGAATCAGGAAAAGACCCTTTTAAAATTGAAAAATATGAAAAAACTCATCAAACAGGAGATGTAAAAGATAAGTTTGAAGAGCTTGAAGGAACAGAAGTTTCACTAGCTGGAAGAGTAATGAGTATGAGAGAGCATGGAAAAGCTTCTTTTATAGATATACAAGATGAAGATGGAAGGCTCCAAATATATGTAAGACAAGATGCAATAGGAGAAGATAGCTATGCTGACTTTGTAACCTACGATATCGGAGATATAGTAGGTATAGTTGGAACAGTATTTAAAACAAAAAGAGGAGAGATGTCAGTTAAAGCTTCATCTGTTACTCTTTTAAGCAAATCACTTCAAATTCTTCCAGAAAAATATCATGGTCTTAAGGACACTGATATAAGATATAGACAAAGGTATGTGGATTTAATAGTAAACCCTGAGGTAAAGCAGGCATTTATAACAAGAAGCAAGGCCACAAAAGCTCTTAAAGAATATTTAGATGAGAGAGGATTTCTTGAAGTAGATACTCCTATACTTGCAACTCTAGCTGGGGGAGCATCTGCAAGACCTTTTGTGACTCATCACAATACTTTAGACATAGACATGTATCTTAGAATAGCAAATGAACTTTATCTTAAAAGGCTTATTGTTGGAGGCTTTGAGAAGGTATATGAGATGGGAAGGATGTTTAGAAACGAAGGAATGTCTATCAAACACAACCCAGAATATACTGCAATAGAGGTCTATCAAGCATATGCAGATTATGAAGATATAATGAAGCTTACAGAAGAGTCTGTGGCTTATATGGCTGAAAAGTCTCTAGGAACTACAAAAATAAACTACCAAGGAACTGAAATAGACTTTACACCTCCTTGGAAAAGACTTTCTATGACAGATGCAATAAAAATGTATACAGGGGTAGACTTTGATAAGATAGATACAGATGAAGAGGCTTTAGCGATAGCTAAAGAAAAGCATCTTGAAATAACTCCTGGAATGAATAGAGGATATGTTATAAATGCGATGTTTGAAGAGTTCTGTGAAGAGCATCTTATACAGCCAACCTTTATAACTCATCATCCTGTTGAAGTTTCTCCTCTTTCGAAGAGAAATCCAGATGACCCGAGAAAAACAAATAGATTTGAAGCTTTCGTAAATACTTGGGAAATTGCTAATGCATTTTCTGAGCTAAATGATCCAATTGATCAAAGACAAAGATTTATGGATCAGCTAAAACAAAGAGAGCTAGGAGATGACGAAGCTCATGTTCTTGATGAAGACTTCCTAAATGCAATAGAGGTAGGACTTCCTCCTACTGGTGGACTTGGAATAGGTATTGATAGAGTAATAATGCTACTTACAAATTCCCCTTCAATCAGAGATGTAATACTATTCCCTACAATGAAGCCTATTGTAAAAGAAGAGAAGACTGAACAGTAATTAAATATTGTTACTACTAAAAAGAATTTTATAAAAAACTGGGGCATGTAATAGATGAAAAATCTACTAAATGCCCCAGTTTTTATTGCATAAATTTTGAAAATAAAAGCTTTTATCTATGTTTTTCAAACTGTATATATAGGTGATTGTAAGAAATCTGTATCTAAGCTATCTAAATTGCTGTTATAGACTAAATTATATATTCTTGTTGATAATGTATCGTATTTAAAAATCATGCGCTCAGAGTCATATATCGGCTTATAAGATGCCACCTTGTTTATAATTGGAGCATTAGCATTTTGAGAAATTTGTTTTAATATCTCTCGTCCTTTTTGGTTAAAAGAAAGGACTCTAAAATAAGGAGCAGGAGATTTATCATTAATTAATATCTCCATATCTTTCTTTTGTATTCCAAGAAGTATATTAAATAAAATTCTTCTTAACCTTGTAAGAGTATATCGTTTGGTTTTTAGTGAAAAAATAAACTCATTAAAATCCTCCGATTTAAGGGCTAGGCTATAAATCCTGTTTTCAAGTCCTTCTTCAATTTCATATATACTCTTTAAATTTTCCTTAGATTTGATAATTTCAAAGCGTATTAGATTAAAAAAATTCTCATCAAAGATTGGGTTAATACCCCTTTTCATCAGGCTATATAATATTGAAGATGTTTGATGAGGCATAAAATTATCGATATAAGACAAATTTTTGTTTTCATTTCCCAAACTTATTTGATGTTGATTGGATTTTTGGTTTTTTATAAACTCTCTTATAGCAGTTGCGCTTGATATTTTCCCTTCAAGGGTAAGACTGTTGTATTCACTCCCTGTCCTTTGAATGGAAAGGGGTTTTATGGAGCTATTTAAGTTTATTAGCTGCTTAACATATTCTATGCCTAAGATATCGTTAGAGGTAGAAGATAGGTTAGTTATCCCTAAGCTTTTAAGAGCCTCTTCTCTTGCTTTAGGATATGATATACCAAGCTGAAGCTTGTCTTTGAGGATAGCTTTAAAATTTTCGGATTCAAATGATAGAGCTTTTGCTACAGAGTAAATGTTTTCAATGGAATTGCTTTCACTTCCAAATACAATATAATCTATTACTCCTGTCTTTTCTAAGGTTGAAATGCTACCTTTAGCAAAAATCTCGGCCGATTGGGAAGAAAAAACAACGGGAAGCTCTAAAACAAGGTCCACTCCACACTCCACAGCTATACTGGCTCTAGACCATTTGTCTATAAGAGCAGGACCGCCTCTTTGTACAAAGTTTCCACTCATTACTCCCACAACATGGGTTGCACCTGTAAGTTTTTTAGCCTCTTTAATATGATGAAGATGTCCATTATGAAATGGATTATATTCGACAATTATACCTAATGTAGTCATTTATTATACTCCCTTAAAGCCATCGTAAATTTTTCTTATAATTCCTTTTTCTGGGTCTAAAAGAAGCTTCATATGATGGGGACTTTTTTTAGAAGTAAGAAGAAATTTTTCTTTATTTAAGGACATATGATAATTTCTATCTGTTGTTATCCCAAGATTTGAAAGAGGTCTATTGTGAGATGTTACTATTTTTGCAACCCTAAAATGCTTATCGGTTTTAGCCTTTTTGTCTACATCTTTCATATAGTCTATGGCTATATTATATTTTTTTATTATATCTTCAATAAAATTAAGGATAGCATCATCCTCTTTATCATAATCTATATTTTCATTCCCCATAGGTGATTCATGAAGCTGAAAATCATGTTGCTCTTTTAGTTTTTCACCCAAACTATCATAAAAGAGATCGTTGGAAAGCCAAAAATTATCAGAAAAATTTGAAGGATTATTGGTAAGGGCAGTTATTGGATTGGGCTTCTCTACAGAATCTATACCGCCTATAACCGTCTGTCTCATTACGACAATATTGCTTACCCTACTTCTGTTTACAGGAGAAACTTTCATAAAATCACCTCTTTTAAATACAATGTTTTAAAATTTATAAATGGAAAAATTATATTTTTTATACTTCTTATATCGTATTATAAAGGAGTATTCATTAATAAATAATTCTAATGAATTACTACTTATAATATAGTATACTTTAAAAGTGGTTTTTTAAACAAATCATTTCAGTTCTAAAAAGATTTAATAGTTTTGAAAGGATGATTAATTAGTGGAAAAAGAATTTTTAAGACTAGGACTTTTAATAGGAGAAGAAAACCTTGATAAGCTTAAAAACAGTCATGTAGCCGTCTTTGGAATAGGTGGAGTTGGAAGCTATGCTGCTGAGGCCCTTGTAAGAAGCTCGATAGGCGAAATTACATTAGTGGATTTTGATGATGTTGATATATCCAATTTAAATAGACAGATTCCAGCCCTACAGTCGACAGTGGGTAAATTAAAGGTAGAGGTAATGGCTGAAAGAATCAAAGAAATAAATCCAAATATAAAAGTGCATTCTATAAAAAAGAAATATCTTCCTGAAAATAGGGACGAATTTTTTTCTGTAAAATATGATTACATAGTGGATGCGATAGATATAATTACATCCAAAATAGATCTTATAATAAAAGCTAAAGAGACAAATACTCCTATAATAAGCTCTATGGGTATGGGAAATAAAATGGATCCAACTAAAATTAAAATAGTTGATATAAAAAAAACATCAGTATGCCCACTTGCTAAAGTAATGAGGAAAGAATTAAAAAATAGAAAAGTAGATAAACTTCTTTGTGTATACTCTGATGAAAAACCAATCAAGCCAGTAATATCAATGAGTAATGAAAGTAAAAGAGAAATCCCAGGCTCCACTGGATTTGTACCTTCAGTATCAGGATTATTTATGGCCTCAAGGGTGGTTAGGGATATTATTGAGTGGAAGGAATAGTAGTATTTTAAGATAATAAGCAATGGATTGATTGAAATAAAAAAGTGTTTAGTATGATTAAATAGGAGATAAACTATGGATATATTCTTTGTTTTTTTTGTTTCGTTTATTCTTTTGCTTGCTGGGGTATATAAGGGTATTTTTATAGCCTATCCTCTTTTTTTTGTTTTTATTTTGTTTGTAATATTAGCATATAAGAAAGGCATAAGGACTAATACTATATTTGAATTCTTAAAAAAAGGAGTTAAAGTTTCATTTGTAGTATTTCAGGTTCTTTTACTTATTGGAGGACTAACCGGTAGCTGGATGTCATCCGGTACTGTTGGGGGGCTTGTTTATTATGGAATAACATATCTAAATCCCACTTTTTTTGCAATGTATGCATTTCTAATTTGTTCATTTGTTTCCTTTTTATTAGGCTCTTCTTTTGGAACTGTAGGAACGATAGGTATTGCATTGATGGTTATAACAAGAAGTGCAGACGGGAATATACCTCTTATAGCAGGAGCTATAATAGCAGGGGCCTATGTGGGAGATAGAAATTCACCTATGTCTTCAAGTGCTCTTCTCGTATCAACTATTACTAATACTGATATATTTACAAATATATCCAATATGTTTAAATCCTCTTTAATACCGTTTTTAATAGCTTCCATTGGCTTCGCAATACTATCATTGAGTTATCCCATGAATTTCAAGGAATCCTCTATAACTTATGAAATTTTATCAACCTATACTATAAACTGGATAACCCTTCTTCCTGCGTTAATAATAATCTTGAGTGTAAGATTTAAAATAAAAGTAAAAAAAGCTATAATACTTAGTCTACTATCAGCAGGAGTGATATCTATATTAATACAACAAAACTCTCCTTATGAGTTTATAAGGCATGTTGTCTTTGGGTATTCTCTTGAACCTCAAAATCCTTTAGCCACTATAATAAGCGGCGGAGGAATGACTTCCATGATAAAAATAATAACTGTAATAATAATCTCATCTTCCATAGCTTCTATTATTGAGGCAATTAAAATAACTGAAATTATAAATAAATATACCTATAAAGCTAAGAGCGAAAGGGGAGTATTTTTATATACAGTAATAATAAGTTTTTTTTCTGCGGCATTTGGATGTAGCCAAGTAATCGCAGTGATGCTTACTCACCTTCTTGGAAAAGATATGTATAAGAAAAACGAAATCTCAAATGAAATACTGGCCCTTAATATAGAAAATACTGCAATTGTTATAGCGCCTCTTATTCCTTGGAATATTGCAGTGCTTGCTCCCCTGCTTCTTTTAGAAGCCTCTCCATTATCGATATTCTACGCTCTGTACCTATATATACTGCCTGCATATAGGCTTTTGGTCCCGTATAAAGGGAAAATAATGCCTTAAAGGACCTTTTTTCTAAAATTAACGCAATTTTTAGAAATGTCATGGTAAAATATATTTATTATTAAAGCGCGCAGTTAAATTATAATTACTGCATAATGCCATGATTTAGATGGGGGAGGATCTCATGAAACTATATGAAGACAATAATGTAGAGGTAACTTTAGATGAACAAAATGGAGTATTTCTTTTAGTGAAAAATAATGAAATTTCAATGAATTATTTTCAAGATGTGAGTAAGAAAATTCCGAGGGTAAAGGTTACAGATTTTATGGGTCTTAAGAAAGCGTTTGATATTACTGGAGTAATCTCAAAAATAGGCGAGTATAAGGATATGATAGAGTTTCATCCATCAGCGGATGAAATGAGTGGGCATGTTACAATTAATTGTACATCAGAAGAGATAAGGAATTACGGAGAAGATAGTATTAAAGCCGATATAATAAGAATACTTGAAGAAAAAGGGGTTACAGAAGGGGTTAATCTTGAAGATTTAGAAGAAGAAATGTATTTAAGTGATAAGATTTTAGTCTGTCAGGGAATAAAGCCTGTGGATGGAGTAGATGCTAAAATAAAATACTTTGAGTTTAGCGAAAAAAAGCCAAAAATAAAAAGTGATGGAAAAGTCGATAATTACGACATGAATCTCATAGATCCAGTACAAAAAGGTGGCTGGCTTGGAGAAAAGATTTTAGCAACAGAAGGAAAAGAAGGAAGAAATATCTTTGGAAAAACAATTCCTGCAAAGCCTGGTAGAGACTATATGCTAAAATATGACAAAAAATCCGTTTTAGAAATGCCAGAAGGGAATAAAATAATACTTACTGCAAAATATGATGGAGCAGTCAAGGTTCAAGAAGGAAAAATAGGGGTCGACAATCATCTTATGATTGATGGTAATGTGGATTTTAAGACAGGAAATATAAATTTCGATGGGTTTGTAACCATAAATGGTATAGTAGAGGATTTATTTTCTGTAGTTGCAACAAAGGACATAATAATAAAAGGCCCTATAGGTATAGGCGCTGTAGGAGTTATTCAGTCTTTAGAGGGAAATGTATCGGTACTTGGGGGGATAAATGGAAAGTACAAAGGTAAAATTCTTGCAGGGAAAAATGTATATATTAAATATGTCAACGAAGCTGAAATAGAAGCTGAAGGAGATATTAACATAGGCCTCTATGCTTTTGAAAGTACTTTAAAGGGAGAAAAAATAGTTCTTTCTCCTGAAAAGGGAAGGATAGTTGGAGGTAAGATTGAAGCTAAGCACCTAGTTGTTGCTAATACATTAGGTAATGCAATGGAAAAGGCAACAAAAATAAAGGTTTTGGGTTTTGATAGAAACCAGATAAAAGTTGAGCTTGAGTCTATAAAGTTTGAATTCAACGAAACGATTTTTAAAGCAAATAGACTTAAGAGACAGCTTGAAATAATGGAGATTAATAAGGATACCCTTAGTGAAAAAGATTTGTTTGCATATAAAGGAATGCTTCTAACCTATGAGTCGATATTAGATGAAATTAATATGCTAAATTCAAAGTTCAAGCAAGTAGAGGAAAAACTTAGAACTAAGGGTGAAGGAGAAGTGAAAATCCTAAAGAGTGCATATCCAAAGACTATTCTTGAAATAAAAAATCTGCAAAAGATTGTAAAATCTGTGATTACAGGTTCATTTTATGTCAAGGACAACGCCCTTCATCTTTCAGATGTTTAAAGGAGGATATAGATGACAGATGTATTATCAAAAAAACATGCAAACCTAGATTATTCTCTTTCAGCAATTGAATTTTATTCCCAGGTATTAAGTATTGAGCAGCTTTTTTCTTATGGATATAGACATTTTCATAAAATAACAGGGCTGAAAAAATCAGCTATATTTGCACTTGAAGAAGAAAGCTATGTGCTTAAAGAATGTGTGGGTTATGATATAAAAAAGGATTTTTATCCTTGTGATTCTAAATTGGAAAATATTGCGACATTATGTGGCACAACCCTATGCGAAAATAAAAATCAATATTTTAAGGAAGATTTTTTAAAGAAGTATAATGCTGAGATTATAATACCTCTGATAGTAAAGGATACTCTTGCGGGATTTATATTAACAGAGACTCTACCTGATATATGCAGTGAAAAATATCATCTTGAGTATATCGAAGGTATGAAAAATCTTTTCAATATGTCCCTTTCAAACGCATATGATAGGGAAAAATTTGATTTTTTGAAGGCGGATATAGATAAAAAAGTCTACAACCTTATTTTAGTCAATCAGTGTACAAGGCTTATAATGGCTGAAAGATGCCTTGATAGACTTTATGCTCTATGTATAGATGTGATTAGAGAATTAACTTCAAGCTCTGTTACAACTTTTGGTATCTATGACACCCTAAAGGAAGCTGGAGTAGTAAAAGGTTATGTAGATATCCTATGCTCTGAAAAAAAAGTTATTAAAGAATTTAAAATGAAAAAAAGCAGGCTGATTAACGAAAAAACTATATATAATGTAAAAATAGATAAAGAGCTATTAAGTGAAATAATTGAAGATACTAGTGCATTAGAGTCTCTAGGTGCAGAGTATATAGTATTTATAGCTCAAGAGGAAATATTAGGATTTGTAACTATAGGAAAACCAGTTAATGAAAGTCCTTATGATTATTTGATTTTGAATCAAGCAGAAAGCATTGCAAAATCAATATATATAGCAATGAAAAATGCTATATATATCAAGGAAATAAATCAAAATAGAGAAAAAATCGAAAATCAGATAAAAGGGATGAAAAAACTCAATTTGATGATAAAAAATATCAATTCATGTAATAGTATCGATGAAATATATGATATAACCTTAGAGACCTTGAGACTGGGATATAAAATGAAAAGAGGGTTTATTCTAATAAAAACTAAAGACAATTATAAAATAAAGCCCATTGGATATAATGCTGATAGAAAAATTAATCTTATGCCAAAATTCAATATAAATGAAGAAAGTATTTATTTTAGTCATGGCAGTGAAAATATTAAAAATTATTTTGATATTGAGGATTATAAAGGAGATGAAAACTGTATTATAATATGCCCAATAAAAACAGAAGAACTTTCCTCTGAAAAGGAAAATATATATGGGTATATTGTGATTACTCAGATTGAGGATTCAGTAGACGAAAAAAATATATTGATAATTGAGACAATATCAAATAGTATATCTCCAATAATAAGACAGATGGAGGAAAAAGAAAAAAAGACTGAGGGAATGATTAAAGATTCTAGATTTATGTTTTATAGGGCTATTGAAGAATTTACTTTTATGAAAAAAGAATATGATATGGATTTTAAGGTATATTATAAAATCTTTAGGCCTCTTCCTTTTACAAGGATTAGTTTAGAAAACTATGATTATGAAAATATCTATTGCTATGATAATGTCATAATGGTTATTTCTTTAGGTGACGAAGAAATAATTAAAGATGATTTTGATGGGTTTGTTACAGGGGAAACTGGGTCTGAAATCGAAAAAAATATAATCAAAAATATATCAATTTAGTCTTGTAAAATTTTTTTTAAAATTGTATACTTGTCAATAGTAAAATAAAAATACTCTATTAGTTCGATATATCTAATAGAGTATTTCATTTTTTGATTATTTAAAAATATGAAAGGGCTGGGTTGATGGAAAAAAGAGAGAGGAAAAAAAGTATAAAGTTTAAGATGGTAGCACTTCCCCTTATACTTATTTTTGTTGGAGTAAGTATAATCGGAGGAATATCTTCTTACTTTGCAAGGGAAAATCTACTAAATGAAATGAGAGTAAATGGATTTTATTTGGCAGAAGGTTATGCATCGAGATTAAAGGATAATAGTGAGACTTTAAAAACTATAGATAAACTTATTGAAGAGAGAATAGAAACTGCAAATAGAGTGATTGCTTTTAATAGCGGCAATATAAATAACGAATTTCTTAGTGCATTATCTAGAGATATGAATATAGTGGAAATCAATATTACTTCTCCAGATGGTGAGATAATATACTCAAACATGCCTGAAAACATAGGATGGACATTTCCAGCTGACCATATAGGCAGGGAAGTATTAAACGGAAGCAAAACTACCCTATATGAGGACATAAGGCAGAGCGCTGTCGATGGAAACTTTTACAAATATGGATATTTAGGACTTCCAAGCGGGAATATGGTACAGTCTGGAATAGACGCATCAACTCTTGCAGGAATCATGGAAAGCTTTGAATATCAAGTACTTATAGATGAGATTTCTCAATCGGAGGAAATAGTTTTTGCATTATACATAGATGATAGCTTTACAGCAGCAGCCCATAGCAATAAAGAAAGAATTGGTATAGACCTTAAAGATGATCCTGGAGCAATAGCCGCAATTTCAAGGGGAGAAAAATACTCTAATGAATATGATTTTGCAGCAGAAGGAGTTAGAGTTTATGAGGTGCTTGTGCCTGTTGAAGAAGAAGGAAGAGTAGTAGGAGCAATAAACTTAGGATATTCCATGAAAAACATAAATGCTGCAGTTAGAAATAATATGATGATAGTGTTTGGAATATCTTTATTAGTATTTCTTGTAATGGGGATACTTATGTATCTTATTTCAAACGATATAGTAAAGCTTATTCAAAAGCTAAAAATACAGATGAATCTTATGGGAGATGGAGATTTTACACAAGATATTCCTAAGGATATACTTGCCAAAGAAGATGAATTTGGAGAAATAGCAGATGCAGTAAAGGGAATGCAGGAATCTATGAGAGCAATTGTCTCAGGAGTAGTGGAGACTTCAAATCAGCTTGCAGCATCTTCTCAGGAGCTCACAGCTACTGCTCAGCAATCTGCAACAGCATCTGATGAGGTGGCAAGAACTATAGAGCAGATTGCTCAAGGGGCATCAGATCAGGCGGTAGATACGGAAAAAGGTGCAATATCTATTACAGATTTAGGGACTATAGTTGAAGAAAATGAAAGACATATAGATAGACTAAACAAGTCTACAGAGAATGTCAACAAACTTAAGGACGAAGGCTTTGATATCCTTAAAGGACTTGTAGAGCAGACTAATAAGAACAATCAATCATCAAAGGAAGTAAAAGAAGTTATAGTAAATACTAATGAGAGCGCCGAAAAAATAGTTACAGCAAGTGAAATGATAAAGAATATTTCTAACCAAACAAATCTTCTAGCTCTAAACGCTGCTATAGAAGCTGCGAGAGCTGGAGAGGCTGGAAGAGGATTCTCAGTTGTAGCTGATGAAATCAGAAAACTTGCTGAAGAATCAAACAGATTCACTGAAGAGATATCGTCTGTAATAAGCGAGCTTACAGGAAAGACCTCTAATGCAGTAAAGACAATGGAAGAGCTTGAAGGTATAGTGAATTCTCAAAGTAAGTCAGTTGAGATGACAAGCGCTAAATTTGAGGGGATTTCAGATGCCATAGAAGACATGAAAAGTGCTATATCTATGGTTAATGAGTCTGAAAAAGAGATGTCCGCAAAGAAAGATGAGATAATATCTATTATAGAAAACCTTTCTGCAATATCAGAAGAAAATGCAGCAGGAACAGAGGAAGCATCCGCTTCTGTAGAGGAGCAGTCAGCATCTATGATGGAGATTGCAAACTCAAGTGAAGAGCTTGCTAAAATAGCTCAAAATCTAAATGAAATGATATCAAAATTTAAAATTTAAGATTAATTTAGAAAAGACGAGATTCTTTTGAATTTTGTCTTTTCTAATGTAAAAAAATATTGACAAAATTATAAAAAAATAGGAATCTAATAGTTGAACATAATACTTTAATAGTAGTGCAGGGGAGATAAAATGAAAAGTTATAATCTAACAGAAGGAAGTATTTCAAAAGCATTAATAACTTTGGCACTTCCAATTATGGGAACATCCTTTGTTCAAATGGCATATAATCTTACGGACATGATGTGGGTAGGAAGACTTGGAAGTCTTTCGGTGGCAGCAGTTGGGACAGGGGGATTCTTTACCTGGTTTTCCATGGCCCTCATAATGATATCAAAAATAGGAGCAGAAGTTAGAGTGTCTCAATCCATTGGAAGAAACGATGATATTTTAGCTAAAA
The DNA here is from genome assembly GCF_017874355.1 of Acetoanaerobium pronyense. Classification (GTDB taxonomy): domain Bacteria; phylum Bacillota; class Clostridia; order Peptostreptococcales; family Filifactoraceae; genus Acetoanaerobium; species Acetoanaerobium pronyense. Next base: position 96,122 of record NZ_JAGGLI010000001.1, read on the forward strand.
GATATATAAAAAGCTCTATACAAATAAATCTCTTTTTTTCCATAGTATATAGTTTGATTTTAATACTATTTAAAAACCAGCTTATAGGATTTTTTAACTTAGGAAATGAAGAAGTAATAACAAAAGCTACGGATTACCTTTCCATAATTGGTATTGGTATGGTATTTAGTTTTATAAATCCTGTATTTACAGCAATATGGAATGGGTATGGAAACAGCAAGGTCCCTTTTAGAGTAAATGCACTTGGCCTTATTGCAAATATGATACTCGATCCCCTCCTTATACTAGGGTTTGGTTTTATTCCAGCATTGGGAGTAAAGGGCGCAGCTATAGCTACAGTATTTTCACAGTTAGTGGTTTTTTCTGTATTTTTGGTTTATGCAATTAAGACACCTAAGCTTTTTTCTAGCTTAAGGCTTTTTACAAATATTGATTGGGAAAAGATTAAGGATGTATATTTTCTGGGACTTCCAGCAGCCCTTCAAAGCGGAATGTTTACTGTTTTTGCAATGTTTATTGCAAGAATTGTAGCAGTGTGGGGACCGGTGCCAGTGGCTGTTCAAAGGGTAGGTAGTCAGATAGAAGCTATATCTTGGATGACAGCAGGTGGCTTCTCCACTGCAATAAGTGCGTTTACAGGGCAAAACTATGGAGCTGGAAAGTGGGACAGGATATATAAAGGGTATTTTACTGGACTTTTTTTAGTAAGCCTTGTAGGTATATTTGCGACACTTCTTTTAATATTTGCAGGAGGACCCATATTCTCTATATTCCTCTCTGAAAAAGAAGCTCTTGGTATTGGGGTAGCTTATCTGAAGATACTTGGTTATTCTCAGCTTTTTATGTGTATTGAAATACTAACATCAGGAGCGTTCAATGGTCTTGGAAGGACTGTTCCACCTTCTGTAATAGGTATAATATTTAATGCACTAAGGATACCTGCTGCCATATTTCTTTCTTCTGCAACATCTTTAGGACTTGATGGAGTATGGTGGAGCATAAGTATTTCCAGTGTGTTTAAGGGAATAATATTAACCACATGGTTTATTGGACTTCTAACTAGATATAAGAAAAAAACAGGCACAGTGATTCCAAACCTAATTTAGCATTTATGGAAAGTTATCTTATATAAATTTTTATTAAAGAAATATCGGTTAAACTTAAAAACTGTTATGAGCCCTTTAAATGAGCTATAGCAGTTTTTTTAATATAAAGTTTATAGTAAATTTTATATTATTTTTCAAATAGGTCTTCCATAAGATTATTAATTCTATCTCTTCTTTTTTTACTTTCTTCTAAGTCTAAGGTGATTTGAGTACCTATTATATTGATGAAATCCCCTTCCTTAGTTTCCCTAGGCAAATAAATTTTTTTTATTTCTTTAAAACTACCATCTGAAAGCTCAACTACTGCATATTCTTCTTCAAACCTGTCTATTATACCCTTCATAATAAGCCTCCTAGTTCCCTTTTCTGTAAATATAGCTTCCTGGGTCTTGATTTACAGTAATTTCATTTCCACTAGATTTAAATACTACTGTTCCTTGTTCATCGGTCCTATATAAAGAGATAGAGTTTTCTTCAAGTAAAGTAAGAATCTCTTTGTGGGGGTGAGAATACTTATTTTTATATCCAGCAGAAACTACAGCTGCATAAGGAGATACTTTATCTAAAAACTCCTTTGTGGTAGATGTGGAGCTACCATGATGACCTAACTTAATAACATCAGACTTTATATCATCAAAGGATTTAAGAATATCCTCTTCGTTTGGGGCTTCGGCATCACCCATAAAAATAAAAGAATCTTCATTATAGACTATCCTCACTACTGCAGAGTAGAGGTTTAGTTCATCAGAGTAATTTTTGTCTTTAATAGGACTCAAAAACCTAGTATCAATATTTGTATCAAAGTCGATTTCCCTACCTTCATAGGCTTCCTTTATTGTAAGTCCCTTTGATTTTGCAGCTAGGAGTACGTCTTCAAAGGTTTTAGTGGTATGGATTTTTTTAGGCATATAAAATTCTCCTATTTCAAATGAATTTATAACATCATCCATTCCACCTATATGATCCGCATGGGGATGTGTACCTATTAAGACGTCTATTTTTCTAACTCCCTGTCTCTTTATATATTCCACAACTTCTCGGCCTTTGGAATTGTCTCCAGCATCTATAAGCATTGTTTTGTCGTTTGGAGAAATAATAAGGGAGGCATCTCCTTGACCTACATCAATAAAATGAACCTCTAGTAAAGGCTCTCTTTCTGAAACAAAAATTTCGCAACCCGATGAGATTAATAGTATAAAAATAAATAAAAAACTAAGATATGTTTTTTTCATGATTCCTCCTAGAAACATACAATTTATTATATTATATCAGAAAATATATATTACATTTAGGGTATTAAGAGTTTTTAATAAAGCGTGTTTAGGTGTGATTTTTTTGGAAATAATTAAGAGTATGTTAAACTAAAGACTAAAGTATGATTTTGCTTTTTATAATTTATAATATATAGACTAATAACAGAGTAATTATTCCCAATAAGAAAAAAATATGATAAAATTTTAATATTGCAATATTACAATGTACTGGAGGAGATTGAGATTAATAAGCTGGAATCGGACTGTAGTTTAAAGTCTATAACTATAGGATCAAAAGATGACCTTTTACCATATATGAATAAGGTGAGTTATGAAGCCTGTGAATATAGTTTTATGACAATATATATGTGGCAGCATGTTTTCAATACAAGTTATAAAATAAAAGATGACTATTTGATTATATTTGGAAAATACGAGGATGATTATTTTGCTATACAGCCAATTACCGAAAAGGAGAACTATGAAGCTGCATTTAGTGAAATAGAATCTTGTTTTGAAAGGATAGGACAAAAATTGAATCTAAGGGCAATAACAAAGCCTTGGGTTGATTTTTTAATTGAGCGATATCCTGAAAGATTTGAGGTTATCGAAGAAAGAGATGCCTTTGACTATGTATATGATGCCGAAAAATTAAGAACTCTCTCAGGGAGAAAATATCATTCTAAGAAAAACCATTATAATGGCTTTTTAAAAGAATATGAAGGTAGATATGAGTATAGACTTTTAGACCAAAAGGATTTTTCAGAGGCAATAAATCTAATGGAAGAATGGGCAAAGGATAAAGAGAAAGATCAGCATTTAGTCGGAGAGAGGCTTGCTGTAGAAAAGGTATTTAAAAATCAAAGTAGACTTAAAGAAACTAAGGTAGGCGGAATTTATATTGATGGAAAGCTTGAGGCCTTTACATTTGGGGAGATGCTAAATGATGATACCGTTGTTGTTCATGTGGAAAAAGCAAATCCAGAAATAAGAGGACTTTACGCTGCAATCAATAAACTTTTTTTGGAAAATGAATTTCCAAATGTTGAGTTTGCAAATAGAGAAGAGGATTTAGGCCTTGAAGGTCTTAGAAAAGCTAAGCTTTCATACAAGCCTATAAAACTTGTAGAAAAATATACATTAATAGAAAAGTAGGGATAAAATGGGGTTTAGATATGCAGAAGAAAAAGATATACAAATAATAAGGGAGCTTTGGATGTATTCCTTTAATGAAGATGCATCATCTACAGATTATTATTTTGAAAATAGATATTCTAAAGATTACAATGCTTTATGGGACGAAGAAGAGATAAAGGCATCTCTTCAGTTGAACCCATATACACTATCTATAAAAGGGAAAAAAGAAAAGACAAGCTATGTGGTTGGGATAAGTGTATATCCAGAGCACAGAGGTAAGAAGCTGACTACAAAGCTACTAAAGGCATCTCTTTTAGATTTGATTGAAAGAGGGGGGGCTATATCCTTGCTTATGCCTATAGATACCGATATCTATAGGAGATATGGCTATGAAAACTGCTTTGATATGGAAGTATATAACCTTTCTATCAGAGATATTAAGATAAGAAAGGATAGGGCCGAAAAAACAAAGAGAGTTCGAGAAATAACTAAGCAGGATATAAAAGATATTCAGAATATTTACTCAAGTGCTTCGAAAAACTGGGACAATTATATAGAAAGAGATGAGGACTACTTTAAAGAGCTTTTTAAAGAAGTAAAATCTGAAGCAGGGGAAATTTTCATATCCTATGATAAAGATGAAGGTGCAACTGGATATATGATATTTTATCCGAAATTTGAAGGGGGCTCTAAGGGTTTTGTGAGGGAGATGTTTTATAAAAATAGCTCTTCACTCAATACCTTTTTATCGATAATCAAGAGTCATCGTACTCAGTTTAAGGATGTAGAGATATGTCAGGAAAAAGACTCATATTTAAAAGACTTTTGGGGTTATGATAACAAAATAAAGGTTAATATTAAACCCTTTATGATGGCGAGAATAATAAATCCAGCATTATTCTTAAATAATATGGGTATAAAAAATAAAATCCCTCTTAAAATGAAGATTATAGATTCTTTTTTAGATATCAATAATAAAGCGTTTATAATATCTGAGAATGATGTAATAGAGTCAAATGATGAAAATAATATTGATTTTATAATAGATATAGGTTCTCTAACTCAAATTGCACTGGGATATATTGGTATTGAAAATGCAGTATTTACTGAAAAGATAGTTTTTTTAGAACCTGAAAAGAAAGAGAATATAGTATCAGCTCTTAAAGAAATTTTTCCAAATACAAAATCATTCATAAATGATTATATATAAAAAGCTTCCCTTTTTTGTTATTAAAAAAGGGAAGCTTTTTTCTGAATTAACCTAGTTTTTATGTGTTAATAATGGATATTTGAGTTCATTAATACTGGATTTATTATTAAAACTGTTATTTTTTTGTACTATCAAGTGGATCTGTTGGAGGTGTTACCTCTGGTTTTAAACTATTCATTACAGGCTCTTTAGGCATATCCTTATAGCCCTCATAGGATTCTTTTTCTAGAGCTTCATGCCTTACAAAAGTAGAGAATACCTGGTCTATATTTTCTTCGTGACTATCTACAAGAACTAGAACATCTCCGCTTTCTAGGTGCACATGATATTTTTCTGCATCGTCTTTATCGATTCCAAGTCCAGCAAGGGCTCCTACAACTCCTCCTGTAGCTCCTCCTGCAGCAAGACCTGCTATTGTAGCAGCAAGAGGACCTGCGGCAAGTATTGGTCCTATCCCAGGGATAGCAAATATTCCAGCTTCTACTAAAAGAACTCCTATAGCACCAATTGCTCCACCTGCTACAGCTCCTGTTCCAGCAGCTTTTCCTACTTCTTTTTCTGGGGATGCATGTGTAGCCTCTTCGATGTGTTCTTTTGTTTCTTTGCTCTTTGCTATAAAGGAGATATTTTCCTCCTTATATCCTATAGTCTTTAGTTCCTTTATTGCTTTTATAGCATGCTCTTCTAGTTTAAAAACTCCGACCATTCTTTTTTTAGACATTTGTCATTCCTCCTTAGTAATTGATACTTTCAGTTATAGATAATATTCCCAAATATTAGGCATTGTAATCAAAATTGATATTTAATAATACTTTTAGGATTCAAATTCAAAAAATCTTTACATGACTTAAATTTTAGGAGATTATTATAGAAGAGATTAAATTAAACTGGAACTAATGCTGTAATAATTTTATAGGGAGGAAAATATGAGAAGGTATTCCCTTTGTATATTTATATTTATTTTTATTTTTTCCTTATTTTTTATTGAAGCTCAAAACTATCTACTTAAATCTAAAGTAGATATAGATGAATACAATGGACTTAATACAGTAAAGAAAATAGAATATAAAGAAACGCATACAAATATTTTTTTTCAAGACTCCGTGATGACTATATGGAATGATACTCATAACATAAAAGAAGGAGATATTTTAGATGTAAGAGGAAGAAAACAATTAGCTCAAAATCTTGAAAATAAAGGATATGGAAGATATCTAATGAGTAAAGGCTATATCTATATAATTAAACCTGAAGATTATATTTTTGTTGGGAGAAGTATTTCTCCTTTATATTATATACAAAAGCTTAGAGATAGGCTGGGCAGAAGGATCGAAAATATTTTTAGAGGAAGAAGTCCCTTTATAAAAGCACTAATATATGGAGAGCGAAGTGAGATAGACTTATCTACAAGTGATACAATGTCAAAGACAGGTACAAGTCACCTTATTGCTATTTCTGGATTTCATATAGGTATAATAGCTGGACTTTTAGGAATACTACTAAATAAAACAAACTTTTTGACCAGATATATTTTCATTTTTTTCTTTATATGGATATATGTGGTTTTTACAGGAGGAAGACCCTCTTCTGTCAGAGCAGGTGCTTTCTATACTTTTTTGATACTAAGTGTGATATTTAGTGAAGAGTATGATATACTAAGTAGCGGATTTATCATAGCTTCTGCTCTTTTACTTATAAATCCTTATATAATATATGACATAGGCTTTCAGCTTTCTTTTATGGCTATTTTATCTATTGGACTTTTTTATAACCCTATAAAAAATAAGGCAGAAAAAATAAAAAATCCAATCCTTAAAAAAATTGCTAAGCTTGGTGGGCTTACTATTTCAGCTCAGCTCCTTACTTTGCCTTTGACATATTATCATTTTGGGAGAATCTCCCTTATATCTCTAATAAGCAACCTGATTAGCGTTCCTCTTATTGGAGTTCTTTATCCGGTACTAATTTTTACAATACTATTTAATAAGATTGCGTTTATAGGTCCCATAGCCAAAGAAGTATCTGTGGATTTAATGGATTTTTTTATATATATCAACACCATGCTTTCTGATATACCAATGTCTTATATTGACTTTCAAGAATCGAGTATTTATATTACAATATCTATGTATATATTTTTAATAGCTTTATATGGAATATACGAAAAATACAGGCTAAAGGAGAACTTTAATGACTTACAAGGATTTACTCGCCAATATTAATAAAGGAGAAAATTTAATATATTTACTCTATGGAGAGGAATCCTATATTATTGAAAAAATCATTGAGGAAATCAAAGATAAGCTGGATACTTCTTTTAAAGATTTAAACTTTGTTCAAGTGGATGAGGTTGGCTCAGACATAGATAAAATTATTGAAACTCTTGAATCCATGCCTTTTATGGATACTAAGCGAATAGTTCTTTTAAGAAGCGGAGATTTTTTCAAAACAGGGGGAAAAGGACTTTCTAAAACTGAGGAAGAGAAGATTCTAAATTATATAGGAAATCCTTCAAAATCTACTGTGTTAGTATTTGCCCCTAAGGAGCTAGACAAAAGATCTTCGACCTTCAAAGCAATTAAAAAAAATCATATAATTTTTGAATCAAAAAAACTTACTTCTTTAGAGATAAAAAAATGGTCGAGTGATGTGCTAAAAAATCATGGAGCATCTCTTGATGGACAGCAACTTGATTTTTTTCTAGAGCGCACCGGATATTTTTACAAGGAGTCTCCTAAGACCCTGAGAGATGTAGAAAATGAGCTTATAAAGCTTTCGTCTATATTTAAGGAAAAAAAATCTATAAGCAAAGAGGATATAGAAGCAATTGTCTTTGAAAATTATGAAAATGATATATTCAAGTTTATAGATTATGTTTTTATGGGAAATACTAAAAATTCCTTAAGGCTTTTTAGAGACTTGACTCAGAATGGAGAATCCCCTCTCATGGTTTTAACTATGATTGGAAGACAGCTTTCCATGATTACTAAATGCCACTTGCTCAAGGGAAAGGGATATAACCAAAGCATGATAGCTCAAAAGCTGTCAGTTCATCCATATGCGCTAAAAAAAGCAATGGATTATGCCCAGAAAGTAAACTTCAAAGATAGCGTTATTCTTATGAATCTTTGCGTAGACACAGATTTTAGAATTAAGACTGGACAGCTAAATGAAAATGTTGCAGTAGAGCTTATAATAACGAAAATATGGCAGAAGATTAAAAATGAAATTCATGGAAAGACAATAGCATAAAATGGTAAAAAAACACCAAAAGACATTAGTCCTTTGGTGTTTTTTTAGTAAAAATGAAATTTTATGTAGATTCTAAAACTTTGCAATTAATATCTTTATTTGAAAAACAAAAACCCCGGAACAATCTGGGGCCTTGATTAATAAAAATACTATTATATATAAGTACTAGTTAGCTTTTGCAGAGTTAAGTCTTGAAGCAAGCTTAGAAACTTTTCTAGCGGCAGCATTTTTATGGATTGTTCCTTTAGCTGCGATTTGATGTATCTTCTTTTGAGCATACTTGAAGTTTTGAGTAGCAGCTTCCATGTTACCTTCAGCAAGAGCAGCTTCAAATCTTCTTATAGCAGTTTTTATCTGTGATTTTCTCATTCTGTTTACTAAAGTTTTCTTAGCTGTAACAGTAATTCTTTTCTTAGCAGATTTGATATTTGCCAACCTGTTCACCTCCTAGATATTTTATTCTTCGAATTTGTCAACAAAAAAGATTGTACCAAATAAACCATTAAAAGTAAAGCACAAAAAGCCATATGTAGGAAAAAAATGAAGAAAAAAAGTATTAATAAAAGAGTAAGATAGATTTTCTACAATAAGCTTATTTGAAGAGCTAAAAAAAACTCACTTAATCTAAATTTTTATAATTGTATTGCAAAATTTCTATATAAATAATAGTATAATAAGGTTAGGAAGAAAAGTAAAGGAGGTAACTCGTGAATAAACAAGAAAGAACAAGAAATTTAAGTATAATAGCCCATATAGATCATGGAAAATCCACTCTTGCAGACAGACTTATTCAAGACACTGGTCTTGTATCTCAAAGAGAAATGAAAGAACAACTACTTGACAATATGGACCTTGAGAGAGAAAGAGGTATAACTATAAAACTTCAGTCTATTAGACTTATATATAAAGCTAAGGATGGAGAAGAATATTATTTTAATTTGATTGATACTCCGGGTCATGTGGATTTTAACTATGAGGTATCTAGAAGCCTTGCAGCCTGTGAAGGGGCACTTCTTGTAGTAGATGCAGCTCAGGGGGTAGAAGCCCAGACCCTTGCGAATGTATATCTTGCACTGGAACAGGACCTTGAAATAGTACCTGTAATAAATAAAATAGATCTTCCAAGTGCAAGACCAGAGGAGATAAAACAAGAAATAGAGGATATTATCGGACTTGATGCATCAGAAGCTCCTCTTATATCGGCTAAGGATGGATTAAATATAGTTGATGTCCTTGAAGCCATTGTTGCCAAGATACCTGCACCAAAAGGAGATTTCAACGCTCCATTAAAATCACTTATTTTTGACTCTTATTATGATTCTTATAAGGGTGTAATTTCCTATGTAAGGGTTTTTGAAGGAGTAGTAAAAAAAGGTGATAGGATAAAGATGATGAACACTGGAAAAGTGTTTGAAGTTACTGAGGTTGGAGTTATGTCGCCAGGACATCTTCCTGTAAGTGAGCTTGGAGCAGGAGATGTAGGATATATAGCTGCATCAATTAAAGATATAAGAAGTGCAAGAGTAGGGGATACTATAACCCTTGCAGACAGACCTACTTCTGAGGCTCTTCCTGGATATAAAAAAGCAACTCCTATGGTTTACTGCGGTATATATCCAGCCGAAGGAGAAAAGTATGAAAATGTAAGAGATGCCCTTGAAAAACTTCAAGTAAATGACGCGGCTCTTGAATTTGAAGCCGAAACATCTGCTGCTCTTGGTTTTGGGTTTAGATGTGGATTTTTAGGACTTTTACATATGGAGATAATTCAAGAAAGACTGGAAAGAGAGTTTGATCTTAATATCATAACCACAGCTCCATCAGTGCTTTATAGAGTAAATAAGCATGATGGTGAGGTTTTGATGATTCAAAATCCTACAAACCTTCCACCAGTTCAAGAAATAAGTCATATTGAAGAACCTATTGTTAAAGCAGATATTATAGTGCCTACAGAGTATGTTGGTGCTGTTATGGAGCTTGCTCAAAACAGACGAGGCAATATGCTCAATATGGAATACCTTGATACAAAAAGAGTGACTCTTCACTATGAGCTTCCTCTAAACGAAGTTGTTTATGATTTCTTTGATTCCTTAAAATCAAAAACAAAGGGCTATGGCTCCCTTGACTATGAATTTAAAGAGTATAAAGAATCAAATCTTGTAAAGCTTGATATACTTATAAATAAAGAGCAGGTAGATGCCCTTTCTTTTATAGTTCATGAAAGTACAGCTCAGGCAAGAGGTAGAGGAATGTGTGAAAAGCTCAAGGACGAGATACCTAAGCATCAGTTCCCAGTACCTATTCAGGCTGCGGTAGGGACAAAGGTTCTTGCAAGAGAAACCATAAGTGCCTACAGAAAAGACGTACTTGCAAAGTGTTATGGAGGAGATATAAGCAGAAAGAGAAAGCTTCTTGAAAAACAAAAAGAAGGAAAGAAGCGTATGAGACAAATAGGAAATGTAGAGGTTCCTCAAAAAGCATTTATGTCAGTTCTGAAGCTTGATGATTAATATATTGTTTTTAAAATATTTGCTTAGCATCTAAATAAATTAAAGAAGTATAGTATTAAGCCCCTATATTGAAAATTAATTTTCAGTATTAAAGGGGTTTAATAATGCCTGTTTTAAATTTAGACTATTGTGAATATAAAGTCATTGTCAGAACAAGAAAGTTTATCAGAGATAAGGTGGAGTATAGATATTCTGCTATAGATATTTTAAAGGGGGGAAGACAATATGGGGATAAAACAAAATAGAGCACTTATTTTAGAGGGGAATATGAAAAGAGTTATTTTGACTCTATCCCTTCCAGTGATGGCAAACAATTTTATACAAACCATCTATAACCTTACAGATACCTACTTTGTAAGTAAGTTAGGTACCACTGAAATAGCAGCAATACAGTTTGTATGGCCCATGATCTTTTTTATGATGTCCTTAGGAGCTGGGGTTTCTATAGCAGGGACTAGTCTTATTTCTCAGTATAGTGGGGCAGCTGATGATGAAATGGCTAAAAAGGTATCAGGACAGGTAATAACCTTTTCGGTTGTATTTTCTATAATACTTGGAATCATAGGCTTTATAATAACACCGCCACTTCTTAAAATCATGGGAGCAACAGATGTTTTTTATATATATGCATCAGATTTTTTAAGACTTATGTTTATTGGTGGACCTACAATGTTTATGATGTTCGCCTATAGTGCAATCAGAAACGGCCTTGGAGATACCTATAGACCTATGAAAATAGGAGGACTTAGTGTAATCAGTAATATAATTCTAGACCCTATTTTTATTTTTACTCTTGGGTTAGGAATTAAAGGAGCGGCACTTGCAACTATTATTGCGAGAGGAATTTTTGGAATTTATTCAGTTTGGACTTTATTTGAAAAAAATAGCGATTTTAAAATTGAAAAAAGGCACCTTATTATAGATAAGAATCTTATGCTTGAGCTTCTTAAAATAGGTATTCCATCTTCTGTGGGGCAGTCTATGACATCTGTAGGATTTATGGTTCTTAACATATTTATAATATCCTTTGGAGAGGCAACTTTAACTGCCTTTGCAATAGGGAATCAAATAAACGGCCTTGTTCTTATGCCTGCAATGGGGATTGGAAGCGCACTAACTACAGTAGTTGGACAAAATCTAGGAGCAGATAATATAGATAGGGCAAAAAAAGCTGTAAAAACCAGTATGATAATGGCGACCCTATTTTTAAGCATAGGAGGAATACCTCTTATTTATTTTGCTGAAGAGGTTATAGGGCTTTTTACTACTGATTTAGAGGTTTTAAGGCAAGGAACCCATTATCTCATACTTATAACTTTATCTATACCTCTTATGGGTGTATTTCAGGTATTTGTAGGAACTCTTCAGGGAGCTGGAAAAACCCTGTATTCTATGGGACTGATGACGGCAAGACTTTGGGTTATAAGACTTCCATTAGTGATTTTATTTAAGAACTATACAAATTTGGGAGAAACATCTGTATGGTACTCTATGATTATTAGTAATTTTATTGTATGTATACTTGGCTATATAATATATAAAAGTGGAGTCTGGGAAAAGAAAAGAATTGAATCTAAGTTTGTACCAGCATAAAAAGACAGGTTTTCCTGTCTTTTTTTAGTGATAGACTATTTAGTAGGCATGTTTAAATTTAGGGTATTAATTTTAGCGGATTTAATTTATAATATCTATATATCTAGTTAAAACGATTAAAAGGAGGCATCTATGAGTAAAAGTTTTAGAATAGCGGCACTTGTTCTAGTAATAAGTGTATTAGGTGGAATATATTATATGAAAAATGTTAAGCCCACTGAGCAAATATCTGATATAGGTGAAGGAAATGAAATCACTCTTTTGAGTCCTGAAGTAGCTATTACTTTTGAAGAAGCTATGGATAATGACCTTCCTACCTTTGTGGAGTTTAAGACAAGTACTTGACCTGCCTGCAAATGGATGGAGTCCATTATAGCAGAAGCGCAGCTCAAGTATAGAGAAAATGCAAATATCATAATAATAAACCTTGATTACGAAGAGAATTTTCCACTAGCAATGGAGTATGGGGTTAGAGTAGTGCCAACCTTCTTAGTTTTTGACAAAGAAAATAATTTACTTGATAAAATTGAAGGAGTAATGACCCTTGATGAGATAGACAAAAAGATGCAAGAGGCAGGTGTAAATTAGTGAGTTTACTTGAGCAATTTTCGATTTTTATGATAAACAATATTTATTTGGCAGTCCCTGTTGCATTTTTAGCAGGAGTTGTATCATCCTTTAGTCCCTGCATTCTTACAACCCTTCCTCTTGTGGCTGGATATATGGGGAATTCTGGGGTCAAGGACAGAAAAAGAGGTCTTCTTTATTCCCTTGTATTTACACTTGGAATAAGTATTACATTTATAGGAATCGGGCTTGTTACGGCATATATGGGTAGAAGGTTTTCAGTATATGGAAGATATATATACATCCTTCTCTCTTTTATTATGATAGGAAGTGCGCTTAATATACTAGGAGTACTCTCTTTTGGGAAAAAAGACAATTTTTGTGAGATTGAAGAAAAACCTCAAAAGGGAGGACTAAAAGGTATATTTACCCTTGGACTATTTGGAGGCTTTGTATCCTCGCCTTGTGCTACTCCTGTTCTTGCAGCAATACTATCCTTTGTGGCAAGCAGAGGAAATATTGCCCTTGGAGCTTTTATGCTAATGGCATATAGTATAGGACATAGCATACCAGTAATAATAGCAGGGGTTTCAATATCTTCAATAAACAGGCTCCTTACAGAACCAAAGTATATAAAAATCGGAACCTATCTGAGGACCACACTAGCTATGTTTGTACTTGTTGGTGGCTTTTATGTGTTTTATCTAGGCGTATAGGTTTTATTTGGATTAAGAAGCAAATAATTAACTGAAAAGAGGAAGCCAGTAATGGCTTCCTCTTTTGCTAAATAAAATATAAATTTACTATTTTTATTCCTTAATCTAATCAAGAGATAGTATTTCCAGAAAAACATAATTACTCAGTTCAAAACCTTTTGTTGTAAGAAAAAACCTCTCTTCATTAAATTCAACAAGACTATCTTTTTTTAGCTTATCCAAAATATTTGAGTATTTATCTTTGAAATCAATGTCAAACTCTGAATTTATCTCATCAAATGAAATACCTTCATTCATTCTAAGTCTTAAAAATATCCATTCTTCAAAAAGCATTTTGCTGTTTATTTTTTCTGTTTTTACTATAGGGTATTTATTATAATTTATTAAAGAAATATAGTCTTCCATATTATTAGCATTTTCATATCTCACTTTATCTAAAAAACCATGGGCAGAAACTCCAAGCCCAACATAGTTTTTATTTTTCCAGTAGATTATGTTATGAAGGCACTTTTTATTGTCTTTTGCAAAGTTTGAAATCTCATATTGTTTATAGTCATTTTTTTCTAGAAATGAAATAGCAGTTTCATACATCAAAAGATCATCTTCTTCAGAAGGCATAGAAACAGCTCCAGATTTTTCCATATCATAAAGTCTTGTACCCTCTTCAAGGATAAGAGAATAACAGGAAATATGATCAACTGACAGAGTCATTAAATCCTCTAATGATTTTTGAAAGGTCTCTATGGACTGATTTGGAAGTCCATATATCAGATCTACATTTATATTATCTATACTATTAGCTCTTAAAATATTTATTGAATCAAAAAGATCATCAAAGGTATGAACCCTACCTAAAAGCTGGAGTTCTTTTTCGTTACTAGATTGAAGACCAAGACTCACTCTATTTACTCCATAATATACCATAGACTCTGCAATCTCTTTTGTTATGGTTTTAGGATTTGCCTCTACAGTATATTCTATGAAAGCTTTGTTTTGGGAAAGGGACAAACCACTGTCTATAATTTTAAGAAGCCTGTCAAATGAATTGTTATCGAGACTAGTTGGAGTCCCACCTCCGATAAATATAGTTTTTATAGTATAATTTTCTATTTTTTTCTTATAGAGGCTGATTTCTATTTCTAAGGAATCTAAGTAACTACTAATTAACTCTTGTGAAGTAGGGAAGGATATGAAATCACAATAACTGCATTTACGTATACAAAAAGGGATGTGAACATATACTCCTATAAAATCAGTATCATGGTTAAAGCTTTTTATCTTCATAGATAATCCTCCGTTACGAATATATAAAATTTCAATCATTTTGCGAATATAAATTTTAAATTACTTTACAGTATATATTAAAAAGCTAAAACGAACTAATAGTTAATTACTTAAAAATAATTTTACTATAAAAAAATCCCCAAGAATTATTGACAATAAAGTGGAGAATCGATATTATATATACAGAAGCTTTAGCACTCGCATATGTAGAGTGCTAACAGAAAGTTTAACCCTTATATTAAAGGTGTTGCTTTTAAAGAGGTGGATATTATGTCTTCAAACAATATGTCAGAGAGAAAACTTAGAATTCTTCAATTTATAATCAAAGAGTATATAGATACGGCTGAGCCTGTGGGTTCACGTACTATATCTAAAAATAAAAACCTGGGAGTCAGTGCTGCCACAATAAGAAATGAAATGGCTGACCTTGAGGAAATGGGATTTCTTGTCCAGCCCCATACATCTGCTGGTAGGATACCTTCTCAAGATGCCTATAGACTATATGTAAATGAGCTTATGAGAAGCATTGGTCTTGACAAGGATGAGAAGCTAAGCATAGAAGAGTCTCTTGTAGGGAATATGGAGCAAATACAGCATCTTTTAGAAGAATCATTAATGCTCATATCCAGAATTACAAATTACACATCTGTAGCTATAGCAAAAAAAATGAATGATTCCAAAAAAATAAAGAATTTGAGTCTTGTATACATCAATCCTTTAACTGCTGTTCTTATTATGGTAATGGTTGATGGATCTGTTAGAAGCAATAAGTTCAAAATGAGCAATCCAATAACCGAAGAAAAACTAGACATAATATCTAAAACATTAAATGAAAAGATAAAAGGCAAGACAATTGAAGACTTTGACAATAATTTTATGACTTATATAAGAAGTCAGATTAGTGAATATAATCGTATTTTTGATGAAATGTTCAATGTAATGAGTGAAAAGCTGGATAAAAATTTGGCCTTTAATGTCCTTTTAAATGGAGCGACAAATATATTTAATTTTCCAGAATTTAGTGATGTTACAAAGGCAAAATCTTTCCTTTCTCTTCTAGAACAGAAAAATGAGTTAGCTACACTATTTGAAGAAAAAGGCATAGAAAAAGGAAATATCAATATAATCATCGGTGACGAGTCTATGGGCGATATTTTGGGAAGCTGTTCAATTATAACTGCAAAATTCGAGCATCAAGGCAAGCTTTTAGGGAAGCTCGGAATTATAGGTCCCAAACGCATGGATTATGAAAAAGCATATTCTGTAATGAATTATATTTCAAAAAGATTAAATAAATTGATGGAAGATACTTAGGTAATATTAAAATATAGCAACATAGAAAGGAGAATTATAATTGGCAGAATTTGATAGAAAAGAAGAAGTGGAAAACTCGGAAGAGAATGTGCAGGAAGATATAGAGCAAGAGGTGGATAATCAAGAGGAAAAGGAAGATGAGCTTACAAAATTTCAACGTGAAATTGACGAAATGAAAAGTCTTGCACAAAGAACACAAGCAGATTTTATAAACTATAAAAGAAGAGTAGAAAAAGAAAAAGCAGACCTTGTAACTCTTTCTAATGAAAAAATAATGCTTGAAATGATAGAAATCCTAGATAACTTTGAAAGAGCCTTAACAAGCGAAAAAGAATCCAATGATACACCTTTTTACAAAGGAGTAGGGATGATATTTAAGCAGCTTCAAGATTCTTTAGGCAAATTTGGACTTCAAGAGATTGAAGCTTTAGATGAAGAATTTGATCCGAATATTCATCATGCAGTAATGCAGGAAGATGGAGAAAAGCCAGGCTGTGTAATGGAAGTCCTGCAAAAAGGGTACAAGCTTAAAAATAAAGTAATAAGACCAGCGATGGTAAAAGTTTGCAAATAATATAAATTAAACATATAAATTTAGGAGGATTATAAAATGGCAAAAACTATAGGAATAGATTTAGGAACAACAAACTCATGTGTAGCAGTGCTTGAAGGTGGAGAGCCTGTAGTAATTACAAATGCAGAGGGTATGAGAACAACTCCATCTGTAGTTGCATTCTCAAAAGACGGAGAAAGAATCGTAGGAGAGCCTGCAAAGAGACAATCTGTTACAAACCCAGATAGAACAATATCTTCTATAAAAAGAGAAATGGGAAGAGACCATAAAGTTCATATAGATGGAAAGGATTACTCTCCTCAGGAGATTTCTGCTATAATTCTTCAAAAGCTAAAGGCTGATGCAGAGGCATATCTTGGAGACACTGTTACAGAAGCTGTAATTACAGTACCTGCATATTTTACAGATGCTCAAAGACAAGCAACTAAAGACGCAGGTAGAATAGCAGGGCTTAATGTTAAAAGAATAATCAACGAGCCAACGGCAGCATCTTTAGCATATGGTCTTGACAAGACTGATCACGAAGAAAAAATACTTGTATTTGACCTTGGTGGAGGAACTTTTGACGTTTCAATACTTGAAATAGGAGACGGTACATTTGAAGTACTTTCCACAAGTGGAAACAACCTTCTTGGCGGAGATGACTTTGATGAAGTTCTTACAAACTATATGGCTGATGAATTCAAAAAGACTGAGGGAGTAGACTTAAGAAAAGACAAAATGAGTCTTCAAAGACTTAAGGATGCTGCAGAAAAAGCTAAAAAAGAACTTTCTTCAACCCTTACTACAAATGTAAATCTTCCATTTATTACAGCTACAGCAGAAGGGCCAAAACACCTTAACATGGATATATCAAGAGCTAAGTTCAATGAACTTACTGCTTCTTTAGTAGAAAAAACAATGGAGCCAACAAGAAAAGCTCTAGCTGATTCAGGTCTTTCTGTTTCAGAAATAGACAAGGTAATACTTGTAGGAGGTTCAACAAGAATCCCTGCAGTACAAGAAGCTATTAAGAAGTTTACAGGAAAAGACCCTCATAAGGGAATAAACCCTGACGAGTGTGTGGCTATAGGAGCTGCAATACAGGCAGGTGTGCTTTCTGGAGACGTTAAAGACGTACTACTTCTTGATGTAACTCCACTTTCCCTAGGAATTGAAACATTAGGAGGGGTATTTACAAAAATAATAGAAAGAAATACCACTATACCAACTAGAAAATCACAGACTTTCTCTACAGCAGCAGACAATCAGACTGCAGTTGATATACATGTACTTCAAGGAGAAAGAGCTATGGCGCCTGACAACGTAACATTAGGACGTTTTCAGCTTACTGATATACCAGCTGCTCCTAGAGGAATCCCTCAAATAGAAGTTACTTTTGATATAGATTCAAACGGTATCGTTCACGTTACGGCAAAGGACTTAGGAACAGGAAAAGAGCAAAAGATTACTATTACATCTACTACTCATTTATCTGAAGAAGAAATAGAGAAAAAAGTAAAAGAAGCGGAACTTCATGCGGAAGAAGATAAAAAGAAAAAGGAAAAAATGGAAGCTCTTAATAATGCAGAATCTACTATTTATCAAACTGAAAAGACTTTATCAGAAATTGGAGATAAGGTAAGTGAAAATGAGAAAAAGGCTGTAGAGGATGCAATAGCAGGACTTAAAACAGTTAAAGACAAGCAGGACGCTACTGCAGAAGAAATAAAAGCTGAAATAGAAAAAGTTATGAACTCCATCCATCCTATATCTCAAAAAATGTATGAGGAAGCGGCTAAGCAATCCCAAGGTCAAGAAGGACAATCTGATTCTTCTCAAGATGATGATGTTGTGGATGCGGATTATGAAGTTGTTGACGAAGACAAATAAAAACAATAAACTAAACATTAGAGATTAAATAATAGCTTGCTTTATGCAAGCTATTATTGTGAATAAAGGAAGATTCGCTTTAACTATTAGTATACTTACTATATAAAAGTGAAGAGTTGTTTAATTAATATAGGTGGTGAAATAGTGGAAAAAAGGGATTACTATGAAGTCTTAGGTTTAGGGAAAGACGCATCTGAACAGGAAATCAAAAAGGCATATAGAAAAATGGCAATGCAGTATCATCCTGACAAAAATCAAGGAGATAAAAGCTCAGAAGATAAATTTAAAGAAATAAGCGAGGCTTATGAAGTTCTTTCTGACCCTCAAAAAAGAAGAACCTACGACCAGTTCGGTCATGCTGGTTTTTCAGGAGGAGGATTTGGTCAAGGTGGATTCTCGGGTGGAGGCTTTGAAGATATCTTTGGAGATATGTTTGGGGATATATTTGGAGGCTCCTTTGGAGGAAGACAAACAAGACGAAATGGTCCAAGAAAAGGCAGTGATATCAAACTTAGAATGGATCTTAAATTTGAAGAAGCTGCATTTGGAGTAGAAAGAGAGATAACAATTCAAAGAGAAGAGGAATGTAGTGTATGTAGTGGCTCTGGAGCGAAACCAGGGACATCCTCAAAGACCTGCTCTACATGTAACGGTACTGGAGAAATAAGACAGGCAACTAGGACGCCTTTTGGTAATATGATAAATGTTGCAGAATGTCCTACTTGTCATGGAAGCGGTACTATAATAGAAGAAAAATGTGAAAAGTGTCATGGACAAGGGAAGATTAGAAAATCTAAAAAAATCAATGTAAGAATACCTGCTGGGATAGATGATGGAGCAACTATAAAGATGTCAGGCGAAGGACAACTTGGGTCAAAAGGTGGACCAAGAGGAGATCTTTATATAGTTGTGGATGTAGAGCCTCATCCATTATTTGTAAGAGAAGGGTATACAGTAATGATGGAGATGCCGATTACCTTTGTACAAGCAGCTCTTGGAGATGAAGTAGAGGTACCTACCCTTGATGGAAAAGTAAAATACAAGATTCCGGAAGGAACACAAAGCGGTACGGTATTTAGACTTAGAGGAAAAGGAATACCTTACTTAAGAACTGCTCAAAGAGGAGATCAGCTTATTAAGATAAATGTAGAGGTGCCAAAAAAATTATCTGATAAGCAAAAGGACATATTAAGAGATTTTGCAAAACAAAGTGGAGAAGAAATAAACGAGCAGAGCAAGAATTTTTTTGAAAAGGTAAAAAATATATTTAAGTAACAATAAGGAAAAGATTTAACCTAAATAATTTTAGGTTAAATCTTTTTTGACAGCTGGTTTTTTTAAGTTCTATAATATATAATGGGAAACTAATATATTGTTTCAGGAGGTTTAATATGAAGTGGACGGAAATAAAAGTTAAAACTACAACAGAGGCTGTAGAAGCTGTTAGTAACATATTTTATGAGGTAGGAGCCCAAGGGGTAGTTATTGAAGATCCCAAAGACTTCATTTTTCAAGAAAAGGACGAGCTTTCCTGGGACTATATAGAGGAAGATGTATTTATCAATGGATATGAAGGCGCTATTGTAAAGGCATATTTATCTGAAGAAGATTTGAGTATTATCTCTAAAATAGAAATAATAAGAGAAGGGGTGAAAAACCTTTCTCAGTATGGAATTGATATAGGGGATGCTCTTGTAGAAATTGAAGAAGTTAATCAGGAAGATTGGGAAAATGCTTGGAAAAAATACTATAAGCCTATAAAAGTATCAAATAGCATTGTTATAAAGCCTACATGGGAAGATTATGAAGCTTCATTAAACGAGATTGTCATAGACCTTGACCCTGGAATGGCATTTGGAACAGGAACTCATGAAACTACAAATATGTGTATTATAGAGCTTGAAAAATATGTAACAGGAGAAAACACTGTACTTGATATTGGCTGTGGAAGCGGCATACTATCTATTGCTGCAGCAAAGCTTGGAGCGGAAAATGTAGTAGGGGTAGATTTAGACCCTATGGCTGTAAGGGTTTCCAAGGAAAATGTAGAGCAAAACAATCTATCGGCATTTGTAGAGATAAGACATGGAAACCTTACAGATGTAATTCATGAAAAAAGCGATATACTAGTTGCAAATATAATTGCTGATATAATTATAGCTCTTTCAGATGATGTAGATAAATTTGTAAAATCTGGAGGTATCTTTATATCATCAGGTATTATACTTTCCAGACTTGAAGATGTAAAACAAGCAATAATAGAAAAAGGCTTTGAAATAATAGATGTAAATAAAATGGGCGAATGGGCATGTATTACATCTAGAGTATTATAATTAAGGCGGTAGTCTAATGGATAGATTTTTCATTGATAAGTATGCAAAACTTTCAAATATCATAGATAATAAGGATGATGTAAAACATATTTCCAAAGTTTTAAGGCTAAAACAAGGAAATAAAATAGAAATTGTTGATAAAAATCATATTGAATATATTGCAGAAATAGAAACTGTAGACAAAGATTCTATAGGGTTTAATCTAATTGAAGAAGTGAATATATCAAGAGAGCTTCCTGTAGATATTAACCTCTATCAGGGAATACCCAAAGGTCAAAAGCTTGATACAATTGTCCAAAAAGCTACGGAGCTTGGCATTAGGTCAATAATTCCTGTAAGCTTTAAAAGATGCGTTGCAGAAATAAAAGGGGAAAAAGAGGATAAGAAGCTTCAGAGGCTAAATAGAGTAGCTTATGAAGCTTCAAAGCAAAGCAAGAGGACACAGATTCCAGTTGTTGAAGCTTCATGCTCTTTTAAAGCTTTTAAAGAAAGTATCAAAAAAAATGATTTAAATATAGTCTTTTATGAAAATCATAGAGATGTTAGCCTGAAATCTTTTCTAAGTGAACGGGATTTATCCACTGTAAAGTCCATAGGAGTTATAATAGGGCCTGAAGGGGGATTCGCACCTGAGGAAATAAAGGAGATTGAGGAGCTAGATATATCCGTCCTTTCTCTTGGAAATAGAATTTTAAGGACGGAAACAGCAGCGATTGCCGCTCTTGCAATCATATCAAATGAATTTAATTAATCTAATTGTGTATCAGTTTTTGGAGGTAATAATGATAAACCAAAGGGTGGATTTAACCCTAGATTCAAGGGAATTTGAAAAAATATACAATAGAAAAAAAATAGTCAGCATGTATACTCTAGGGTGCAAAGTCAATCAATATGAGACAGATGCAATGATAGAGCTTTTTAAGGATAGAGGTTATGAAATCGGAGAATTTGATGAATTTTCTGATGTGTATGTGATAAATACATGCACAGTTACTGCTATGTCAGACAAAAAATCCAGACAAATGATAAGAAGGGCGAAAAAAATAAACCCTGAATCAGTGATGGCTGTAGTGGGATGCTATTCCCAAAAATCTCCAGATGAGATTATATCCATAGATGGAGTAAATCTTGTAATGGGAACAAGCGACAGAAATAAAATAGTTTCTGAGGTTGAAAAGCTTACAGGTATAGAAAAAGTCGTAGAAGTAATAGATATAATGAAGCAAAGAGAATTTGAAGATCTATCTCTTTCAAACCTAAAAGGAAAAACTAGAGCATTTTTAAAAATTCAAGAGGGATGCGATAGGTTCTGTAGCTACTGTATTATACCTTATACAAGAGGTCCAGTAAGAAGCAGAAAACTTGAAGATATAATTAAAGAGGTAAAAGAGCTTTCTGAAAAAGGCTTTAGTGAGATAGTTCTAACAGGCATACATGTTGCATCCTATGGTAAAGACTTAAATGAAAAAAACAGCTTACTGGATGTAATTACGGAAATTGGAAAGATAGAAAATGTAAAAAGAATAAGGACAAGCTCAGTGGAACCTCTTATAATTACGAAGGAATTTCTTGAAGGAATTTTCAAGGTTGAGCAGTTTTGTCCGCATTTTCATCTTTCACTTCAAAGTGGCTGTGATGAAACTCTAAAGAGAATGAATAGAAGATATGACACAAAAATGTATAAGAGTGCTGTTGATATGATAAGAAATATATATCCTGATGCAGCCATAACTACAGATGTAATAGTAGGGTTTCCGTCAGAGACAGAAGATGAATTCAATGAAACTTTAAGATTTTTAAAGGAAATAAATCTTTATGATGCTCATATATTCAAGTATTCTCCAAGAGAAGGTACGAAGGCCGCTCTAATGAAAGACCAGGTAAGTCCACAGGAAAAAAACGAACGAAGTGAAGCTCTTATAAATTTAGGAAAAGAAAATAAAAGAGCTTTTGAAAAAAGGTTTTTAGGAGAAGAAGTAGAAGTACTATTTGAAAGCCATAGTAAAGAAGGATACGAAGGACATACTAAAAACTATATAAAAGTGTGGGTTAAGTCAGAGGAAGATGTACAAGGGAAGATACTAAAGGTTAAATTAACTGAGTCCACTGATGAGTTTGTAATAGGAGAGCTATCAAATATTAACAGCTAAAAGGAGGAGTAATTGTGGGAGATTGCATTTTTTGTTCAATAGTAAACGGGGATATTCCATCTAAAAAAGTATATGAAAACGAATATGTTTTTGCTTTTAGGGATATTAATCCAGAAGCTCCGGTTCACATTGTTATAATACCTAAAAAGCATATAGCAACTATTATGGATGTAGATACAAGCTCTAATGTTTCAAATGAGCTGATTAAAGCAGCTCAACATATTGCTGAAAAAGAAGGAATAGAAAAGAGTGGATTTAGGCTTGTAAATAATTGTAATGAAGAAGGTGGACAAACTGTATACCATCTTCATGTACATCTTTTAGGTGGAAGAAACATGAAATGGCCTCCAGGTTAAAAAATACTTGAATTAATCATCATTTCAGTTTATAATAATTTAGTGTTAGCACCCAGCCAACATAAAAGATTGACTACTCCATATTATCGTACCAGTGTTAGTAGTGGAGGGGAGGGATAAGGAATGGCAACAGAAGTTAAGATTAAAGACAATGAGACTATAGACAGTGCTCTTAAGAGATTTAAGCGTCAGTGCGCTCTTTCAGGAGTTATGTCAGAAGTTAGAAAAAGAGAACATTATGATAAGCCTAGCGTTAAGAGAAAGAAAAAGTCTGAAGCAGCTAGAAAAAAGAAAAGATAATTAATCGAGGTGAAATACATGACTCTTAAGGACACGTTGATGAATGACCTTAAAGAATCCATGAAGAACAAAGATCAGGTGAGAAAATCTGTTGTTACTCTTGTTCGCTCCGCCATAAAGCAAAAGGAAGTGGATGAAAGAGTCGAGCTTTCTGACGATGATATATTGGATGTAATCTCTAAGCAGTTAAAGCAAAGAAAAGATGCTCTTGAAGAGTTCAAAAAACTGCAAAGAGATGATCTTGTTGATGAAACAGAAAAAGAGATTTCTATCTTAATGGGGTATCTTCCTGAGCAGCTTACAGATGAAGAACTTCATGCTATTGTTAGCGAAACAATCAATCAAGTTGGTGCTACTACCATGAAAGATATGGGAAAAATCATGGGTGTTGTCATGCCTAAGGTAAAAGGTAAGGCTGACGGAAAAAGAATAAATGAAATCGCGAAACAAATCCTTAATTAAACACATACAAAGAGGCCAAAGGCCTCTTTTTCTAATGGAGGGATTTCTTTGGGGGAAACATTAAAATATGAAATTTATGAAAAAACCTTTAAAGACAGATTAAAGGAAAATAAGGATGGACTTTTCATTTGGGCATCACTAGTAATAAATATGATAATGGTATTTGTTCAGAGGCTTTATATAGGTGTAATGCCAGACTATATCATGTCAAAATTTGAAATTGATATTGTAGGACTTTCATTTATGGCATCTGCTGTTTTTTATGGATATGCTATCTTTCAGATTCCATCAGGTATATTAATTGACAAAGTGGGAGTTAGAAAGTTAAATTTATTTGGAGCAACCTTGACTACTATATCTTCATTTTTATTTACAGTTACAGATAGCTTTTTAATTGGATGGATATCAAGGTTTTTTATAGGACTTGGTACTTCTATGGCGGTAATATCTATAATGAAAGTTCAGACTCTTTGGTTTAAAAGGAAGTACTTTTCTCAATTATCATCTCTTATGGCATTTATATCCAATATAGGGATGTTTGCAGGAACACTTCCTCTTGCTTATATGATTTCAAGAGTAGGAGCTAATACTTCTTTGCACGTGATTACAATCTTGAATCTAGTATCCTTAGGAATTATGTTTATTTTTGTAAAAGATAAACAAGCAGAGGCAAAGGAAAACAAAACTTCAAAAATTTCTGAGTCATTGAAAGAAGTATTTAAAAATAAAAGAACATACCCTCCTTTAATGGTTATGTTCTTCTTTATATCCACAATGACATCTATTATGGGACTTTGGGGAGTTAATTATATCACAAGCATCTATGGAGTAGACAAGGTAAATGCAGCAGAATTTGTTTCTTTCTTTACCTTTGGATTCATAGCTGGAGCTCCATTTGTTTCTTTGATGGACAGATTTTTAAAAGGGAACTATAAGGCAAATCTTCTTTTGTCAACAGGATTTTATACGATACTTTGGTTTTATGTACTCATCATAATGAAGGGAAGACCGCCTATAGAGCAAATTCCTTTATTATTCTTTTTGATGGGTGCAGCTATAATGTTTCATATCTTAACCTTTACTGTAATTAAAGATGTTAACTTCCTAAAAAATTCCGGAATAGCCACCTCTACTGCTAACATGATGGAATTTTTAGGAAGTGGAATTGTAAATTTTTTAATAGCATTCTTTATTCAACAAGGAATAGGAATAGAAAAAGCGTTTATTTCAATATTGGTCTTTGGAATACTTTCTTTTATATCTGCTTTATTTATAGATTATAAGGATGTTGAAGTTTAGTCTACTTAAAATTTATAGTTATTTCACCCATTAGAACATTACAGTTAAAAAATATGGTTCCTTTAGATTTGATTTGGGGGATGTAGTCTCCAGTAAGATTAGAGAATACTCCTCCACTTTCCTTTCCGATAAATTCCAGCCCTCCTAAAACAGCAGTTCCCTTGCAGTGAATTGTAACATCCCTTGGAACGAGTATTTCAATCCCTCCCATTACTGCCGTAAGATTTATATTAACCTCTTCTTTTAAAAATTTTGCCTTGGATATATCAAGCTCTACTCCTCCCATAAAGGCAGTATAAGATCCGTCTTTAATATCCCATAATTCCTCGAAAGAATCGTATAATACTGTGTGAATCTCTTTAAATGAAGATTCAGTTTCATAATCGCCATCATAATCACTATCCTTTGTAAGATTTACTTTTATCTTAGGGCTTTTATTTACTTTATTATAACTATCAAGATTTTCAGTCTTTGTATTGAGAATTGTGTCATTTTCAGGAATATCTCCTTTATAGCTTTCCTTACTATAATCAGAACCTTTTTTCTTTTGCTTTGGATTATACATAAGTGATAAACCGATTAAAATCATAGCTATAGGCCAAATAAGCCCTATAAAATAACCAATATCGAATCTAAAGACATTTAGGTTGTCTCCAAGAAGTCCAAGTCCTAAGAAGCATAAAAGTGCACCAATTATAATCTCAGATTTGCTGCTTCTATCAAATAGCATTTTAATTCCGATATAAATGAGGATAAGGGGCCAATAAGAGAATAAGATATCCATAACCCTGATATCTGTATAACCTAAATAATTGAATAGCATAATTAAACCGATTGCTATTAGAATAAGACCTATAATATCAACTTTTAATCTCAATTTAATTCCTCCTTAAATTTTATTCTAAGATTATTATAAACAAATACCCCAATTAATAGTATTGAAATTAGGTAAGAAAATAAAATTATGTTAAAAAACTGAAAACAGAAGTATTGTATATAAAAGAAATTTATATAGAAATTAACAGAATTTTGGAAATATATATAAATTTTACTTTATGCTAAAGTGAATTTTTATAAAATAATTATTCGTTAGTATGTATAAAAAATTTCATAGCTTTTAATAATTTAAATATTCTTTCAAAGCTAGAGATTGAAAACCTTTGAATAGCTTATATTTAGTAAAAGATATTTGTTTTCATTTAATATTTTAAGCATACTTATGAATAAACTGAAAATTTTATATAGAGGGATTATTGGAAACATACATAATAATTTTGTTGTGTGTCTCACAAAAATAATATATAATTGATATTAATCAAGGCAATAGAAAGTATATTTAATATATTTGGAAAATTTAATTCATTATGATTTTTCAATACGTCGTTATATTGTCCTTGTAAAAATTGGTTTAAGCTTCCTCTTCACTAAGATGAAGTTTGAATATAACAAAATATGGAAGGGAGAAATGAAATGAAAAACAAAAAAATAACCTTACTACTTAGTTTGATCCTAATGGTAGCACTTATTGCTGTAGGATGTGGTAATGGCGGAGATGAGCCTGCACCATCAACTGGAGGAGAAGAAACACCAGCTGCAACAAAAGACGTTTTAATCGTAGGACAAGGGGCAGATGCAGTTTCACTTGACCCTCATGCAACAAATGATCAACCTTCTTCAAGAGTTTCTAAGCAAATATATGAAACTCTAGTAAATCAAAATGAAAGTATGGAACTTCAACCTGGGCTTGCTGAATCTTGGGAGCAAGTTGATGACCTTACATTTGAATTTAAACTAAAGCAGGGAGTTAAATTCCACAATGGAGAAGACTTTACTGCTGAAGATGTTAAGTTTACATTACTTAGAGCTTTAGATTCAGCTCAAATAGGACATATAGTTGGTTCTATTAATGGAGATGCAATCGAGGTAGTTGATGACTACACAATAAGAATAGCAACTTCTGAGCCATTTGCTCCACTTTTATCACATCTTGCTCATACAGCTACTGGTATGCTTAATCAAACTGCAGTAGAAGAGTTTGGAGAAGACTATGGACAAAACCCAGTTGGAACTGGACCATACAAATTTGACAAGTGGATGAGTGGAGATAGCATAGAGCTTGTTAGATTTGACGAGTTCCATGGAGATGCTCCAGCTATTGAAAGAGTAATTTTTAGAAATATACCAGAAAACACAAACAGAACTATAGAACTTGAAACTGGTGGAATAGATATCGCTTATGATATAGCTCCTACAGACGTAGAAAGAGTAGAGTCAAACTCTGATTTAGTTCTTCAAAGAAGTCCAAACCTTGCTACATCATATATTGGATTCAACGCTGCAAAAGCACCTTATGATGATGTAAGAGTACGTCAAGCAATAAACTATGCTCTTGATATGGAGTCTATAGTTAACGCTGTATACAAAGGTGTTGGATCACCAGCTAAAGGTGTTCTTGGACCAAACGTATGGGCTTCAAATCAAGACCTAGAAGGATACGGATATGATGTTGAAAAAGCTAAAGAACTTCTTGCAGAAGCAGGACTTGCTGATGGTTTCTCAACAACAATCTGGACTAACGATAACCAGCAAAGAATGGATATCGCAGAAATAGTACAAAATCAGCTTAAAGCCGTAAATATAAACGCAGAAGTACAAGTTGTTGAGTGGGGATCTTACCTAGATGGAACAGCAGCTGGTGAGCATGATATGTTCATACTTGGATGGGTTACTGTAACTGGAGATCCAGATTACGGACTATATCCTTTATTCCACTCTTCACAGCATGGAGCTGCAGGAAACAGAACATTCTACTCTAATGCAAGAGTTGATGAGCTTCTTGATATAGGAAGAAAATCTGTAGATCCTGACGTAAGAGAAGAAGCGTATATGGAAGTACAGCAAATAATAAGAGACGAAGCTCCATGGATATTTACATGGGCTGGGGAAGACTTAGCTGGAGTTAGATCAAACGTTAAAGGGTTCCAGCAACATCCAGCAGGACACCATAAAATATTCACAGTATACTTCGAATAATTTAAATTTTAATAATCTAGTTTAAAAAGTTTTATAAAAAACCTATTTCACATAATAATGTAGGGTGATTTAAGCCCTACATTATTACTGTGGATGTCATTTTCAAAGGAGGCTAGTTATGCATAAGTACATACTTAGAAGATTACTAATGCTCATTCCTGTAATCTTAGGAGTTACTTTTATAATATTTACCATGATGTATTTTACTCCTGGAGATCCAGCAAGAATTATGCTTGGGGAAGCGGCTGCTGAGGCAGACGTGATAAGGCTTAGAGCAGAATTGGGTCTTGATGATCCGTTTTTAGTACAATTTGGAAGATATGTTAAGAATGCAGTTGTTCATCAAGATATAGGTAGATCGTATACTACCAACAGGCCTGTTTTAGAGCTGATTATGACAAGATTTCCTTCAACTCTTAAACTTGCGGCATTAGGAATCATGGTAGCTGTTATAATAGGAATTCCTACTGGAATAATATCTGCAACAAAGCAGTATTCATTATTTGACAATGTTGCAATGGTAGTTGCTCTACTTGGTGTATCGATGCCAAACTTCTGGCAGGGACTTATGATGATTCTAGTTTTTTCAGTATATCTGGGATGGCTTCCTTCATCTGGATTTAATACACCCGCCCATATGGTGCTTCCAGCACTTACTATAGGGACAAGTACAGCAGCGATAATCACAAGAATGACAAGATCCAGTATGCTGGAAGTAATAAGACAGGATTACATAAGAACTGCAAGGGCTAAAGGTCAAGTAGAGTCTAAGGTAATAAACAGACATGCCCTTAAAAATGCGCTTATACCTATAATTACGGTAATTGGACTTCAGTTTGGATACTTACTTGGGGGAGCAGTATTAACAGAATCTATATTTGCAGTACCAGGTGTTGGTAGACTAATGGTTGATTCCATAAGATCTAGAGATTTTCCGGTAGTACAGGGAGGCGTATTATTTATTGCTGTAACGTTTAGTTTTGTAAACTTAATAGTTGATATTTTATATGCCTTCGTAGATCCTAGAATAAGATCACAGTACAAGTAAGGAGGTTCATCGATGACGACAGATAGTAAAAAAGTAGATATACAAAAGGAAAACGTTGCCGAAAATGCAAAAAAGAGAAGTCAGTGGCTTGAGGTATGGAGAAGACTAAGACAAAATAAATCGGCAATGGTGGGACTAGGAATTATAATAGTACTTATACTAAGTGCTTTGCTTGCAGATATTGTTGCTCCATTTGGAATAGACGACCAAAATCTTATGAATGCTCTTCAAACACCAAATAGTAATCATTGGTTTGGTACTGATAACTTTGGTAGAGATATATTTAGCAGGGTTGTACACGGCTCTAGAATATCTCTTCAAGTTGGATTTATAGCTGTTGGTATAGCTATGATAACTGGTGGAATTCTTGGAGCAATAGCAGGGTACTATGGAGGAAAACTTGACAACTTTATAATGAGAATGATGGATATACTTCTTGCTATTCCGTCTATTCTTCTTGCCATATCAATCGTTGCAGCTCTCGGGCCTGGACTTTCAAACGTAATGATTGCAGTTGGTATCTCAAGTATACCTTCTTATTCGAGAATAGTAAGAGCTTCTGTACTTACATTAAAAGACCAAGAGTTTGTAGAAGCTGCAAGAGCAGTAGGAGCAAATGATGTTAGAATAATAGGAAGACATATAATACCAAATTCAATGGCTCCAATAATAGTTCAGGCGACATTAGGTGTTGCAGGAGCGATACTTTCGGCTGCAGGTCTAAGCTTTATAGGGCTTGGTATTCAGCCTCCAACTCCAGAATGGGGAGCTATGCTATCTTCAGGAAGACAGTTTATAAGAGATTATCCTCATATGACAGCTTTCCCTGGACTAGCTATAATGATCACCATCTTCGGGCTAAACCTACTAGGTGACGGGTTAAGAGATGCTCTTGATCCAAGACTTAAGAATTAAGATGGGAGGAAACTAATATGAGTATGTTACTTGAAGTTAAAGACTTAAATATACACTATATATCTCATGAAGGTACAGTAAAAGCTGTAAACGACATGACTTTTGAAATAGCAAAGGGAGAGACTTTAGGAATCGTTGGAGAGACAGGAGCTGGAAAGACTACTACGGCTCTTGGGATTATGCAACTAATTCAAACTCCTCCTGGAAAAATTGTAAGTGGAGAAATAATATATGATGGTGAAGACCTTCTAAAAAAATCTCAATCAGAACTTAGAAAAATCAGAGGAAATAAAATTTCCATGATATTTCAGGATCCTATGACTTCTCTTAATCCAGTACTTACAGTTGGAGAGCAAATTGCTGAGGTTATAAAACTTCATCAAAATGTAAACAATGCACAGGCAATGGTTAAAGCAGAGGAAATGCTAGAAACTGTTGGAATCCCAGGAGCTAGATCAAAGGATTTCCCGCATCAGTTTAGTGGAGGAATGAAGCAAAGGGTTGTAATAGCGATTGCTCTAGCGTGTAATCCAGAGCTTCTTATAGCAGATGAGCCTACTACAGCTCTTGATGTTACAATTCAGGCTCAGGTAATCACTCTTATGAATAGACTGAAAAAAGAGTTTAATACATCTATGATAATGATTACTCATGACCTTGGTATAGTTGCAGAGGTGTGTGATAAAGTTGCTATAATGTATGCAGGAAATGTTGTGGAGTATACAAATAAATACAATCTATTCACATCTCCTAAGCATCCGTATACTGTGGGACTATTTAATTCCATTCCGAATATAGAGGAAGACGAAACAAGACTAAAACCTATTAAAGGTCTAATGCCTGACCCTACAAACCTTCCTTCAGGATGTGCATTCCATCCAAGATGTCCAAAGGCTATGCCTATCTGTTCTAAGCAGATTCCACAGAGGACTGAGGTAAGTGAAGGACACTTTGTTAACTGTTTCTTATATGAAAATGTAGACAATAAAGATCAGGCAGGTGAATAATATGGCTGAAAAATTGATAGAAGTAAAAAATCTTAAAAAATATTTTAACACTAAAAAAGGTCTTCTTCATGCTGTAGATGATGTAAACTTTTATATAAATAAAGGAGAAACCCTTGGTCTTGTTGGAGAATCAGGGTGTGGAAAATCAACTACAGGAAGAGTACTTCTAAGACTTTTAGAAGCGACTGCTGGAGAGGTATTATTTGAAGGAAATGATATTCTTAAGCTGAACTCTGCAGGTATGAGAGATATGAGAAAGCAAATGCAAATTGTATTCCAAGATCCATTTGCATCCCTTAATCCAAGATTAAGTCTTTCTGAAATAATAGCAGAGCCACTTATTGTAAATAAAGTATATAACAATAAAGCTGATATGAATAAAAAAGTAAAAGAGCTTATGGATACAGTTGGTCTTGCACAAAGACTAATCAATACTTACCCTCACGAACTTGATGGAGGAAGAAGACAAAGGATTGGTATAGCTAGAGCCCTTGCTCTTAATCCAAAGTTTATAGTTCAGGATGAGCCTGTATCAGCACTAGACGTTTCTATACAGGCACAGATATTAAATCTGATGGCAGATCTTCAGGATGAATTTGGACTTACATATCTGTTTATATCTCATGACCTTAGTGTTGTTAAGCACGTTAGTAGCAGAATAGCGGTAATGTACCTTGGAAAAATAGTAGAGATGTCAGATTACAACTCTATGTTCAAGGATCCACTTCACCCTTATACTCAAGCTTTATTATCTGCAATTCCAGTTCCTTCTCTTGAGGTTCACAAGGAAAAGATAATACTTGAAGGAGATGTTCCAAGTCCTATTAACCCTCCAGAAGGTTGTAGATTCTATGGAAGATGTAGACATAGACAAGATATTTGTCTGAATCAGTCTCCAGAGCTTAGAGAAATTGAGCCAGAAAGATTTGTGGCATGTCACTTTGCTAGAAATCTTAAATAACTAAACTTAAAAAAATTAAAATAAGGTTTTGGAAACTAAAGGTTTCCAAAACCTTATTTTTGATTGTATTTTAGGTAATAAAAACAAAAACAAAGCTTAAAAAAGGATGTGGAAAAAATGATTACATTTATTAATTCAAGTAAAACTATGAGCTTTGATGATAAAGGGCATAAAATAAAGCCTTCTAAACCGATTTTTGAGGATGAAGCAAATTATCTTGCAAATAAAATATTGGATTTAGGATATGAAGGCATGCAGGAAATGATGGGTGTTAGCAACAAACTAGCAGAGCTTAATTTTCAAAGGTATATTGATTTTGTAAACACTAATATAAAATCACCAGCTATTTATGCATACAAGGGGGATGTTTATAGTGGTCTTAAAGCAGAGCTTCTTAGTAAAGAGGATTTAGATTTTGGACAAAAGCATATTAGAATAATTTCAGGGATATATGGCATACTAAAGCCCTTAGATGAAATAAAGCCTTATAGAATGGAAATGGGATATAAATTTATAAATAATAAAAAGCTGGATGTTTATTGGAATGAAATATTAAAAAAAGAGTTAAAAAAAGAAATGAAAGCTACTGGGGAAATTATTATAAATCTTTCATCAAAGGAATATTCAGCTGCTATAAATTCAGCTAAAAATTATAGCAAATGGATAGATATAGAGTTTTTGGATTCTCTAAGGGGAGAGTATAAATTTATAACTCTCTATGGAAAAAGGGCAAGAGGAATGATGGCTAGATATATTATGAACAACAAAATTGATAACCCAGAGGATTTAAAAGAGTTTGATTATGAGGGTTATATGTACTCGGAGGAAAGGTCTACATTAGATAAATTTGTATTTATAAGAGATGAATTTTAGCTTTAAGACCACCTATTGTCTATACTATAGGAAGTCTTAAAGCTTTGATACATAAGGTATTAATAGAATTTTTTATGAATTATATTTTTAATTTTTTCAATATCGTATTTTTCTTGACCCAAACCCTCTAAAACATGATTATTAAAGTCATGAAAATCATTTTTAGGATTGTCATAGAGTATTCCAAGGGGAATTTTTCCTTCAGTTTGGAGAGCTATATTTAGAGCAGCCATTCTATCTTTTTCATCATGAGTTTCATCCAAGTAATACGTATTTTCCTTATAGTAGGCATAGGTATTTACCTTATTGAAGGTAACACAAGGCTGAAAAATATCAATTAGAGAATAGCCCTTATGTTTAATTCCTTTCTTTATTATTTCCTTTAATCTTTCTTTGTCTCCAACATAACCTCTTGCTACAAAAGTGCAACCAAGAGATAAAGCCACAGCCATAGGATTAAAGGGATAGGATTTTACTCCACTCGTTTGAAGGGTAGTAGTTTGACCTATAGCTGTAGTAGGGGATCCCTGACCTTTTGTAAGCCCATATATTTGGTTGTCATGGACTATGTGTGTGATATCCATATTCCTTCTTACAGCATGCAGAAAATGATTTCCACCCTCTCCATAACCATCACCATCTCCAGTGTTTACAAGAACAGTGAGCTTGGGATTGGCAGCTTTCACCCCAAAAGCTACAGGCAAAGCTCTACCATGTAGCCCTTGAAATCCATTAACATTCATATAGTGAGGTATCTTTGCAGCTTGTCCAATACCTGAAATTACTGCGACTTGATCATTTTCAAGTCCTAACTCTTCAAGAGCCTCTGTATAAGCATCGAGAAGAGGAAAGTTTCCACACCCTGGGCACCATGAAGTTTGCTTGTCTTTTTTATAATTAATCATATGATATTATCTCCTTTGCTTTAGTGTAGATTTCCTTTACAGATAGAGGTCTTCCATCATATTTTAGAATGTTATTTCTAAATTTTATATAAGTTTTCATTGATATTAGGTTTGCAAGTTGACCTGTAAAATTTTGCTCTACATTTATAAATATTGGATTATGACTATTTAACTCTTCAATTTTTTTTCTTGGAAGGGGCCAGATATCTGAAAAAATTAGAGAGCCTATTTTTAAATTTTCTTCTTCAAAGATTTCAGCAACCTCTCTTAAAGCACCCCATGTGGATCCAAAACCTACAAGGACATACTCTGGTTCATTATGACCGAAGTATTCAGGCTCTATAATTTCATTTTCAAGAATTAGAGCCTCTTTATTCATTCTTTTAGCCATCATTTTATTTCTAGTAAAGGAGTCTTCTACTATTTCTCCTTTTTCATTATGCTCATGACTGTCATAAAGCACTGTCATACCATCTATTGAACCAGGAATAAGCCTTGGGCTTATACCGCTTTCTGTGAATTCATACCTCTTATAATCTTCTACTTTTTCTCTTAGAATACTATCCTCTAAAACTATTTCTTCTAGATCGAAATCAGTAGTTGTCTTCACTGCATCCGCCAGATACTGATCCGATAAAACTATAACTGGAATTTGATATTTTTCAGCAATATTTAAGGATCTGATTCCTTTTGTAAATGCATCCTCATGATTTATTATAGTAGTAACTACCCTAGGAAACTCTCCTTGAGATGCAAAAACTGTAAAGAGTAAGTCACTTTGTTCAGTTCTAGTAGAAAGTCCGGTAGCAGGGCCAGGTCTTTGTACCTCGGCTATTACTAGAGGGGTCTCTGTAATTCCGCTAAGACCAAGACCTTCTACCATAAGAGAAAATCCACCTCCAGAAGACCCTGTCATAGCTCTAGCACCTGCAAAAGAAGCACCAATTGCCATGTTTATTGCAGAGATTTCATCCTCAGCCTGCTCCACGAGTATACCTGCTTCTTTTTGAATCCCTGATAGAAACTTCATTATTGAAGTAGATGGTGTCATTGGATATGCACTATAAAAAGTAAGGCCACCAGCATAAGATCCAGCTGCAAAACTCTCATTTGAATTTGAAAGTATTTTATTAGGAATTTTTTTGAAAATGAAGGTATCATGAATTTTTACTGAAGAATCATATCCTTCCATAAATGCTGCTAGATTCTGTTTTATAATAAGAGAGGAAAAATGTTTTGAAAAAACATTTTCAAGGGAATCTATAGGAAGATTAAAAAATTTAGTGGCAGCTCCTAGGAGCACACTATTATAGGCTCTTGGATTTCCAGCATCAGAAGAAATTTTCTTTGCATTTAAAGACAGTAAGTTATGATATGAAAAATCAATATCTGACCCTTGAATTATATATCCATCCTTTTTCAAATCCTTTAGATGGATATCAAGGGTATTCGTATCAAGAGAAATAATAAGGTCATAGTCATTGGAATGAGAGTAAATTTCTTTTTCTGAAAATCTTATTGTTACAAAGTTATGGCCTCCTCTTATTCGAGACATATAATCTTTAGAAGAAAATATATTTAGTCCAGCCTGGTGTATAATATCTGTAAGCAGTATTGCAGCCGTCTCTACTCCTTGTCCTGCCTTACCGCCTATTAATATGTTGTAATCCATAAATATCACTGCTCCTTGTTTGGTATATTTCAATAAGATATATACCTTAAATTTCAGAATAGAAACCAATAATAAATGATAATCTGAATTTGATTTTAAAAATTTTAAAAAAATTTTTAAATAGTTGTTTAAAGGTACATTAAAATGGTATATATAGAGTAAGAAGGATGACGATCCTTCTTGATATAAAGAAACTTCATAGAGGTTCTATTGTTTAGCAATACCCTTAAAAGAATTCTAAATGTAATCCAAAGAGTATTTCAAGGTTTTAAGTATTAAGCAAGATTTAAGTATCAAGATTAAGATTATAAAGTTAGAAGTTTAGATTTACACCATTAACAAAGATTCTGTAACAAGTTTTTAAAAGGTTATGAGATTGAAGTTAAGTGTTAAACCAAAACTATAGTTTTATTTTCACCTGATGCAAGAAAAATGTTTGAGATTTAAGGTTAATGGATGCATTTGAGAATTCAAAATGATTTTTAGAAATAAAAATCATTAGAGTACTGCAAATTGTTTCAAAGAAAAGATTTAGAGATTTAGATTTAAAAAAGTAACAAACAAATTATTAAAGCCAATTTGTTAAGATGTTTTTTAAGAAAGATGTTACTTTTAAAAAAGAAGTAAAAAGTTTTAAAACAAAGCAAGAGTTTTAAAAGAAGCAAAAGCAAGTAAAGTTTCTTAAATGAAACAAAATAAAAGGTTTTAGCTTAAAAAGATTTAAGTTAAAAAGTAAAGAGGTAAGAATGAATGAATGTTTCACAAACAGTAGAATAGTAAATGAAGTTTCGAAATGAGACCGGCTTATATTATTAATAATATGTAGTCGGTCTTATTTTGCGCCAATTTATCTGAAATG
Source organism: Acetoanaerobium pronyense (assembly GCF_017874355.1). Lineage (GTDB taxonomy): Bacteria > Bacillota > Clostridia > Peptostreptococcales > Filifactoraceae > Acetoanaerobium > Acetoanaerobium pronyense. Next base: position 132,683 of record NZ_JAGGLI010000001.1, read on the forward strand.
TTTAAAAATAAGATTTTATATAGTATAATCGGGTATATAGAGGGAAATTCAAGTTGTATAAAAACAAATATAAGAGGTGGGAAATGAAAAAAATCATAATTACATTTTTATTTATTATGTTTCTTTTACAAGGAAATGCTTTTGCAGCAAATGAAACTATATATGTAATTTCCCTTGATTCAGAAGTTAATGCCGGGATGTTAAACTACTTAAAACACGGAATAAACGATGCTGAAAATAATAATGCGGATCTAATACTAATTCAAATCGATACACTAGGAGGAAGGATAGACTCAGCGGAGGCAATAAGCAGAGAAATTTTAGGAACTAGAGTAAGAACAGCTAGTTTTGTCAATACTAAAGCTGAATCTGCAGGAGTACTTCTTAGTATTTCAGCTGATGATTTTTATATGGCGCCAGCTTCTACAATAGGATCTGCTGAGCCTATACCAAACTCAGAAAAAACTCTTTCCTACTGGAGATCTCTTCTTGAGACTACGGCGGAAAGGACAGGCAGAGATCCTCAGCTTGTTGCTGCAATGGCTGATTCATCTATATCTATAGATGGAGTAGTGGATGAGGGAAGGCTACTTAACCTTACTACAAATAGAGCAATGGAATTAGAATTTATAGATGGGATTGCAAATAACAGGGCTGATGTATATGCGAGCTTAGGTTATGAAAATGTCAATGAAGTAATTGTATCAAAGAGGACATCCGATAATATAATTGGCTTTATATCTTCAGCAGTTGTAAGTCAAATCTTGCTAACAGCTGCATTTATAGGAATTGTTATAGAAGTAATAACCCCTGGACTTGGGATAGGAGGACTTATTGGAATCGTAGGCTTTGCTCTGTTTTTTGCGGGTTCTATATTATCTGGAAGTACTACCACATTTGCAGTTCTTATTTTTCTTTTAGGAATTGTACTTCTTACGATAGAAGTATTTATTCCAGGATTCGGGGTATTTGGAATAGGAGGAATTATTGCTATATTTGGAAGTATAGTAATGGCTTCAAGCTCTGCTGCTCAGGCGATATTAAGCATATCTATAGCCCTTGTAATCACTACAATTGTGATTGCTTTGATTATAAAGTATATTCCCAAGAGGAATCTTTCAAAAACTTTATTTTTAGACACTAATTTGGACAAGGAAGGGGGATTCGTATCATCAAAAGAGGTTATTGAACTTATAGGAAGAGAGGGGAAATCACTCACTTATCTTAGACCATCTGGAAAAATTGAAATAGATGGGCAAATTTATGATGCTACAACTAATGGCATGTATATCTCAAAAGATACAAAAGTAATTGTATTAAATTCAGTAGGAAGTAGATTAATTGTAAAAGAAAAGGAAGGTGTATAGTATATGGATACTGCAAATTTAATATCTATTGTTATTATATTTGTACTGATTATATTCGCTCTATCTATGTTTTTAAGCTTTGTACCACTTGGACTTTGGCTTACGGCTCTTTTTTCAGGAGTAAAGGTCTCTATAATGACTCTTGTGGGTATGAGATTTAGAAGGGTACAACCTATTAAAATAGTTAATCCTATGATTAAAGCAACAAAAGCAGGTCTTAAGCTTTCTATTGACAAACTTGAGGCTCACTACCTTGCGGGTGGAGATGTGAACTCTGTGGTTGATGCACTGATTGCGGCTCAGAGGGCAAACATCAATCTTGAATTTGAACAGGCAGCAGCTATAGACCTTGCAGGTAGAGATGTACTTGAAGCTGTTCAGGTATCTGTAAATCCTAAGGTTATTGAGACCCCTATAATAGCTGCAGTTGCTAAAGATGGTATTGAGGTAAAGGTACGAGCAAGAGTTACAGTTAGAGCAAACATAGAAAGACTAGTAGGGGGAGCAGGAGAGGAAACTATAATAGCCAGAGTTGGAGAGGGTGTAGTAACAACTGTTGGTAGCTCAGTAAACCATAAGGAAGTACTTGAAAATCCTGACAAAATATCTAAAACAGTTCTTGACAAAGGACTTGATTCTGGTACAGCCTTTGAAATATTATCTATAGATATAGCTGATATAGATATCGGAAGGAATATAGGAGCTCAACTTCAAACAGATCAAGCAGAAGCTGATAAGAAGATTGCACAGGCAAAAGCAGAAGAAAGAAGAGCTATGGCAATAGCACAAGAGCAAGAGATGAAGGCCAAAGTTGTGGAAATGAAAGCAAAAGTTGTGGAAGCTGAGGCAGAAGTACCAAGAGCTATTTCAGAAGCCTTTAAAAACGGACAGCTTGGAGTTATGGATTATTATAATATGAAAAATGTAATGGCAGATACGCAAATGAGAGATTCTATAGCTACAGTTGAAGGAAAAGATAAATCAAGCTATGATACTGATAAAGCCAAAAGATAGTCTTAAGGGGTGAATAAATGGATAATATTATAGGTATTATCATCTTTTTAATTATTTCATCTATTGTATCTGGAGGGAAGAACAAGAAAAAACCGAAAAGAACTGAAAGACCATCTGAAATCAAGACATTTATGGAAGATGTCAAGGAGTCTATCCAAATTGGAATGGACAATCGCAAAACGGGTTCCCAGACATCAAAAGATGAAGGCATTAAATCAAATGAGTTAAAACAAAAATACAAAACAAAAATAGAAAATAAAAAGAATATAAAAAGTAGAAATATCCAGAAAAATCAAAGAGATGAAATGTATAAAGAATCAAATACTTTAACTCAAAATAAAAGCATATCTCAGAACAATGATGTATATGCTAGGGAAAATAAAAATATTCATGAAAATATTTATAGCACTAATGAGAAAGATATTAATAGAATATCCACTTATTCAAGGGAAAGTAAATCTGAAAAAGAAAAGTTTTTCTCTGATAAAGATGACCTGCGAAGGGCTATTATACTAAAAGAAATTTTGGACAAACCTCTTAGTCTTAGAAAATAGAAAATTGAAAGGGTGAAGAAATGATAGAAATAACATATCTCTTTCATAGCGGCTTTTATGTAGAGTTAGAAAAAAGCATACTAATATTTGATTATTTTAGGGACAACTGCAAAAAAAACAGATATAAAGACTGCGGACAGATTAAAAAAGAGGATCTACCTGACAACAAAAATATTTATATATTTGTCTCACATGGCCATTATGATCATTATGATAAAGAGATATTTACATTCAATAAAGAAAATATAAGTTATATATTTTCAAATGATATAAAGCCGCTAGATAATTTTCAAAATATAACTTATTTAGGAAACGATGAAGAGGTAAATATAAAAGATATAAATATAAAGACATTTGGCTCAACTGACGAAGGTATATCTTTTCTTGTGAATGTAGAGAATTTTAATATTTTTCATGCAGGAGACCTCAATTGGTGGCATTGGGAAGGCGAAAATGATAAAGAAAAACAAGAAGCTAAAAATAATTATTTTAAAGAGGTATCAAAACTTAAAGGTAAGGTTATAGATTTTGCATTTTTTCCAGTAGATCCTAGACTAGAAGATGCATATTATTACGGAGGAGAATATTTTATTAGAGAAGTTTCTCCGAAGGTATTTATTCCTATGCATTTTCAGGATGTTTATGAAATAACAGAAAGATTTGCTGAAAAAATGAAGGACTCGAAATCAGAAATACTGAAAATTAGCACACGAGGAGAATCTCTTTATAGAAAATAAGGTTATAACTATTCATGAAAATATACAATAAAAAAAGAGGGGATTCCCCTCTTTTTATCTTTTTAGACGTCTATTTATATCTGCCTGTCTGTCATTTGATTGTTTAGTCCAATCCTTAAGCATATCTTCAAGTGTGCCAGATTTTTCTGGTTCTTTTTTAAATGATTTATCTCTGTCAGATGAGTTTGGTCGTTCAAATGATTTTTCTTTAAAAGGTCTTTGCTCTCTCTCAACCTTAGGCTTAGGATTTGCATCTTTAATTGAAAGTGAAATTTTTCCAGTTTCCGCTTCGATAGAAAGTATTTTTACCTTTACAGTATCACCTTCCTTAAGGGCGTCACCAACCTCTTTTATGTAGTCGTGGGATATTTGAGATATGTGAACTAAACCCCTTTTGTTTTCACCAAGGGATATAAAAGCCCCAAAAGGTTTAATTTGAATAACTTTTCCCTCTACTATCATACCTACTTCTAAAATATTTGACATAAACACACTCCTATAATTAATGATATCGTAATTATAGCATAAAATAAAATTAAAAAATAGATATAAAAATGAAAGGCAGGCCAGTGGCCTACCTTTTTATATTACTTTAATGTCTTGGGAATTTTCCCAAAGTCCGTGAATATTACAGTAGCTAAGGGCTATAAGCTTTCCTGAGCTAGGAAGTTTAACACTTGTAGTAACTACAGGTTCTGTAAACATATCTGCTTCACCATGAGCCATAAAATGATAAGTTCCAAGCTCTACAGGAAACTTAGCTCCTTCTGCTAAGTAATATAGTTTAAACCATGATATGTGATGCTCAAGAGTGTTTGGATGAGCTATAGAGTCTCCAATAGATAGTTTGATATTAATTAATTCATTTGCCTGTACTGATTCAGGAGCGTGTATTACTGGAACGTGCTTTTCGCCTTTCCAATCTCCAGTTTGTAGATAATTTCCTAAAATTGACATATTTTGACCTCCTAAAATTATATATATATTGTTATTTCCTTAATTATTTTACCCTATAGTACTCTATTTAAAACAAATAAGTTCTCTCTAAAAAGCAAGGTAGTTAATTTAAAGGTAAAAGTGGTATAATTATAGAAAAGAATTTATAATTTAAGGAGGATTCTAGTTTGCTAGAACAGAGAAAATTAGAAATTATGGATGAAAATTTCCAAAGAGAACTCTTTGGGAATTTTGATAAAAATATTAAATTAATAGAAGAAGAATTTGGCATACACATAGTACTTAGAGATGGAAATGTGGTATTAATAGGAGATATATCCCAAGTAGAAAGAGCAGAAAAATTAATGAAAGATCTTCTTTCTCTTGTAAAAAAAGGAGAAAGCCTTGACCCTCAGACAATTAGCTATTCAATTGATTTGGTTTCTCAAAAATCAGATTCAAAGCTTTCTGATATTGCAGATGATATAGTTGTAATTTCTGCAAAGGGTAATCCAATAAAGCCAAAGACAATAGGGCAAAATTCTTATATAGAAAATATAAGGAAAAATGACATTACAATATGCACAGGGCCAGCAGGGACAGGAAAGACATATCTCGCAGTGGCAATGGCTGTGAAGGCATTTAAAAGAGAGGAAATATCAAGAATCATCCTTACGAGGCCTGCTGTTGAGGCTGGAGAAAGTCTGGGGTTTCTTCCAGGGGATTTAAAAGATAAGGTGGACCCATATCTTAGACCACTTTATGATGCACTATTTGATATCATGGGACCTGAAAAGTTCTCTAAATATATGGAAAAAGGTATGATAGAGGTAGCACCCCTTGCTTTTATGAGAGGAAGGACTCTTGATAACTCATTTATTATATTAGATGAGGCCCAAAATACTACTAAAGAGCAGATGAAAATGTTTCTTACAAGATTAGGATTTGGATCAAAGGCTGTCGTTACTGGAGATGTAACTCAAATAGACCTTCCAGGGAACAAATATAGTGGTCTTTTACATGCTACTGAAGTTCTAAAAGAAATAAAAGGAATAGGAATTAATAATCTCTCAGAAAAAGATGTAGTAAGACATGAGCTAGTACAAAGAATTATAAAAGCATATGAAAAGCATGAAAAGAAGGATGCATTAAAAAAAGAGTCATTAAAAGAAAAAGGAAATAATTTTAAAAAGAAGTTTTAAAAGTATATTTAAAATGAAAAGAGGATGGCTTATGAACCTTATAATGGAGGATCTTCAAGATAGGTTTTCCCTTGATGATATAACGCTAGATACACTAGAAAAAGTAATTCAACATTCCTTAGAAGAAGAGGAAATTAATTATGAAGTAGAAGTCTCCTTAACCCTTGTAGATAACCTAGAAATTAAAGAACTAAATAATAAATTTAGAGGAATGGATAAATCCACAGATGTGCTTTCTTTTCCCATGTACGAAAAGCATGAGCTAAAGGAGATGAAAACTAAAAATAATATAGGGGAAATTTTAATTGGAGATATCGTCCTTTCCCTTGAAAAAGCTTCGGAGCAAGCAGAAGAATATGGACACTCCTTTGAAAGAGAGATTTCATTTCTAATTTGTCACTCTATGTTTCACCTCTTAGGATATGACCATGATACTGAAGAAAATGAAAAAGTCATGAGAATCAAGGAAGAAAAAGTTCTTAAAGGGTTAGGGATAGTAAGATGAGAATTTTGGGAGATAAAAATAAAAGGCAAACAAAAGAGACTAGCCTTATAAAATCTTTTAATTATGCAATAGATGGTATTATATATACCCTAAAATCCCAAAGGAATATGAAACTCCATTACTTCGTTGCCCTTGGGGTACTCTTTTTAAGTTTATTTATGAACCTGAGTCGTATTGAATTGATAGCTATTTTTTTTACAATATCTCTTGTAGTTATAGCTGAACTTTTTAATACCGCTATTGAAAAAACTGTAGATTTGATTACCACTGAATACAGCCCACTTGCAAAAATAGCAAAGGATGTATCAGCAGGAGCGGTTTTGATATCAGCCATTAACTCTATTTTAGTGGCCTATCTTATTTTTTTTGATAGATTGAACCCAGCCACAATGCATATTTTAATGAAGATAAGAAATCAGGATATACACATTGTTATAATAGGAATAATAGTTACTCTTACTCTTGTGATAGGAGGAAAGACTTTTTCTACAAAAGGAAGCCATGTTCAAGGGGGAATCATAAGCGGGCATTCAGCTCTTTCTTTCGCCCTTGCAACCTCCATCACTTTTATTTCTGAAAACCCCCTTATTTCAACTCTAGCTTTTTTTATAGCTCTTTTAGTGGCACAAAGCAGAATAGAAGGAAGAATACATACAAAAAGAGAGGTATTTTATGGAGGTATTTTGGGTATACTAGTAATGATCTTATTATTTAGAGTATTTTTCAGATAAAAAAATAGGAGATGTATATATGGAAAACAAAGAACTTTTAAAGATGGCAGAAAAAGCAAGAGAGAATGCTTATGTTCCGTATTCAAAATTTCGTGTGGGTGCAGCTCTTTTGGGAAAGTCAGGCAAGGTTTACCTTGGTTGCAACGTCGAGATAGCTTCTTTTGGAGCGACAAATTGTGCAGAAAGGACAGCTGTTTTCAAAGCGGTATCAGAAGGTGAACAGGAATTTGAAAAAATTGCAATTGCATCATCAAATGATGAAGAAACTTTTCCATGCGGGATTTGCAGGCAAGTACTTGTAGAGTTTGGAAAGGATTTAAAGATTATACTTGGAAACACAGAAAAAAATATTATAAAAGAATATACTCTAAATGAGCTTCTTCCCCATTCATTTACAAAAGAAGATATGTAGGAAGATTAATAGAAAGGTAAAATGATAAATATGAATAATAAAACAAAAAATGATGTAAAGTTCAAATCTGGATTTGTAAGTATTGTAGGAAGACCCAATGTAGGAAAATCAACTCTTATGAATACCTTAATCGGAGAAAAAATAGCCATAATGAGTGACAAGCCCCAAACTACAAGAAACCAAATAAGAGCGATATATAATTCTGATGATCTTCAGATTGTATTTATGGATACTCCAGGTATTCAAAAACCCAAGAATAAATTAGGCTCATATATGATGAAGGCATCATCTTCTTCAATGAAGGATACGGATATAATCTTATTTGTAGTGGATGAATCTAAAAGAATAGGGGTCACTGATAAAGAAATAATCGAGAACTTAAAAAATAATACTTCTAAAAAAATTCTTGTTATAAATAAAATCGATAAAATAAACAAAGAAGAGCTTATGGATTTAATTAATATGTACTCTGAAATAGGTATATTTGATGAAATAGTTCCTGTTTCAGCTATAAAAGGTGAAAACAGCAACACACTAATAAAAGTACTTTCTAAGTATTTAGAGGAAGGCCCACAGTATTTTCCAAAAGATATGATAACTGATCAACCAGAAAAAGTTTTAGTTTCTGAAATAATAAGAGAAAAAATTCTTATGTACACAGATCAAGAAATTCCCCATGGGATAGCAGTGGAAATAGAGCAGATGAAAAAAAGAAAAGATAAGGATATTATTGACGTATCTGCCCTGATATATTGCGAAAGGGAAGCTCATAAAAAAATAATTATTGGTCATCAGGGAAGAAAGATTAAAGGTATAGGGAAGTCCGCCAGAGAAGAGCTAGAGTTTATATTTGGAAACAAGGTATTTTTAGAGCTTTGGGTTAAGGCAAAACCAAATTGGAGAGATAAGGAAAATTTCATAAGAACTATGGGATTTGATGATAATAAGTAGGTAGATTATGTATATAGAAACAGAAGGAATTGTAATTAAAGCAGTAAAATATTCAGAGTCTGATCTTATACTCACTATACTGAGCAGAAAATTCGGAAAAATAGGAGTGTATGCAAAGGGAGCTAGGAGAGTTAAGAGTCCCATGATGTCTTCTACTCAGCCATTTGCACTTTCCATGTTTTCATTGACACCTACGTCAGGGTCATTTAGGCTTCAAAGAGCGGATTTAATAAAAAATTACTATAGATTATCTTCAGTTTTAGACAAATATTATTACGGATCATACTTTATGGAGTTTTGCGAGAAAGTTCTGATGGAGAATCAGACAAATATAAGATTGTTTGATCTTTTAAAAGAAGGGTTGGACATTTTAGAATATACTGCAAACTACAGACTCTTAAGGATTATTTTTGAACTGAAATCCCTTGAGTATGTAGGATTAAAACCAGAAGTTTTAAAGTGCTCAAACTGTGGTATCATAGATTTAAGGGCATCAACGATGTTTAGTGTATCTGAAGGAGGACTTGTATGCTTAGACTGCTCAAGTCAACTTAAAAGCCTTATAAAACTTGATCCATCTACAGTAAGACTTATAAAATACATTTATGAAAATGATATAACAAAGTCTTCTGAGGCTAAGGTTTCAGATATATTAATCGCTGAAGCAAGAAATCTAATTGATTTTTATTTTAAGGAACATCTTGGGGTTTTGCATCTCAAATCGCTTGAGTTTTTAATTTGATTATTAATTAGATTGGGATTTAATTTACTAATGGCTTGAATCTCAAGGTAAGAAATTTCAAAGAATCTATATCTATAGAAAATTTGAGATTTTTAACTAAGGGATAAATATTTTTGGGGAGGTATATATTATGATAACACTGGAAAAAATTGATCAGGTAGTTGAAAGAACGGGAGTTACTTACGAACAGGCTAGAGACGCACTCAATGCGTGTGATGGAGATGTTATAGATGCAATAATATATCTTGAAAAAAGCCATCACAGCTTCGTTGACAGTGTAAATATCAAAAGCAACGAACTTATTGATACATTAAAAGATCTTCTAAAAAAAGGAAATATTACTAGAGTTATGGTAGAAAAAGAAGGAGAAGTAATCCTTAATCTTCCAGTAACTATAGGCGCTATAGGAGTAATAATTGCACCTGTAATGGCTATCGTTGGAGTGGGAGCAGCAATAGTTACTAAATATACTATAAAGATAGTGAAAGAAGATGGAGATATAATAGATGTAAATAAAATGACTGAAGAAAAAGTAAATGAAGTAAAAAGAAAAGTTGATGAAAAAATGGGGAAAGCAGAAAAAGAAGATGTTACAGAAGAAGTAATTAAAGAAGCTATGCAAGAGCAAAAAGAAGAATTAAGCAAAGAGCAAAAAGATATGGCGGATACGCTTAAAAAAAAGGAAGAGGATAATTAATCTCTAATATGAAAAAGACACTAGAAATAGTGTCTTTTTCATTGGCTATAGTTGACTTATAGGCAAATATTGCTTTATAGTATTTATATTAATTGAATAAGAAAATATCCTTGGAAGTAGGAGGAATAAAAATGAATTTTCAACAAATGATATTAGCGTTACAAGAGTACTGGGCAAATCAAGGTTGTATTATTATGCAGGCTTATGATAGTGAAAAAGGTGCGGGAACTATGAATCCCCAGACTTTTTTAAAGGCCCTTGGACCAGAGCCTTGGAAAGTATGTTATACAGAGCCATCAAGAAGACCTGCAGATGCAAGATATGGAGACAATCCAAACAGACTATATCAGCATCATCAATTTCAGGTGATAATGAAGCCTTCTCCGGCAAATATACAGGATATATATCTTAAATCTTTGGAAGCAATTGGTATTGATCCTAAAAAACATGATATAAGATTTGTTGAGGACAACTGGGAAAATCCTACCTTTGGAGCATGGGGGCTTGGATGGGAAGTTTGGCTTAATGGTATGGAAATCACACAATTTACATACTTTCAACAAGTGGGTTCAATAGACTGTGAGTTAGAATCTGCAGAGCTTACCTATGGTCTGGAAAGAATAGCTCTTTATCTTCAAGAAAAAAACAATGTATATGATATTGATTATACAGATGAAATAAAGTATGGAGATATATTCAAAAAAGCTGAGTATGAGCATTCTGTATATAGCTTTGAGCTTTCTGATAAGGATATGCTTCTTGAACTTTTTAATTCCTATGAAAAAGAGGCAACAAGGCTATTAGAGCACAAGCTTGTAATGCCTGCCTATGACTATGTACTTAAAAGCTCTCACACCTTTAACCTTCTTGATGCTAGGGGTGCTATAGGTGTTAGTCAAAGAGCTTCATATATAGCTAGAGTTAGGAATATGTCGAAGAAGATAGCTGCTGCATATGTTGAGCAAAGAAAAGAAATGGGCTTTCCACTATTGAAGGGTGGTGTTTCAAATGAATAAAAACTTACTGCTTGAAATAGGAGTTGAAGAAATTCCGGCTAGATTTATATCAAAGACAAAGTCAGATATGAAGCAGTATCTTTTAAATAAATTCAAGGAGCTTAGAATAGATTGCGAAGATATAAATGTAAAAGCTACACCTAGAAGACTTGCAATATTTATAAAAGGACTATCAGAAACACAAAAATCCATAGAAGAAGAATACAAAGGGCCAGCTAGGAAAATTGCATTTGATGAAGCTCAAAATCCAAGCAAAGCTCTTTTAGGGTTCTTAAAAGGTAAGGGCGCTGATGAGAAGGATATATATTTTAAAACTTCAGGTAAGGAAGAATATATCTATGTAAAGGTTTCAAAAATAGGAGAAAAAACAGAAAGCCTTCTAAAAGACTTATTTGAAGGTATGATTAGAGCCATGTCTTTTCCTAAATCCATGCAATGGGGCGGGAAAAATATAAGATTTGTAAGACCTATAAGATGGTTTTTATGTATCTTTGGAGAAGAAATATTAAACTTTGAAATAGAAGGAATAAAGTCTGGAGATATTACTAAGGGTCATAGATTCTTAGGAAATTCAGAAATAAAAATAAGTTCAATTGATGAATATGAAAAGAAGCTTGAGGAGAACTTTGTAATTCTTGATGACAAAAAAAGACAGGGTATGATTCTATCCCAGTGTAATGAAGTAGCTAAAAGTCTAAATGGACATATGGTGATGGATGAAGAGCTTTTAGAAGAGATTACTTACCTTGTAGAATACCCTACTGCTTTTTATGGGGATTTTGATGAAAGTTACCTATCTCTTCCTAAGGAAGTTATTATTACACCAATGAAGGAACATCAGAGATATTTTCCAGTAGTAGATAGCGATGACAAACTTATAAATAAATTTATTACTGTGAGAAATGGTGATTCAAACGGAATAGAAAATGTAAAAAAAGGCAATGAGAAGGTTTTAGATGCGAGATTAAGTGATGCTCTATTTTTTTATAATGAAGATTTAAAAAAGCCTCTTGAGGCATATGTTCAAAGACTTGATACGATTGTATTTCAGCAAAAGCTAGGAACTCTCCTTGATAAAACCAAGAGAATTCAGACTCTTTCGGGACAAATTGCCAAAGAACTTAATATAGCTTCTGATGATTTAGAAAGATCTGCATACCTTCTTAAGGCAGACCTTACTACATCAATGGTATTTGAGTTTCCTGAGCTTCAAGGTATAATGGGTAGATACTACAGCTTAAACGAAAATAAAGCTGTAGGTGAGGCTATCTATGAGCACTATCTTCCAAGATTTGCAGGAGATGAGCTTCCCCAAACAGAAGAAGGTATTATTCTTTCTATAACAGACAAAATAGACTCTCTTGCAGGGTTCTTTGCAATAGGTATACAGCCAACGGGTTCTCAGGACCCTTATGCTCTTAGAAGACAGGCTCTTGGGATATTAAATATATTGATAGAAAAGAAATTAAATATAAAGGTAGAGACTCTTGCTAGATTAGCTCTTCAAAACTTTGATTTTCTAGAATTTGATAGAGAAAAAACCCATAGTGAGCTTATGGAGTTCTTTGGTCTTAGACTTAAAAATCTATTTAGCGAATTTGGTATAAGGTATGACGTGATTGATGCCATTATTGAAGTTGAAGACTCAAATCCATATGACCTTAAAGTTAGAGCTGATGAGCTCGACTATTTTGTAAAAAATCATGATGTAACTGATATACTAAATGCTTTTTCAAGGGTATGTAATATTGCAAAAAAGGGTAGCCTTGGAGAAGTAAATGAAGATTTGTTTGACTCAAGTGAAGAAAAAAATCTTTGGAGAGTATACAAAGATATAAAGTCTGATGTAGAAACATTCCTAGAAAATAAAGAATATATCAAAGGAATTGAAATGCTTGTTTCTATTAAAGACGATATTGATAAGTTTTTTGATAGTGTAATGGTAATGGATGAGAACCCAGATATAAAAGAAAATAGATTAAGAATGCTAAATCATATTAAACACACCATGGAGAAAGTAGCAGATCTTTCAAAAATTGTAGACTCAAAATAAATAAAAAGATTATAGGAAGAACCTTCTACAGAATAAGAAGGTTCTTTTTTCGCTTCTAAAATACTCAGAATATTTTTGAAATTGTTATAGAAATTTAAAATAAAGGGGTATAAGTAATTATAAAATAGTATGGGTTTTAAAGATATTTTTTTAACAAAGGAGGATAGGTATGAGCACAAATATTAAAAGTCTTGAGATTACAAAAGAGAATCAGGAAAAGCTAGACAAAGTAAGAGGTCTCTCTATTGACTCCAAAAATCAAGAAGGATTTCTTATACCGCTACTTCATGAGATTCAATCCTTGTTTGGGTATTTGCCCCAGGAATCACTTCAGATTGTCTGTGAAGAAACCAAGATTTCAATGAGCGAAATATACTCAGTAGCGACTTTTTATTCTCATTTTAATTTAGAACCAAGAGGAGAGTATATAATTAGAGTTTGTTTAGGTACAGCATGTTATGTAAAGGGATCTCAGGATATTTTGGACAAGCTTTGCTCAGAGCTTAAAACTGAAGTGGGAAAGACTACAGCCGATGGGAAATTTTCAATTGAAGCGGCAAGATGCCTAGGGGCGTGTGGCCTTGCTCCTATTCTTACAATTGGAGAGAAGGTTTATGGAAGGCTTGTATCTGACGATGTACTTAGAATTTTAAAGAATTATGAAGAATATAATGAATAAGGAGGAGACTTTTATATGAATATTGAGGAGCTACAATTTATAAAAGAAAAGAATCTTAGCCTTATGAGTGAAAATTCCGACAGTAAAATTACAAGAATTATGGTAGGGATGTCAACCTGCGGAATTTCAGCAGGAGCAGATGCAGTATATGAAGCTATAGAGGATGAGGTAGAGAAGCTTGGCTTAAAAAATGTAAGGGTATGCAAGGTTGGCTGTATTGGAATATGTAAGCTAGAACCTTTAGTAGAAGTGATAAAGCCTGGAGAGGAAAAAACTACCTATGTAAAAATAACCCCTTATAAAGTAAGGCGCATAGTAGCATCCCATGTACTTTCCGACAAGCCAATATATGATTTTATGGTACATGTTATAAACGGAAAGATTAGTAATGATTATATACCTATTAATGATTAGGGGGGGATTATATGGAACTACTTAGACTTCAGGTTTTAGTATGTTCAGGAGAGGAATGTGCAAAATCTCAAAAATTAGGACTCTATAATATATTTAAGACGGAAATAAGGAAAAATAATCTAGAATATGAAGTTGAGTTAATAAAAACAAAATGCCTTGGACTATGTGATTTGGGTCCAGTAGTTATAGTCTATCCTAGTGATATAGTATACTGCAATATTAAAAAGGAAGATGTGACTGAAATTGTAAAGCAACATTTTTTAAAGGACAAGGTAGTAGATAGACTTGTTTACAAAGAGGATAAAAAATCAAGAATCAATAACCTTGATGAGCTAGAACTCTTTAAAAGACAAAAGAGAATCGCACTAAAAAATTGCGGAAAAATCAACCCTGAAAATATAGAAGAATATATAGCATTTGATGGATATTTTGCACTTTCTAAAATACTGAATGAAAGAACTAAAGAAGATGTAATAGGTATCATTGAAGAATCAGGATTAAGAGGTAGAGGTGGAGGTGGATTTAAAACTGGACTAAAATGGAGGCTTGCTTCAGCTGAAGAATCAAACCAAAAGTATGTAATCTGTAATGCAGATGAAGGAGATCCAGGAGCCTTTATGGACAGATCTATACTTGAAGGGGATCCTCATAGCGTCATAGAGGCAATGGCTATATGCGGTTTTGCAATAGGAGCGAGTAAAGGTTTTATATATGTAAGAGCAGAATACCCACTTGCAGTTGAACGCCTCAAGATTGCAATAGCTCAAGCCTACGAAAAAGGAGTTTTAGGGGAAAATATATTTGAAAAAGGATTTGACTTTGATATTGAGATAAGGCTAGGAGCAGGAGCCTTTGTTTGTGGTGAAGAAACTGCGCTAATGCAGTCAATAGAAGGAAAAAGAGGGATACCAATGCCAAAACCCCCTTTCCCAATAAAAAGTGGATTATGGGGAAAGCCTACAGTAATAAACAATGTAGAAACACTATCAAGTATACCTCAAATAATACTAAATGGACCGAGCTGGTTTAAAAGTATAGGAACCCTTGAGAGTCCTGGAACAAAAGTATTTGCCCTTGGGGGTAAGATATCCAATCCAGGGCTGATTGAAATTCCTATGGGAACTACTTTAGAAGAAATAATTTATGAGATAGGAGGAGGGATTCCAAATGGAAAGGCCTTCAAAGCCGTACAGACAGGAGGGCCATCCGGAGGATGTATCCCAAAAGAAAATCTTGATACTCCAATAGAATATGAGACCCTTAGAGAATTAGGCTCTATGATGGGTTCTGGAGGAATGATTGTTATGGATGAGGACAACTGCATGGTAGACGTAGCGAGATTTTTCCTTGATTTTACTAAAGATGAGTCCTGTGGAAAATGTCCTCCATGCAGAATTGGAACAAAAAGACTTCTTGAAATACTTGAAAGATTAACTCTGGGTCATGGAGAGGACGGAGATATTGAAAAGCTTGAGCACCTAGGAGAGGGAATCAAAAAGACAGCACTTTGTGGACTTGGACAAACAGCTCCAAATCCAGTACTATCGACATTGAGGCACTTTAAAGATGAATATGAAAACCATATATATGAAAAGAAATGTACTTCTAAATCATGTCGTGCACTATTTGTATATGACATACTTGAAGAAAAATGTACAGGTTGTGGAATATGTGAAAGAAACTGTATTGTAGGAGCTATATCTGGAAAAATTGGAGAGGTCCACATAATAGATCCTCTAAAATGCGTTAGATGTGGACTATGTGAACAGGTATGTAAATTCAAAGCTGTAGTAAAAGTATGATAGGAGGAAGGTATTCAAATGAAAAATATTGAAATCAAAATAGACAATAAAATAATAAGTCTTCCTCAAGGTACTACTGTTCTTGAAGGAGCAAGAAAATTAGGAATTAAAATTCCTACCTTATGTTACTTAAAAGATGTTAATGACTTTTCAGGATGTAGAGTATGTGTAGTTGAGATGAATGGAAAGCTTTTAAGATCCTGTACTTTAGAAGTTGAAGAAGGACTTGATATCAAGACAAACTCAGCTCTTGTAAGAGAGGGGAGAAAACTTATTCTTGAACTTTTACTCTCTAACCATAATAGAGAATGTACAACTTGTATTAGAAGTGAAAACTGTGAACTTCAAAACCTTTCAAGAGAATTAAATATAAGGGAAATACCCTACGAAGGGGATAAAAGCAAAAACTTTTATGATGATTCATCAACAAGTATAGTAAGAGACAGCAGTAAATGTATACTTTGTGGAAGATGCATTGAGACATGCGGAAAGATTCAGACCGTTCATGCAATAAATTTTGCAGAAAGAGGATTTAAGGCAAAAGTATCTCCACCATATGAAAAACCACTGAAGGATACAGTATGTATAAACTGCGGTCAATGCATAATGGCATGTCCAGTAGGTGCATTATATGAAAAAGAGAATATAAAAGAAACCTGGGAAGCTATAGCTGACAAAGACAAGGTTGTAATAGTACAGACTGCTCCAGCTATAAGGGTAGCACTGGGAGAAGAATTTAAAATGCCTGTAGGTGCTAGAGTGACAGGAAAGATGGTTGCTGCACTTAAAATGCTAGGCTTTGACAAGGTTTTTGACACTGATTTTGCAGCTGATCTTACTATAATGGAGGAAGGTACAGAATTTTTGTCTAGACTTGAGTCAAAAGAAAACCTTCCTATTTTTACTTCATGTTGTCCTGGATGGGTAAAGTTTGCAGAGCATAACTACCCAGAAATATTAAATAATTTATCCACCTGCAAGTCTCCAAGTGAGATGGAAGGAGCTCTTATAAAAAGTTATTTTGCTAAAAAAATGGATATAAATCCTAAAAATATAGTAAATGTTTCAATAATGCCGTGCATTGCAAAAAAATTTGAAGGGCAAAGAGATGAACTAAGTACAGACAAAATTCAAGATGTGGACATTGTACTTACAACTAGAGAGCTAGCTTCGATGATTAAAGAGGCGGGAATAGACTTTAAGAATTTAGAAGATGAGGCATTTGACAATCCATTTGGAGAGGGTAGTGGAGCCGCTGCTATATTCGGTGTTACTGGAGGGGTTGCAGAAGCTGCATTAAGGACGATTTTTGAAATAGTTTCAAAGGAAAAACTTGAAAAACTAGAGTTTGAGAGTATTAGAGGTCTTGAAGGTATCAAGGAAGCGGAAATAAACCTTCCTGATGAAAGGAAAATTAAAGCAGCAGTGGTTCATGGTCTTTCAAATGCAAGAAAAGTAGTAGAGGAAATCCTTGAAAATCAAAAACACTATGATTTTGTAGAGGTAATGGCATGTCCAGGAGGATGTATTACAGGAGGAGGACAGCCTCTTATAAATCCAAAAGAAATGGAAGCAGCTAAGGTTAGAGAAACAAGACTTAAGGGTATATATGAAGAGGACGAAGCTCTCATTATACGGAAATCCCACGAAAATCCTGATATCATTAAGATTTATGATGAGTTTTTAGAAAAACCAAATAGCCATATTAGTCACAAGTATCTTCATACCAAGTATAGACCAAGAGATAGATACTAGTTTATTAATTAAATAAAAAGTTTTATTATTTATTTAATGTATATTTTATAAATTAAAAAGAATAAAAATGTATCTTTGATTTTTTCGAAGATACATTTTTAATGGAATTTTAATCTAATTTTTCCCAAACTTAGCCATTAATACTTATTCATTGTAGTATAATATAAATTATCAGATATTTACGAAAAAATTAGGAGGGGTTTTAGCTATATGGTGGAAAATAAATATAAAAACCTAATGATAAACACAATTAGCAGAAAAACCTCAAATATTGAAGAAGATATTTTAGTAAATCCTGTTCATAGAAAAGGCTTTGCACACAATGATAAACTCATGGTCACTCCAATATATTTTTACAGATTTATTGGAGCTGATAGCATAGAGACTTATGAAAACTGGGTTAAAGATCTTGATGAAAGGCTATCAGATTTAAAAAATCTATATATTAGATTAGAAAAAGGATTTGAAAAGGTAATAGATATATCATTTATTACAGAATTCAACCGGAGTTGGGGGGATGTAGAAAAACTTCCTATTAAGAACTCCAAAAATATTGTGGAAAAAACTCAGCCCTTGTTTCCTAAAGTTGAAAAGACAAAACTAAATCTCCTAAAGGAAAAAACTGAACTTCTCTTAGATATTTATATAAAAAATCAGCCAAATATAAATATCACTAAAAACTTTTATATCAAAATTCTATTTTGGCTAAAAAAGCACATTGAAAATTCTTTTGATGCCTATGTATATGGGGAAGATAATCCAAAACTTCTTTATATAGGAGATATACAAAAGGATGAGGTTTATTTTTTAATTCTTCTTTCTATGATTGGATTTGATATAGTTTATTTAAATCCTCAAAACAATGGAAAATTTAATGAGGTTCCAGAGTCCTCTGTATATTCCCATGAAGTGATTTTAGGGGAATATAAGGATATAGAGTTAGATTTTAGTAAAGTCTCTAAAGAAAGACTTGAAACAGTAGCTTATAAAGCGTCAAGAGAGATAGAAAAAATACTTCATACTGAAGATAGCGGAATGTATTCGCCATGGCAGTTTGAACACTATGAGGTTATTGCACAGACCATAAAAACAACCCTTGAGGAGCTTCTGATAATTTGGGATGAAGAAGCGAGATTTAGAGAAGGGTTTAAGATAGACAGCGGTAAGGTTCTTATTCCAAATGTATTTGGAAAAATAAGCGGAACCTGTGACCAAATAGAGGATTATTACAAAATGTATAGTACTCTTGCAAAAGAAAGTCCTATGAAAATCTTTGTTGGGAAAATACCATTCACTGCGCAAAGAGGATATGCAGCAAGTCCTGGAATCATAAATTTTGATGGAACCTTAAATAAGGAAAAAATAAAAAGCCTTCCAGAATACAAATTTCACCATCTAAGATTGTCTGTTCAAAATATGATATTAAATGCAATCGAAAAACTTATAATTTACAAGGAGGATATATTCAATTTTAGTCTAGCACCAAATTTTTCTGTTCATATAATATATACAATCCTTGGGCTTGAAAAAAAATATTTGGATATAATTCAAAAATTTGATTATCCATTTGAAATACCAAAGCTTGTAATATTTGACACTGATGAAAAAATATTTAACAAAGAAGATTTGATTGTAATATCTTTTTTACACTTTATTGGATTTGATGTAGTAATATTGACTCCAACAGGTTATAACAACATAGAAAGCGGAATTAAAAGTGGTTATTATGATATACACAAATTAAAAGAACTTAGATTTGATTTAAGTTTAGAGGGTATGAATTCAAAATTAGAAAGAGAAGTTACAAAAAAGAGGGGATTTTTCGGTTTTTTCACATTTTAGTATATAAAAAATCAAAGGAGATGAGAATATATGAGTGAGGAACTTGAACAAAGGGAAGTAGATTTAGAAAAAAAGATTAATGAGGTTCAGCTAAAGATAAAATCTTCACCAGAAGTAGTAAGACTTGCAGATGGTCTTGATACTAGAAATGCTCAATCAATAATGAATTTTGGTCAGGAAACTGCTGTAGAGATATCAAAGTTTAGTGACAAGATTCTTTCATCCATAAGCAATTCGTCTGTAGAAGATAGCGGAAGAATGCTTCAACAGCTTAATTCAATAATGAGTAAATTTGACCCTAAGGATTTTGAAGAAAAACAAAGAGGATTTTTGTCTAAAGTATTTAATAAGGTAAAGGATGATATAGCAAGACTTCTTGATAAGTATCAAACTATGGATAATGAAATGTCAAAAATATATGTGGAAATAAAGCAGTATGAAAGTGAAATAAATAAAACAAACAATATGCTTGAAGAGATGTTTGAAAAAAACATTCAATATTATGAAAATCTAGAAAAATATATTGCTGCAGGACATCTTATTTCAGAAAGAATGAAAAAGCATATAATTCCACAGCTTGAAAATAAAATGAATACATCTGGTCAACAAATGGATGTAATAAATCATCAAAATGCTCTTCAAACTCTTGAAATGGTCGAGCAAAGGGTATATGACCTTGAAATGGCAAAGATGGTGGCTCTTCAAACGGCTCCCCAGATTAAACTGATTCAAAGGGGAAATTATAACCTTCTTAGAAAAATAGGTAGTGCATTTGTAATTACAATTCCTGTATTTAAAACAGGACTGATACAGGCAATTGCAATTAAAAGACAAAAAATACAGGCTGATGCAATGAAGGCACTTGATGATAAAACAAATGAAATGCTTATGAGAAATGCAGAAAATATATCTACTCAATCAATAGATATTGCAAGACTTACAAGTGGCTCAAGCATAAAAATTGAAACCTTAGAAAAAACATTTGAAACTATAATGAATGGTATTTCTGAGACAAGGCAAATTGAGGAAGATAATAAAAAGGTTAGAGAAGAAGGTAGAAAAAAATTAATTGAGCTTCAAGAAAAATTTGAGAATTCTAAAAAACATTAATTAAATTGAAAAGGAGAGATTGATATGGCTATTAGTTTATCAAAAGGACAAAAGGTTGATCTTACAAAAGGAAATCCAGGACTTACAAATGTACTTATAGGGCTTGGATGGGATACAAATAAATATGATGGTGGTTTTGACTTTGACCTTGATTCAGCTGCATTTTTGACATCAGAATCAGGGAAAGTAAGAAGTGACAATGATTTTATTTTTTATAACAATCTAAAGGATTCTACTGGAAGCATTTCTCATCTTGGAGACAACCTTACTGGAGAGGGTGAAGGTGATGACGAGCAGATTAGAATAAATCTAAAATCAATTCCTGCTGATATAGCAAAAATTTCCTTTACAGTAACAATTCATGATGCTGAAAACAGAGCACAAAATTTTGGTCAGGTAAGCAATGCTTTTATTCGAGTTGTTAATGAAGATACAAAAGAAGAACTTATAAGATATGATCTTTCTGAAGATTTTAGTATAGAGACGGCAATTATAGTAGGAGAGCTTTATAGAAATCAAGAAGATTGGAAGTTTAGTGCCGTTGGAAGCGGTTTTCAAGGCGGATTAAAAGCACTTTGCCAAAATTTTGGGGTTAACGCAGGTTAATAGAGGAGGAATAATATTGAAATATGAAATTTTATATCAAGATGCTTTTCCAATATTAAAAGCCTACTTAAACAAAGGTGAGACTGTTAAGTCTGAATCTGATGCTATGGTTTCCATGTCAAACACAGTAGATGTAGAGGGAAAACTTGAAGGAGGAATACTAAAGGGAATAGGAAGAATGCTTGCAGGAGAAAAATTCTTCTTTCAAATACTATCTGCAAATAGAGGTCCAGGTGAAATCCTCCTTGCTCCATCTGTTCCTGGAGCGATAGTTGATGTAGAGCTTGATGGAAGTTATGGTCTTAGAGTTCAAAAAGATGGATTCCTTGCAGGAACTGAAGGAATATCCATAGATACACAGATGCAAAACCTTACAAAAGGAATATTTTCTGGAGAAGGATTTTTTATACTAAAGGTAAGTGGTAAAGGGACTGTCTTTATCAATTCTTATGGAGCTATTCATCCTATAAATCTAGAGGCGGGGGAAGAAGTGGTTATAGACAACAGTCACCTTGTAGCATGGCCTGACCATATGCAGTACAGCATAGAAAAAGCATCCTCAGGATGGATTTCAAGCTTTACTTCTGGGGAGATGCTTGTATGTAGATTCAGAGGACCTGGGACTGTGCTTATTCAAACAAGAAACCCTAGAGGCTTTGGTAACTGGATAAGACAATTTATTCCATCTCAAAGCAAATAAGAAAATATTAGGAGGCAATAGTTATGGCTATAAGCTTACAAAAAGGACAGAAAGTTGATCTTACGAAAGGAAATCCAGGACTTTCTAAAATAATGGTAGGACTAGGATGGGATCCTGTAAAGCAGCAATCAAAGGGTTTGCTAGGTTCTCTTTTTGGAGCTAAAGATGCAGATATAGATTGTGATGCATCTGTACTAATGCTCAACGAAAATGACAAGCTTTCATCTAATAGTGACCTCATTTATTTTGGAAATCTTAGAAGTAAGTGCGGAAGTATACTTCATACAGGGGACAATCTAACTGGTGAAGGTGATGGAGATGATGAGGAAATTATAGTAGAGCTTGCTATGGTCCCTGAAAATATAAAAAAGCTTTTCTTTGTAGTTAATATTTATGATTGTATTAAAAGGGGGCATGACTTTGGAATGCTTGAAAATGCCTTTATTAGAATTGTAGATATGAATACAAAAAAAGAGCTATTAAGATATAATCTTAATGAAAACTATTCTGGAAAAACTGCAGTTATGGTGGCTGAAATATATAGAAATGGAAATGACTGGAAATTTGGTGCTATAGGAGAAGGAACAAGGGATACTTCTCTTTCAGATATAGCAAAACGATTTTAAGTTATGAAAGGAGATTAACAAATGGGAATTAATTTATCTAAAGGGCAAAGAATTGACCTTACGAAAACTAACCCTGGTCTTAAAAAGGGAATAATAGGGCTAGGATGGGATACAAATAAGTATTCAGGTGGATATGACTTCGATTTGGATGCTTCTGCATTTTTAGTAGGTGCAGATGGAAAGGTAAAAAGTGAAAATGATTTTATATTTTACAATAATCTTCAGGGGGGAAATGGATCTATAGTTCATACAGGAGATAACAGAACTGGAGAAGGTGAAGGAGATGACGAACAGATAACAATTGAATTTGATAAAGTTCCATCTCATATTGATAAAATAGCAATTACTGTAACTATTCATGATGCTCCTCAAAGAGCACAAAACTTTGGACAAGTAAGTAATGCTTTCGTAAGACTTGTGGATCAAGATACAAACGAAGAAATATTAAGATATGACCTTGCAGAAGAATTTTCTATTGAGACAGCTGTAGTATTTTGCGAGCTTTATAGAAGTGGTTCTGACTGGAAATTTAACGCAATAGGAAGTGGATTTCAGGGAGGACTTCATGCACTTTGTACAAATTATGGTCTAGAAGTTGGTTAGAAGGAATTTAGTATTAAAGGGTGTAGTCTAAATGGCTGCACCCTTAACAGATTACAATTTTATATGGATTTTTAGGAGGAAGATTAATGAAATACGACATTCAGGGATTAAATAACGACGAAGTCTTAAAATCAAGAGAAAGCCATGGCTCAAATAAACTTACACCACAGGATGTAGAAAGTTTTTGGGATAAGCTTAAAGGAAACTTTGAGGATCCTATTATAAAGATACTGATGCTTGCTCTTATAATAAACGTAATATTTTTCTTTATGGGTCAAACAGAGTGGTATGAGGCACTTGGTATTGCTATTGCAGTAGTTCTTGCAACAACAATCTCTACATGGTCGGAATATACAAATGAAGAATCATTTCAAAAACTTCAAGAAGATGCCTCTAAAATTATTTGTAAGGTATTTAGAGAAGGAAGTATTCAAAATGTTCTTATAGATGAAATCGTTGTTGGAGATGAAGTGCTCCTTCAATCTGGGGATAAGATACCAGCAGATGGAAAGCTATCCCACGGAAATTTAAAAGTAGACCAAGCGGCTCTTACAGGAGAAACCAAAGAAATAAAAAAGACATCTCAAGGGATAATGGAAAATAGTGAAAAAAATACTGACCTTTCAAATCCTTTTGACGTTTACAGAGGAACTATAGTGGTTTCAGGGGAAGGAATATTAAAGGTTGAAGAAGTAGGCGATAAGACATTTTATGGAAACCTTGCCCAAGAAATGCAGGTTGATGATAGAGAATCACCTCTTAAAGTAAAGCTATCTGCTTTAGCAGAGGGGATAAGTAAATTTGGATATATAGGTGGTACCTTAATAGCCATTTCCTTTATGTTTAAAAAGGTGCTAATAGACAATGCATTTGAAGCGGCTGAGATAGCTAATTATTTTTCAAGCTGGCAGACGGTGGCAAATGATCTTGTTACAGCTGTTATACTGACAATAATAATCATAGTTGTTGCTGTTCCAGAGGGGCTTCCTATGATGATTGCAATGGTTCTTTCATTGAATATGAGAAAGCTTCTAAAGGACAACATACTTGTTAGAAAGCTCATAGGTATAGAAACAGCTGGAAGCCTAAATATATTATTTTCTGATAAGACAGGAACTATAACCAAAGGAAAGCTCGATGCAGTACTATTTTTTGGAGGAGACAAAATCGAATATAGTAAATATGAAAATATTCCTCCAAAACTAGGTAGAATTTTAGATGTATCTCTTAAAAAGAATACAAATGCTGTAATAAAAGGGGCTTGTGAAGGGTGCGAGCTTGAAGTAATTGGAGGAAATGCAACTGAGAGGGCTCTTATACATTTTGTATCACAAAATGATGAGACTAATTCAGAGTCTGATACGATAAAAGCAATTCCATTTAATAGCGAAAATAAATTTTCGGCAACACAGATTAAAGGGGAGCATGACATGACCCTTATAAAAGGTGCTCCGGAAGTGATCCTAACTAAGTGCAAGACTTACTATGATGAAAATGGAGATATCAAAGATCTAAAAGATACAAAAGAAATTGAAAGTCAGATAGATATTCTATCTGAAAAAGCAATTCGCGTAATTGCAATAGCTACATCCGATGAACCTCTTACAGATGATGTGAATTTCTCAAACCTTACTTTAGTAGGAATTGTTGGTATAAGAGATGATTTAAGACCAGAGTCTGTAAGTGCAATAAAAGAAGCTATGGACGCAGGTATTCAAGTAGTAATGATTACAGGGGACAGAAAAGAGACAGCCGTTGCTATAGCTAAGGATGCAGGTCTTCTTCAAAGAAAAGAAGATATAGTTCTTACATCTCAAGATATTCAAAAGCTATCAGACGATGAGCTTAAAAAAATGCTCCCTGATATAAGAGTAATTGCAAGGGCTCTTCCTACTGATAAATCAAGACTTGTTAAAATTTCTCAGGAGCTCAACCTTGTTATAGGTATGACAGGAGATGGAGTAAATGATGCCCCAGCTCTAAAGAGAGCAGATGTTGGCTTTGCAATGGGAAGTGGTACTGAGGTTGCTAAAGAGGCTGGAGATATAGTTGTACTTGATGACAACTTCCTTTCTATAACAAAATCAGTATTATACGGAAGAACAATATTTCATAGCATTAGAAAGTTTATAGTCTATCAGCTTACAGTAAATGTAGGGGCAATTCTCATTGCATTTATAGGACCATTTATTGGTGTGGATTTACCTCTTTCTATGACTCAGATGCTTTGGGTGAATCTTGTAATGGATACCCTTGCAGCTCTAGCCTTCGGTGGAGAAGCAGCTCTTCATAAGTATATGAACGAAGCTCCAAAGAGAAGGACTGAATCAATAATAAGTAAGGATATGTGGAGTGCTATACTTGTAAATGGTATTTTTGTTGCAGGAATGTCTGTTTTCTATCTGACATCCCCAGCAATAAGAAGTCTTTTTAGAACTGGAGGACCATCAAATCCAGATATATATTTCCTTACAGGATTCTTTGCTATGTTTATATTTTTTAATGGATTTAATGCATTTAACGCAAGGACCACAGAGGTACGTTTATTTAAAAATATGAATCTTAACCCAAGCTTTATAAAAATAGTTATTTTAATATTTACAGTTCAGGTTATATTGACATATATAGGAGGAGAAGTCTTAAGAACAGCAGGACTTACACTTTCAGAATGGCTTGTAGTTATAGGACTTTCGATTATAATAATTCCCCTAGACCTTTCAAGAAAGGTAATTAGAGACAAGTTTTTCGTAAAACCTGAAAAATTCAAAGAAACCTCACCAGATATTTCAGAAGAAGCAGCATAAAAGAAAGTCAGCAGATTATTCTGCTGACTTTCTCCATACTTTACAGTCTAATGGAGAAGGAGAGTAATTTTATGAATAAAGACATAATAAACCTAACTAGTAATAAGTATATCTATAATATCTTGGAAAATTTAGAAATTGAAATAGACGTAGAAAAATGCCATAGCGAAATTCCAATAAAAGAACTTTTTCAAATGGCAGCAAGAGAGAATAAGATGAGAAGTTTTTTATTTGTGAGCAAGCTTTTAGGAAAGCATATACCTATAGATCCTAAAGATGGTATATACGCAGCAATGGTATTAAGGGAAACCTACAGGGATTTTCTTAATAAAAAAACATTATTTATTGGATTTTGTGAAACCGCCACAGGGCTTGCCCAAAGCGTATTTAGAAATTTTGAGGGTGATGTTTCATATATTCACACTACACGAGAAAATATTCCAGATATAGAGCCTGTGCTAGAATTTCATGAAGAACATTCTCATGCCAAAAACCATAAGATATATGCACTTGACGAAGGAATCATAAAAGATGCAGAAAAGATAATTCTTGTAGATGATGAAATTACCACAGGAAAAACCATAATAAATATAATAAATCAAATCAATGAAAGATATGGAAATACTGATTTTTCTGTATTTACTCTTTTAGACTGGAGAGATGAAAACAGTATCGATACTTATAAAAAACTTGAGCTAAAGCTTGGTAAACCTATAAAAGTACACTCACTTCTTAAAGGAAAAGTCAAGCTTAATGGAAATTTTGATTTTTCTAACAAGACTCCTCTTAATAATCAAAATAATGATTTGCAAAAAAAGCCTTATATAAAGCTTAGAAACTTTTGTATGGAGGATATTTTAGATAGAGATAAGAATGAGCATCTTCTTATTAAAAACCATATTAAAGAAACAGGAAGATTTGGAATTACAATAGAAGAAAACAAAAAATTAGAGAAAAAGCTAGAAAAAATAGGAGATTTTTTAAAAAACAAAAGAAAATATGATAAAACCCTTGTTTTAGGTACAAAAGAATTTATGTATATTCCAATGTTTACAGCAGCTTATATGGGTGAAAACATAAAATTTCAATCAACTACAATAAGCCCAATACATCCATTTGATAAAGATGAATATGGAGCAAAATCTAAAATACAGTTTGAAGACCCATGCGAAGAAGGGCAGATTAACTATTTGTATAACATTAAAAATAATGAATACGAAGAGGTATTTATTTTCCTAGAAAGAGAGATTAGTAATTTAAAAAGGATAAGTTCGATGCTAATAGAGCTTCAGAAATTGGGAATTAGGGAAGTAAATATTGTTTATTTTTTAGAAAAGGAAAAATCCTTTTCATCAGGAAGCTACGAAGATAATGATATTATATTTTTACTAAAGGATTTATCTCTTATTGAAATGGAAAAAGAAACAACTGAAAGGGAAAAAGCCATACAAGCAGGTATTCATTATTCTGAGATGCTTCCAGTTGAATATAGTCCCTCAGAAGAGTATTTAAAGCTATTTCACCGGAGTCTTGAAGAAAATAAAGATAAGGTAGCTCTAGCCACTGCAATTGTAGGTG
The DNA here is from genome assembly GCF_017874355.1 of Acetoanaerobium pronyense. GTDB lineage: Bacteria > Bacillota > Clostridia > Peptostreptococcales > Filifactoraceae > Acetoanaerobium > Acetoanaerobium pronyense. The sequence goes on from NZ_JAGGLI010000001.1 coordinate 160,119, forward strand.
AAAAAATAATTAAAAGAAATGGAAAAGATATAGTACTTGTATCTCTTGCAAGAGCAGGGAGCCCTATTGGAATTTTAATCAAAAAATATATTGAAGAAAAATTCAGCTATGAAGTCCCACATTACTCTATATCTATAATAAGGGGAAAAGGGCTGGATAAGAATGCAATGAAATATATACTTTCAAGACATCCTTTTAAAAAGATACAGTTTGTTGATGGTTGGACAGGCAAGGGAGCTATATCAATAGAGCTTCAAAAAAGCTGCAAAGAGCTTAGTGAAGAACTAAATGTAGAGCTTGATAGCACATTGGCAGTTTTGTCAGATACTGGAGGGTGCAGCAGTCTTTATGGAACTAGAGAGGATTTTTTAATTCCAAGCTCTTGTCTTAACTCTACTGTCTCTGGACTTATGAGTAGAACTGTTCATCGAAAAGATTTGATTGGAGAAGACGATTTTCATGGAGGAAAATTTTACAAAGAACTTCTTGAAGAGGATCTTTCAAGATATTTTATTGAAGAGATAACTTCTCAATTTTCAAAGTACAAAGCTATTGACCCTTCCTTTATTTCAGAAGAAGAATCCATACATTGGCATGGAATGAAAAGTGTAAAAATGATTGGAGAAACATATGGAATAAAGGATACTAATCTTATAAAACCAGGAATTGGAGAAACTACTAGAGTGCTACTTCGGAGGATACCTTGGAAAGTATTAATCAAAAACCCTAAAAATGAAAACTTAAAGCATATACTGCTACTTGCAAAGGAAAGAGATGTAGAGGTGGAAATCTTTGATGATATGTATTATGAATGCTGCGGTATAATCAAAGATTTGAAAGGAGAATAAGTATTGATTTTTTTTAGCGATCTTGACAACACCTTAATTTTTGGCAAAAGATGGACTTTAAATTCCGATATAGACAGTATTGTTGGAGTTGAAAGAAAAGACGAATTAGAAATAGCCTATATGACTAATAAAGGATATGAACTTTTAAAAGAACTTTCACAAAATCTCAACTTTATTCCTACAACCGCAAGAACCATAGAGCAGTATAAGAGAATTCACATTTTTAAAAAATCGATAAAAGTAAAATATGCAATAATGACGAATGGAGGAAATATATTAATAGATGGAGATATAGATAAAGATTGGCAAAAGAGAATGAATATAAAAATAAAAAACTCTCTAGGGCAAGAGGAAGGGAAAGAAATTGCCACAAAAATAATAGGAATAGAAAGCATAAAAAATTTGAAAACAGCGGATAATATATACTTTTATGCTGTATTAAAAAAAGCCTTGAGTGAAGAGATAATCAATGAACTAAAAGAATACTTTAATCCAAAGGGAGTAAGTGTTAAAAATGTTGGAAAAAAAGTTTATTTTATCCCATTTGGAGTAGATAAGCATAAGGCTTGTGTTTATCTTAAAGATTTAATTGGAGAGAATGATTATTTTTCGGCAGGAGATTCTATAATGGATGAAAATATGCTTTTGAATTCAGAACTTGGTTTTATACCAGCATCTGGAGGGTTATCGATTCAAGAAGAAATTTGTAATCTGAAAAATATAAAAATATCGCATGAAAGCGGACCCAAAACCTCAGAATATATATTAGAATATCTACTTGAAAAAGCTAAATCAAAGAAATTTAATAAAATTCTTTAAATTTATATTTGTTATTTTTAAAACACATTGGGTAGATATAATTTAATATAATTAAATATTAGATTGACAATAAGTTAATTATGACATACTATATTTTATATAATATGTCATAATGAAGGAGGGGAATTCCATACAATTTAGTGAACGCCAGCAAAGAATAATTGATATAGTCAAAGAGCACCAGCCAATTACAAGTGAGCAAATTGCAAGCATGATTGGACTTACAAGGGCTACACTAAGACCGGATCTTTCCATATTAACCATGAGTGGGCTTCTTGATGCCAGACCCAAAGTGGGATATTTTTATACAGAAAATACAATGAAATCCCATGAATTAAGAGAGATATCTACACGAAAAGTAGGAGATGTGATGAGCGTTCCTGTAATAGTAGAAGAAAGTAACTCAATTCACAATACAATAGTAACTATGTTTTTAGAAGATGTAGGTTCCATTTTTATCACAGATGGGAAGTACCTTACTGGAGTTGTATCAAGGAAAGATCTTCTTAAAAATGCTCTAGGAGGTTCGGATATAAATAATATTCCTGTAAGCATGGCTATGACTAGAATGCCAAATATAATATATGCAAAGGCAGATGAAACTGTTGTGGATGCTACAAGAAAGATAATAGAGCATGAGATTGACAGTATTCCAGTTGTAATTTCTGGAAAAGAAGGAAATCTGGAAAAATTAATTGTAATAGGAAGATTTTCAAAGACTAATATTGCAAGACTATTTATGGAAGTAGCTCAGTAATTTATAAATATATATGGAGGTGCTAATGGATCGTTTTTTTGTATATATTATTTCAGACTCATTAGGAGAGACTGGAGAACAAGTCGCTAAGGCAGCAATTTCTCAGTTTGAAGTTGATAATTATGAAATAAAAAGATTTCCTTTTGTTTTAAATTTAAAGTTTTTAAGCGAGATTCTCGAAGACGCTAAAACTCAAAATTCAGTAATTTTCTATACACTGGTAGATAAGGAGTTTGTGGAGTATATTAAGGAGTTTAGCCAAGAGCATAATATGATTACTGTAGATCTTCTTAGCCCATTGATTAAGTCTATAGAAAAAGCAACTGGACTTCCACCAGCTCTTGAACCTGGAATGATAAGAAAGCTTGACGAGACTTATTTTAAAAGAGTAGAAGCTATAGAATTTGCTGTTAAATACGATGACGGAAAGGATCCTAGAGGACTTTTAAAAGCAGATGTAGTAATTCTTGGAATCTCAAGAACCTCTAAAACCCCTCTTTCTATGTATCTTGCAAACAAAAATATAAAGGTGGCGAATGTTCCTTTAGTTCCCGAATCTATACCGCCAAAAGAAATATATGATGTACCAGCAAAAAGGGTTATAGGACTTACTAATTCGCCTATGAAACTCAATGAAATCAGAGAAGAAAGATTAAAAGCACTGGGGCTTCCTAAAGGCTCTAGTTATGCAAGTATGGAAAGAATACTAGATGAAATAGATTATGCTGAAAAAATAATGAAAAAAATTGGATGTCCTATTATAGACGTTTCAACAAAGGCTATTGAAGAAACAGCAGAGATAATCATTAGTCTTTTGAAAAAAAACGGAATAAAAATTCTTAAGGATTAATTATGCTGAGGGGGTAAAATTATGTCAGAGAAGTATGTTTATAGCTTTCATGAAGGTTCAAAGGAAATGAAATCTCTTCTTGGGGGAAAAGGTGCAAATCTTGCAGAGATGACAAATATTGGACTGAATGTTCCACCAGGGTTTACAATTTCAACAAAGGCATGTATTAGATTCAATGATGAAAAAGGAAAGCTTTGGGAGGAACTTATAAATGAGATAAATATCCATTTAAAGGAAGTGGAAGTAAAGCTTGGAAAGACGTTTTCTGACAAACAAAATCCTCTTCTTTTTTCAGTAAGATCTGGTTCTGTTTTTTCTATGCCTGGAATGATGGATACTGTACTGAATCTTGGACTTAATGATGATTCTGTAATAGGTCTTGCAAACTCCACTGGAAATGAAAGATTTGCATATGACAGTTATAGAAGATTTATTCAGATGTTTTCCGATGTTGCTATGGGAATACCAAAGGTTAGATTTGAATCAATCTTAGAAGAAATGAAAGAAAAAAAAGGCGTGACAGAGGATACTCAGCTTGATGCAAGTGATCTCAAGACCTTAGTTGAAGAATATAAAAAGGTATACTTAGAGGAAAAAAGAGAAGAGTTTCCTCAAAACCCTATAACCCAGCTAAATCTTGCAATAAAAGCTGTATTTGAATCATGGGAAAATCCAAGAGCAGTAATATATAGAAAAATACACAGTATCCCTCATGACCTTGGTACAGCAGTAAATGTCCAGTCTATGGTGTTTGGAAATATGGGTGAAACATCAGGAACAGGTGTTGCATTTACAAGGAGTCCTTCTGATGGGGAGAATAAATTATTTGGAGAGTTTTTATTAAATGCTCAGGGAGAGGACGTTGTTGCTGGAATAAGGACTCCAAGAGAAATCTCAGAGCTTAAGGGTATAATGCCAGATGTATATAAAGAATTTGAGGATGCAGTAGATAAGCTTGAAAAGCATTATAAGGATATGCAGGATATAGAATTTACAATAGAAAATGGCAAGCTTTATTTCCTTCAAACAAGAACAGGGAAAAGGACTGCAAAAGCCGCCATTAATATAGCTGTAGATTTAGTAGAGGAAGGCCTTATAAAGAAAGAAGAGGCGATACTAAGAATAGAGCCTGAGCAGCTTGATCATCTACTTCACCCTACTTTCAAGGCAGAAGCTCTCAAAAATTCTGAAGTTATAGCTAAGGGGCTTCCAGCTTCACCAGGTGCGGCATCAGGAAAAGTATATTTCCATGCAGCAGATGTTGTAAAGGCTAAGGCTAGGGGAGAAGCATGCATACTTGTAAGACAAGAAACTTCTCCAGAGGATATTGAGGGAATGGTAGCTGCTGAAGGAATACTAACTGCAAGGGGAGGAATGACTTCTCATGCGGCAGTTGTAGCTAGAGGTATGGGTAAATGCTGCGTAGCTGGCTGTAGCGAGATTAGAGTAGATGAAGAAAACAAGGTAATAAAGGCAAAAGGCATGGTAATAGTAGAGGGAGATTTTATTTCTCTAGATGGAAGTGCGGGAAATGTATATCTTGGAAAAATAGAAAAAGTGAATCCTGAAATGAGCGGAAACTTCGAGAATTTTATGGCATGGACTGATTCTATAAGAACTCTAAAAGTAAGAACAAATGCAGATACTCCTAAGGACGCTGCTCAAGCTGTAGCCTTTGGGGCAGAAGGAATAGGTCTTTGCAGGACAGAGCATATGTTCTTTGATGAGCATAGAATCCCAGCTGTTAGAAGAATGATTGTATCAAATACACTGGAGGAAAGAAAGAAAGCCCTTGATGAGCTTCTTCCTATTCAGAGACAGGATTTTTACGAGATATACAAGGCGATGGGAGATAGACCTGTTACTGTAAGGCTTCTTGATCCACCACTGCATGAGTTTCTTCCGAGTAAGGACGAAGACATAAAATCTCTTGCTTCATCTATGGATATAGATTTTGAGGACTTAAAGGATAGAATAGAAGACCTTGCAGAATTTAATCCTATGCTTGGTCACAGAGGATGCAGACTTGCAGTTACCTATCCTGAAATATATAGAATGCAGACGAGAGCAATAATAGAAGCTGCAATTGATATCAAAAACGAGGGATTTGAAGGAATGTATCCAGAGATAATGATTCCTCTTATAGGTGATATCAAAGAATTAAAGTACGTTAAAAACGAAATCGAAGAAGAAATTAAAATGGTATTTGAAGAAAGAGGACAAGATATTAGATATATGATTGGTACTATGATAGAAGTACCTAGAGCCTGCGTGACATCAGATAAAATCGCTGAAGAAGCAGAATTTTTCAGCTTCGGAACCAACGACCTTACTCAAATGGGATTTGGTTTTTCAAGAGATGATTCAGGAAGGTTTTTAGCGGAATATGAGGATAAGGGAATTTTCGAAAAGAGTCCTTTTGAAGTAATAGACAGAGACGGAATAGGGAAACTTATGGAAATTTCAGTAGATCTTGGTAGAAAGGCTAGAAAAGATCTAAAACTCGGAATATGTGGAGAACACGGTGGAGAGCCTTCTTCAATTGAGTTTTGTCATCACCTTGGACTTGATTATGTATCCTGCTCACCGTATAGAGTTCCTATAGCAAGACTTTCTGCTGCTCAAGCTGCTCTTAAAGAAAAGCACAACTTCCAAAGAGATAAATAGAGGAAATAAGACTGCGTAAATAATAAGATTCTATGGGATAGCCAAAGGCTATCCCATAGTTATGAATGAAAATAAATGTTAAACAATAAATATACGCTAAAAAAGCTGATTTTTTCTCATAATATGATAAAATAGTTTAGTATATAGTAAAAAATGTTGCGGGAGGTTACAAAGTGAAAAAAATTGATGAAAGATCAATAAATACTATCAGGTTTTTATCTGTTGATGCAGTAAATAAGGCAAACTCAGGTCATCCAGGACTGCCAATGGGGGCTGCTCCTATGGCCTATACAATATGGAGTAAATTTTTAAGATTATCTCCAAGCAATCCAAAGTGGGAAAATAGAGATAGATTTGTTTTATCAGCAGGACATGGTTCAATGCTTCTTTATTCAATGCTTCATTTATTTAACTACGATTTGTCAATGGATGAGCTGAAGAACTTTAGACAGCTAGATAGTAAGACTCCAGGACATCCAGAGGTTGGACATACTGAAGGTGTAGAAACTACCACTGGACCCCTTGGTCAAGGTTTCGCAAATGCTGTAGGTATGGCGATAGCAGAAAAACACCTAGGGTCAAAGTTCAACACAAACAAACACAATATAGTAGATCATTATACTTATTGTATAGCTGGTGACGGAGATATGATGGAGGGCATCACTTATGAGGCAGCTTCCATAGCAGGCACATTAAAGCTAGATAAGCTTATTGTACTTTATGATGACAATAAGATAACTATAGATGGTGGGACAGATATATCTTTTAGCGAAGATGTTAAAAAGAGATTTGAGTCTCAAAATTGGAACGTACAAGTAATAAAAGATGGCAATGATATAGGTCAAATTAGAAAAGCAATACTAAAAGCTCAAAAATCAAACGGAAAACCAAATCTTATAATGGTAAAAACAATTATCGGATTTGGAAGCCCAAATAGAGCTGGAACTTCGAAGGCTCATGGTGCACCTCTTGGAAAAGAAGAAGCAGAGCTTACAAGAAAAGCTTTGGGCTGGGAGCATGAAGAGTTTGAAATCCCAGAGGATGTAAGAAAGCATTTTGAAAAGCTTACAAAAAAGAAAGACAAGGAAATGAAAGCTTGGCAAGATATGCTTATAGATTATGCAAAAGAAAACCCAGAGTTATACAAAGAATGGAAAAACTGGCACAGCCTTGAGGTGCCAACATCTCTTCTTGAAGACAAAGCAATTTTTGGTCCTGATTCAGGAGATATTGCTACAAGGTCTGCTGGTGGAGAAATATTAAACAATATAGCTAAGCACATACCTAATATAATGGGAGGGTCTGCTGACCTTAATGAATCTACAAAGACATATATAAAATCTCAGGGAGATTTCTTAAGTGATGCTTTAGGTTCAAACCTGTTCTTTGGTATCAGAGAGCATGCAATGGGAGCCATTGTAAATGGAATTACTCTTCATGGTGGATTAAGAAGCTTTGGTTCTACATTCCTTGTTTTTTCTGATTATATGAGAACACCAATAAGACTTGCTTCTCTTATGAATATTCCATCACTGTTTATATTTACACATGATTCTATAGGAGTAGGAGAAGACGGCCCTACTCATCAGCCTGTAGAGCATGTTTCTTCTTTAAGAAATATACCTGGAATTAGCGTATGGAGGCCAGCGGATTATAAGGAATCTGCCTATGCATATATCGAAGCCATGAAAAAGACAGATGGTCCTAGCGTTATGGCTCTAACAAGACAAAATCTTCCTGTAATCAAAGAAGTTACAGCAGGTGCACAAAGAGGAGGATATATACTCTCTAAAGAAGATAAGGATTCTCCAGATATAATCCTTATGGGATCAGGTTCAGAAGTTAATCTACTTCTTGAAGCAAAAAAAGTTTTAAAAGAAGATAAAATAGATGCTAGAGTAGTTTCAATGCCAAACATGAATATATTCGAAGCGCAGGATAAGGAGTACAAAGAAAGTGTGCTTCCAAAAACCGTAAAAGCTAGAGTTTCTGTAGAGGCAGGAGTTACAACCGACTGGTACAAGTACCTAGGATTTGAAGGTAGAGCTATAGGTATGGATACATTTGGTGCTTCAGCTCCTATTGATAAGGTAATGGAAAGATTTGGATTCACAGTTGAAAACATTGTAAAGACATCGAAAGAGATTATTTAAAATCTTTTTAAATATAAAGCCGGGCATATGCTCGGCTTTATTGTTGAGAGGAATATTTCTATATGCTATAATCTTTTAAACGCAAAGATTTGGGGGGCAAAAATGAAAAAATTTCTAATAATAGATAGTTCTATTCTTCCACCTGTATATGAAAAAGTGGTAGAAGCAAAGGAGCTTTTAAGAACTGGAAAAGCAAAAGGAATTACAGATGCAGTGAAACAGCTAAGCATTAGTAGAAGTACTTTTTACAAATATAAAGACTATGTATTTAGCGTATCTCAAGGAATGATAGGAAATAAAGCCACAGTTTCTTTTTTGCTTAATCACGAAACAGGAGTTTTATCAGCTATTTTAAATCTTTTAGCAGAAAAAAAAGCAAATGTGCTTACTATAAGTCAGGATATACCTATAAACAAAATTGCAAATCTGTCCATAACCTTTGAAATGTCAAATCTTACGGTTGATATGGAAATGCTACTAGATTTATTAATGAAAGTGAAAGGTGTCGTTAAAGCGGAACTTATTGCTATGGAGTAGTAAAGTTTAAAGTGCTTACTTTAGGGGGTTATTCACTTGATTTTAATGATAGATAATTTTGATTCTTTTTGCTACAACATTTATCAGTACATAAAAGAACTTGGAGAAGATATAAAAGTATTTAGAAATGATTCTATTACAATAGATGAAATTCAAGAGTTATCTCCTGAAATGATTTTAATCTCCCCTGGGCCATCAAGCCCAAAAGAAGCTGGTATTTCTATGGAGGCTATAGAGGCCTTCAAAGGAAAAATTCCAATTCTTGGGGTATGCCTAGGTCATCAAGCTATTGGTGAAGTTTTTGGCGGTAAGGTAGTCAAGGCAAAAAGGCCTGTTCATGGACACGTATATCCCATAAATCATGATAAAAAAGGTGTGTATAGTGGAATTAATTCACCCCTTAATGTAACTAGATATCACTCTCTTATAATAGAAAGAGACACTTTGCCTAGCTGCCTTGAAATCACATCGGAGACAATTGATGGGGAAATAATGGGAGTAAGGCATAAGACTTATCTCATTGAAGGGGTTCAGTTTCATCCGGAAGCAATCTTAACGGAAAAGGGACATGAGATTTTTCAAAACTTTATAGTCATGGCCAGGAGGAAAAAATGATTATAGAATTAAATACATCACTTGAGGCTATAGATTTATATGATTTAATTAAAGAGGAGCCATATAGTTTTATACTTGAAAGCTCCCTTTACAATGAAAGATATGGAAGATATACGGTGATATCCTCATCCCCATTTGAAATATTAAAATATGAAAATGACGAAGAATGTATAGATAAATTTAAAGATGTTATGTCAAACTACAAATCTTCCGTTAAGGGTGAACTTCCTTTTTACGGGGGAGCTGTAGGATATATATCTTATGATACTGGAAGATATTTTGAGGATATAGATACATTAGCTAAAGCGGATATAAATATTCCGGATATATATTTTGGCCTTTATGACTGGGCTTTTGTAGTCGACCATAAGGCTAATAAAACCTATATTGTATCTCCTGAGATTGATATTGAAAAAGAAAAAAATATATTGGAAAAACGAAAAAAACAGGTATATGAAGCAGTGAAAACAGTTTATAAGTTCGAGCCTGACGAAAAAATCCTACTAAAAGGGAATATGACTAAAGAATATTATCTTTCTGCCATAGAAAAGGTAAGGGAATATATAAGAATAGGTGATATATATCAGGCTAACTTTACCCAAAGATTTGAAGGCGAGACTTCTAGAACAGGGTATGATATATATAGAAAACTAAGAGAAGTAAGCCCTACAATCTTCGGAGGTTTTTTAGATTTTAAGGATGTTGAAATAATCTCCAATTCTCCAGAGCGATTTTTAGAGTTAAAAAACAATACTTTAGAAACACGACCTATAAAAGGAACGAGGCCAAGGGGAAAAACAATTGAAGAAGACCAAAAATTAAAGCAGGAGCTTTTAAATAGCTCAAAAGACAAGGCAGAGCTTCTGATGATAGTTGATCTTGAGAGAAATGACCTTGGAAGGGTATCGAAAATTGGAACTGTAAAAGTACCAGAGCTTTTTGTAATAGAAGAGTATGCAAGTGTTAATCACCTTGTAGCTACAGTGAAATCAGAGCTTGATGAAAACAAGGATATCTTCGATGTCATAAAAAATACTTTTCCAGGAGGCTCTATAACTGGAGCTCCTAAAATTAAAGCAATGCAGGTTATAGAAGAGTTAGAGCCAACTAGAAGGAATGTATATACTGGTTCTATTGGGTATATTGGATTTAATCAAAATTCAGATTTTAATATAGCGATTAGAACCATATTAAAAAAAGAAAAATTCATAACCTTTCAAGTAGGTGGCGGAATAACTTACGACTCGAGTGCTGAAGATGAATATATGGAATCTCTTCATAAGGCTAGATCTATCGTAAAAGCGTTAAATGGGACGATTGAAAATGAAGACTTTATATAGCAGCGAAATTAGCTGGGAAAATGAAATAGTAAAGTTTGGAATTGGACTTTTCGAGACTATGGCATTTAGGAATAATAATATTTTATTTTTAGATGAGCATATAAATAGATTAACAAAATCATCTTTAGAACTGAAAATTGGGGAAAATCATATAGAAAGTGCAACTAGGCAATTAAAAAAATCAACGAAAACATTAAATAAAACTAAGGCTATACGCCTTACTCTTTCAAATAGTGGTTACGCTATAGAAGAAAGGGATATACCATATGATATCTCACATTACAAAAGAGGTTTTAAGCTTTGGGTTTATCCATACAAAAGAGGAGAAAATCCTTACTATAGGTATAAAACAACGTCCTATATGGAAAACTATTATGCTAGAAATACGGCAAAATCTAAAGGCTTTGATGATGCTGTTTTTATTGACTACGAGAACCACATACTGGAGTGTTCAAGCTCTAATATTATTTTTAGAAAAGATAATACCTTTATTTTACCATCATTTTCAAAGCCTATACTTAAAGGTATAGCTGTTACTAAAGTAATAGAGGAGCTTAATAAAGATTTTAAAATAATAGAAAAAAATATACCCATGAATGATATTAAGGTTATGGATGAGGCCTATGTCTGCAATAGCCTTCTTGGCATTATGCCAGTTAGTTCTATAGAATCCAAGGATTTTTCTTTTGATTTTAGCTTATCCATAAAGATAAATAATAAAATTTTTCAAATCTAAAGATTAAATGAGGGAATTAATTTATGGATAAGAATAAGATTATTGATATAATTTTTGAAACATATACATCAAGGGAAAAAACACGGCTTATATTTTTGACAGGATCCTCTAAAAACTTAGTTTTTGATGAAACAAAAGATATAGACGTTTTTGTAATTGATGACTATACTGATAAGCAGTTTAGAGAAATAAAAAAAATATATGGATTTGAGTTCGACATCAATATAATTTCAGAGAAACTTGCCCGCTCTCTTATCAAAAATAAGGAAGGGTTTATGATAAAAGCAATTTTAGAGTCCAATCCTATATGGGGAGAGAAGGATATCTATAATAGCCTTAAAGACATGGTTTGAAATTTTTATTTTTTAGAATCGGAGGAAATAAAAAAATGAAGGTTAAGAAAATGGATACATTAAAAATAGAAAATGCAGTAAGAGATATACTTGAAGCCATTGGAGAAGACCCAAATAGAGAGGGACTATTAGACACCCCAAAAAGAATAGCTAAAATGTATGAAGAAATCTTTAGTGGACTTCACGAAAATCCAAAAGATCATCTTCAAATATTTTTCCAAGAAGAAAACCATGAAGAAATGGTAATAGTAAAGGATATTTCTTTTCATTCTGTGTGTGAGCATCATCTTGTTCCTTTCTTTGGAAAAGCTCATGTAGCATATATTCCTAAAGGGGGAAAACTTACAGGCCTTTCAAAGCTAGCAAGAGTTGTGGAAACTGCTGCAAGAAGACCCCAGCTTCAAGAAAGGATAGCAAAAACCGTTGCTGAATCAATAATGGAAGTTCTAAAACCTCATGGGGTTCTTGTAGTGCTTGAAGGGGAGCATATGTGTATGACGATGAGGGGAATAAAAAAGCCTGGCTCAAAAACCATAACATCCTCTGTAAGAGGTATATTTGAAACAGATGCAGCTACAAGAGCAGAAGCTTTAAGTCTTATTAACTCAAGGTAGGTGACCTATGTTTAATTTTGGATCTAAGACATATATTATGGGGATATTAAATGTGACTCCAGATAGCTTTTCTGATGGAGGAGACTTCACTGAAATAGATAGTGCTGTAAATAGAGCAATAAAAATGAAGCAAGAGGGAGCAGATATAATTGATATAGGAGCCGAATCTACAAGACCAGGCTCTATAGAGGTAGATGAAGAAACAGAGATAAAAAGACTGATACCAGTAATATCTGAGATTTCAAAGTCTGGAGACTTACTTATATCTGTAGATACTTATAAGGCAAAGGTAGCAGAGCTTGCCCTTGATAATGGTGCTAAGATTATAAATGATGTCTGGGGACTTCAAAGAGATAAAGATATGGCAAGAGTTGCAGCAGAGAGAAACTGCCCTGTAATAGTGATGCATAATCAAATAGAAGCTATATATAAAAAAGATATAATGGAGTCTATAAAAGACTTTTTCCATGAAACAATGGATATTGCATTTAAAGCAGGCATAAAAAGAGAGAATCTAATAATAGATCCAGGTCTAGGTTTTGGAAAGACCTCTGAACATAATATAGAGATAATGGGCAGATTAAGTGAACTAAAAGAATTGAATTTTCCTATACTACTTGGAGCATCTAGAAAATCTATGCTAGGAAAAATTTTAGACCTTCCCCCGAAAGAAAGAGTAGAGGGAACCATAGCAACAACGGTAATTGGAATAATGCAGGGTGTAGATATAGTAAGGGTGCATGATGTTAAGGAAAATTTGAGGGCATCTATGGTTGCTGATGCAATCTACAGGAGGAAGGTATAGTGGATAAAATAACTCTTAAGGATTTGAGTTTTTTTGGGTACCATGGGGTGCTAGAAGAGGAAAAAGTTCTTGGACAAAAATTTTTTATAGATATAGACCTATATCTTGATTTAAAAGAAGCTGGATTATCTGACAATCTTCATAAATCTGTAAGCTATGCTGAAGTTTATGAGGTTGCTAAAAAACATTGTCAGGAAAAAAGATATGATTTATTGGAAGCTTTAGCTGAAAATATATCAAAGGAAATATTTAAAGAATTTAAAAAAATCAAATCAGTAAAAATAAAAATAAAAAAGCCTGAAGCACCAGTAAAAGGTATATTTGAGTATATGGGAATTTCCATAAAAAGATCAAGAGGAGACTATAAAGATGAGTAGGGTTTATCTATCCTTAGGAAGCAACATAGGAGATAGGGCTGGTTATCTTAATAAAGGAATCAAAAAAATAGATGAGATAGAAAACTGTGAAGTAGTAAAAATATCAAAATTTTATGAAACCTTACCTTGGGGTTATGAAAATCAGGATACCTTTGTAAATGCCTGCATAGAAATCAGCACCTCATTGAGCCCTCATGAGCTTTTAAAGAAGCTTCAGGAGATAGAGATTAATCTTCATAGAGTTAGGGATATAAGGTGGGGTCCTAGGACTCTTGATATTGACATACTTTTATTTGATGATATAATCGTTGAGGACGAAAAATTGATAATTCCTCACCCTAGGATTAAGGAAAGGGCCTTTGTCTTAGTTCCTTTATATGAAATTAATCCGGAAGGTTTTATTGAGGGTGAAAAAATAAAAGATATTTTAGGAAATTTAGATACTCAGGGTATAAAGGAGTACGAAGTATAATGCTATCAAAAATGCTCAGCAATATAAAAAAACCTATAATAGGAAGTTCTTTGGATATGTCTAAGGAAAAACTTATAATAGGTGGACCTTGTGCTATAGAATCCTATGAACAATTAAAAGAGACTGCAGTATTTATTAAAAGCTTAGGTGTAAACGTTCTTAGAGGTGGAGCTTATAAGCCAAGAACTTCTCCATTTTCTTTTCAGGGAATGAGAAAAGAAGGGCTTGATATCCTAGTATCAGTGAAAAGAGAAGTTGGGATAATGGCTATAACTGAAGCTATAGATGAAAGAAGCCTTGAAGAAGTCTATGAAGTTTCAGATATAATTCAAATAGGTTCAAGAAATATGCAAAACTTCTCACTTCTTAGTGAGGCAGGGAAATTAAATAAGCCTGTGCTCCTAAAAAGAGGAATGTCTGCTACAATAAAAGAATGGGTTAATGCAGCAGAATATATAGCAAAAGAAGGTAATACAGATATAATAATGTGTGAAAGAGGAATAAGAACATTTAACGACTATACCAGAAATACCCTGGATTTATCTGCAGTTCCAATCATAAAGCAGGAAACTGGGCTTTCTATCATAGTTGATCCAAGCCATGGAACTGGAAAAAGAAATTTAATTAAGCCGATGTCTTTAGCGGCTATGGCATGTGGGGCAGATGGACTCATAATAGAAGTGCATCCTGACCCTTCAAGAGCACTATCTGATGGGGAACAGTCTTTAAATTTTAAAGATTTCACAGACTTAGTTAAAGCCTTAAGAGGATGAGGTATTCTCATCCTTTTCTTTTCTTTATAAATTCCCTCAAAATTTTAGAATTTTCAAATGAAGGAAAAATAGTTTTTATGGAGAATATTAATTTAAAGGCCCTTTATGTTAGTAAGGAGGGTTAGTTTTTATGTCGAATATAGATGACAACTTCATAGAAGAGATAAAATCTAAAAGCAATATAATAGATGTCATATCCTCATACCTGCAGCTTAATAAGAGTGGTGAGAATTTTAAAGGCCTTTGCCCATTCCATAACGAAAAGACGCCATCTTTTATGGTAAGTGAAAAAAAGCAGTATTACAAGTGTTTTGGGTGCGGTGAAGGAGGAGATGTCATTTCTTTTTTGATGAAAAAAGAGAATTTAGATTTTATGGACGCTCTTAAAATTCTTGCAGAAAAAGCTATGATAAAATGGCCTGATGAAGAAATGAGTATAGAATATAAGGAACTTGCAAAACTAAGAGATAGAATATTTAATATCCATATAGAGGCTGCAAGATTTTATTTTTCTTTGCTTTGGTCAAACAAGGATAATTCACTGTCATACATAAAAAAAAGAGGCCTTTCTGATAAAAATATAAAAAGATTTGGGCTTGGATATGCTCCTAAGGATGGGTCATTAGGAAAGTATTTAGACTCTAAAGGCTACATAAAAGAAGAACTGCTGGAAAGCGGCTTATTTGTTGAGCGGTCAGGGAAAGTTCGGGAAAGATTTTTTTCAAGGCTTATGTTTCCAATATTTGATGTCAGAGGAAAGGTGATTGCATTTGGAGGAAGAGTCTTAGGTGATGGACTTCCAAAATATCTGAATTCCTCAGATACGAAGATATTTCATAAAAAAGAACAGCTATATGGCTTAAATATAGCCAAAGCCAGTTCAAGTAATGGCTTTATTCTGACTGAGGGGTATATGGATGTAATTAGCCTTCATCAATATGGATTTACTTCGGCGATTGCTTCATTAGGAACATCTCTTACGAAAGATCAGGCTCTAGCCATAAAAAAGTATACAGACAAAGTATATATCTGCTATGACTCTGACGAAGCGGGAATCAATGCTACATTAAGAGCTATAGAGGTACTTTTGAAGACGGATATCTCTCCATATATAGTTGATATCAATCCCCACAAGGATCCAGATGACTATCTGTCAAAGGAAGGGGAGGCAAAGTTTCGGGCTACTCTAAAGAATGCCTATTCAAGTTTGAGATTTAAAGTTGAATATATAATGAAAAAACATGACATAAATAATGATAAAGGCCAAATTGATTTTATAAAAGAAGTGGCTGATATCTTAAAAATACATAATAGTCCTGTAGAGGTTGAAAAAGAAATACTGAGGATATCCAAGATTACAAATATATCTGTAAAGGCTTTAGGGAGTGAGGTATATGGAAAGTACTTTAGTCCAAAGCAGTTTCAAACTCAGGAGACAAAGAATGATTCAAATATAACTCACAATATACCCAAAATCGAAAAAATAAATGTTACAAAATCAAATGGGATAGAAAATGAAAAGGCATTGATTTTTTCAATTCTTAGAAATCAAGAGGCTTTAGATATAGCAATTAGAATTTTGGAGCCAGAGGATTTTTGCTATGAAGAAACTCAAAATATTTTTGCTGAGCTGGTTTCTAAAGATAATAATAAAAACATAATTGAAAAAGAATTTATGGGGAATAATATATATGAAGCATTATCTACAAATGAAATATATTCTCTGGTGATTTTATTGAAAAAAAATTCTTTAAAAATAAAAATAGAAAAACTTCAAACTGAGCAAAATAGCTTAAATCCAAATGATGAGTCTGATTTCAAAAGAATACTTGAAATTGGAATGGATGTTATTGAACTGCAAAAGGAATTAGATAGATTATAAAGGAAAGTTATTTAAGGAGTGATTTGTTTGGATAAGGATATAAAACAAGAAAATAAACTTGCCATAAAAAATTTGGTGGACAAAGGGAAGAAAGAAGGTACTTTGACATTTGATCAAATTTCGGAGGCACTTGGAGATATAGAGCTTGATAAAGACCAAATAGAAAACATGTATGAGACACTTGCCCAAATGGGAATTGATGTGATTGAAGAAAATGCAAAAGATCCTATTGAAACGGTACTAAAAGGGAAAGTAGATAGTGTTATAGAAGAGGATGAAGATGAGGAAGAAGAAGCCGTTGTCCTTGATTTATCAATCCCCAAAGGGATATCTATTGATGACCCTGTTAGAATGTACCTTAAAGAAATAGGTAAAATTCCTCTTTTGTCCGCAGAGGAAGAAATAGATCTTGCTCATCGCATGGAAGATGGAGATGAAGAGGCAAAGAAAAAATTAGTGGAAGCAAATCTAAGACTAGTTGTATCTATTGCAAAAAGATATGTTGGGAGAGGTATGTTATTTCTTGACTTGATTCAAGAAGGAAATCTAGGTCTTATAAAGGCTGTAGAGAAATTTGACTATAAAAAGGGATTCAAGTTCTCTACATATGCTACCTGGTGGATTAGACAGGCAATAACAAGAGCGATAGCAGATCAGGCAAGAACTATAAGGATACCTGTGCATATGGTAGAGACTATAAATAAGCTTATAAGGGTTCATAGACAGATACTTCAAGAACTTGGGAGAGATCCGAAACCAGAAGAACTTGCAAAAGAAATGGATATGCCAGAGGAAAAAATCAGAGAAATAATGAAGATTGCCCAGGAACCTGTTTCTCTTGAAACACCTATAGGTGAAGAGGAAGATAGTCATCTAGGGGACTTCATTCCTGATGATGATGCCCTTGCTCCAGCAGAAGCAGCGGCTTACTCTCTACTAAAGGAGCAACTTGAAGATGTTCTTCATACTTTAAACGAGAGAGAGCAGAAGGTATTAAAATTAAGATTTGGACTTGAAGATGGTAGAGCAAGAACGCTGGAAGAGGTAGGCAAAGAGTTCGATGTTACAAGAGAAAGAATCAGACAAATAGAAGCAAAGGCATTGAGAAAATTAAGACATCCAAGCAGATCAAAAAAACTTAAGGATTATTTAGACTAAGGATTATTTAACTAAGTACAATTGAAAGATTCGCTATGGCGAATCTTTTTAATTACTATGAGATAAAGGAGAATAAGATGTTAAGTGCAAGACTTAGTAAAATTTTAGAAAAAATTCCTTCCTGTGATATTCTTGCAGATATTGGGACTGATCATGGGTATATACCACTTGAAGCAATAAAAGCAAATAAATGTAAGCACGCTATAGCTTCAGATGTAAGCAAAGGTTCACTGGAAAAGGCAATAAACCAAGTGAATCTTTCCAAACTTAATTCCGTTATAGACACTAGGTTGGGAAGTGGATTAAAAATACTAAATGAAGATGAAGCAGATGTGTTAGTGATAGCTGGCATGGGTGGAATACTAATCAAAGAAATATTAAAGGATGACTACGACAAGAAGTTCAAAGTAAAAAATCCTACCATGATTTTTCAACCAGTTCAGTTTCCGGAAAGCTTAAGAAAATATCTTATCGAAAATAATTTTGAAATAATAGATGAAGATTTGGTTGAAGACGATAAAATAATATACAATATTATCATTAGCAAAAAAGGATTAGGTGAAAAAACAGATAGCTGGAATGACATGGACTTTGAATTTGGTAAAATAAATATAGAAAAAAAACATCCACTTCTCTTGAAGTTATTAGACAGAAAAATAAATGAACAGAAAAAAATAATTCACAAGCTAAAGGATGCAGAAGGGGAAAATATATCTTCCAGACTTGAAGAAGTGGAGACTCTTCTTTATAAATTCAAGGAGCTGAGAAAATGTTGCTTTCAGAAATAGTTAAAATCTTAGACGAAGCATTAAAGATAGAAATTGCATATGAATGGGATAATGTTGGGCTTTTAGTAGGAGATAAAGAAAAAAACATAAAAAAAATAATGCTAACACTGGAAATTACAAAAGAGACTATAGATGAGGCAAAGAAAAATTCCATTGATCTTATAATATCTCATCATCCATTAATTTTTAAGGCTCTAAAAACTATAACTACAGACCATGAAAAATCGAAATATATCATTGATGCCATAAAAAATGATATAGCGATTTATAGTAGCCATACAAATTTTGATATGCTTTCAGGTGGATTAAATGATTACGTTGCCGATTTATTAGAGCTTGAGGATACGACTGCTTTAGTATATGAGACATCTCAAGAATTTGGCATAGGAAGGATAGGGAAATTAAAGACAAAAATGGATATCAATGAATTTTCAAAATATGTTATTAAAAAGCTGAATCTTTCAGATGTAAAAATTGTTAGAGGAAGTGATAAAAATATAGAAAAGGTTGGAGTTGTTAATGGAGCTGGTATAGAGTACTGGAAAGAAGCGAAAGCATTGGGATGTGACATATATATCACTGGAGATGTGAAATATCATGAAGCACAAGATATAAAAGAAGCTGGGATGAGTATAATAGACGCAGGACATTTTGGGACCGAAAAACATTTTAATGTTGCAATGAAAAATTTTTTGAGAAATATTTTATCTAAAGATATTGAAATTTATAATAGTACTTCTATGGAAGATCCGTTTTTAGCTATTCAGGCTTGAAGAGAGGATGGTTTTCTTGGATATTTTGAAGAGGATAGACAAAGGATATATACTTGTGGAAAAAGCCAAATCAAAAGCCAGTGAGATATCCAATGATATACACCTAATAGAGCTGGAAAAGAAAATAAATCGATTGAAAGAAAAAGAAGCATGCATGCGGAGTCGAATTGATTTTGAAAGAAACAAACTTATGGAAAAGGAAAATCAATTGGCGGATTTAGACAAAAGACTATTAAACATAGTGGAAGAGATATATGAAACAGAAATAACTGACAAAGACAAGTTAGAAGTTTTAAAGAAAATGGAAAGTGAAATGAAGAGCCAAAGAGAAGAAATACAAAATTTGATTCTTGAGGATTTTACAAAAATAGACAGATATATTAATGATTTAAATTTATTTAAATATAGATACAATACCTTTGAAGAACGTGTATCAAAAATCCGTATAGCTAATTATGAAAAAATTATATACTTAGATGAAAAAATAAAATCTATGGAAAAGAAAATTAGAAAACTTAGGAAGATGGCCGAGCCTGAGCTTCTTAAAATGTATGATAGAAAAAGAGAAGTATGCAAAATAGTTTTTTCAAAAATAGAAGATAAAACTTGTAGTTTATGTAAATCAGAGGTACCAGAACCTATTTTATTAAATGCTTGTGATTCAAAAAAAATAGTTGAATGCGGAAACTGCAAAAGAATACTTTTTATGGAGGAAACCTTAAAATATGATGACAACCCTTTTCAGTGATGGTGGCTCGAGGGGAAATCCCGGTGAAGCAGCTATAGGATATGTTATAAAACAAAATGATAAAACCTTGTATACGCGAGGTGAGTTAATTGGCATAGCTACCAATAACTATGCTGAGTATATAGCGCTCCTTCAAGGAACACAAAAAGCAATTTTACTTGGGGCAAAAAACCTAAATATTTACATGGATAGCGAACTAATTGTAAAGCAGATTAAAGGAGAATATAAAGTTAAAAATGAAGAACTAAAACAAGTATATTTAAAAGTGATTGAAGAATTCAAAAAGCTTGAGAGTTATAATATAACCCATATAAAAAGAGAGCTTAACAAAGAGGCTGACAAGGCACTCAACATTGCCTTAGATACTAAAGAGATTTATGAAAAAAGCTTTGTCTTAGATAATGAAGTGACAATAAATGAACAAGACTTTTTTGAGGAAATTAAAAAGGATATGTTAGATAATGGTTTTGAAAATATCGAAATAAATGTTAATGATGATTTAATAATAATTAGTGTTTCAAAAAGTCAGTTAATAGACTTTTTAAATAGTAAGGTTTGTAGTAAAACCAAAAAAAGACTGATTGAACTTGGTTATAAACGTATTACAGTTGAGATATAATGAAAATTACTATTTAAAGTACTTAAAAAAGATTGGAGATTTAATTATGAAGTATGAACTTATTGCACCATGTCTTTTTGGAATGGAATCTACGGTTTCTTTTGAACTTAAAAATCTTGGGATTAAGGTTCTAAAGGTATCCGATGGAAGAGTAACCTTTGAGGGCGATGAATTTACAATTGCAAAGGCGAATCTATCCCTTAGAACAGCTGAAAGAGTGCTAGTAAAGGTTGGGGAATTCAAGGCATATAGCTTTGAAGATTTGTATCAAGGGATGCTTTCTTTGCCATTTGAAAAATATATAGAAAAAGATTCTGCATTTCCTGTAGCTAAGGCTAAAACAATAAAAAGTAAGCTTTTTTCAGTTCCTGACATACAATCTGTTGCAAAAAAAGGTGTAGTTGAAAGATTAAAATTAAAGCATAGGGTTACAGAACTTCCAGAAACCAAAGAAATACATCCTATTAATATCTTTATAAATAAGGATGTAGTGGAAGTTACGATAGATACGACAGGTCCGGCTCTTCATAAACGAGGATATAGAGAAAAATCTGGTGGAGCTCCAATTAGAGAGACCCTTGCTGCTTTTATGGTGATGCTTACTCCTTGGAGACCAGGAAGGTATCTTGTGGACCCAATGTGCGGCTCAGGGACAATTCTTATTGAGGCAGCTCTTATTGGGGCAAATATAATGCCTGGAATAAATAGAAACTTTACAGGAGAAAATCTTTCCTTTATTCCAAAAAGAGTATGGAAAGAAGAAAGAGAAGAGGCCCTTAGACTAGAAAACGATGTGGATTTTAAGATAAAAGGATATGATATCGATGAGGAGGTAATAGAAATTGCAAAAGAAAATGCAGAAATTGCTGGAGTGGGCCATCTTATAGATTTTGAAGTCAGAGATATTAAGGATTTTGAAGAAACAGAAGAATATGGATTCATTATTACTAATCCGCCATATGGAGAAAGACTTGGCTCAGAAGATGAGATAAATGAAATATATAACATTTTAAAAGAAAATTTCAAAAAACTCAAAAACTGGTCTTATTATATAATAACTACAATGGAAGACCTTGAAAGTACCTTGGAAATACCTTTCCAAAAGAACAGAAAGCTTTATAATGGTATGCTAAAAAGCTATTATTATCAATATTTAGGACCAAAACCTCCAAAGAAATGATTACAATACAAGGGTTTTTTGTTATAATGACTGTGTACAAAAACTGGCTTTCAGGAGGGTGTTATGAAATTTTTTAATAAAAGGACAAAACTAACGGCTTTAATATCTGCGATGATTATAGGAACATTAATGTTTTCAGGATGTACTTCAGAAGGTTCAAATAGTGAAGGCTCTGAGGAGATTATTGAGGAAAATGTTGAACAAGAGGAAGAAGAATCTTCCATGGAAGAAGTAGTTGATGGATACAAGTTTGTAAGTGCATCCAAGCTAAATGTTAGGGAAGAGGCAAGTGCAAATGCATCTATAGTAAATTCTCTTCTTAGAGGAACTAGAATAAAAATATTAAATGAAGTAAATGATGAAGAAAATAATTTATGGTATGAGGTAAATTATCATACTTTTGAAGGTGAAGAAACTGGATTTTTATCTGCTGAATTTACTGTAGACAAAAGAGAAGATCTTTTAGGTGAAGATTTAAGAGGACTTGATTTTTCACCTTTTCATAAGGTTGAATATGAAAGCAATCCAAAGGTTGAAGTAAAAGGTGTTTATGTTACAATCCATAGTGCTGCAGGAGCGAAGCTAAATAGTCTTTTAGAACTTGCCGATGAGACAGAGATAAATGCATTTGTAATAGACGTAAAGGACGATTATGGCAATATGCTTTTCAAAACAGATGCTGCAGAAAAATACGCACCAACTGCAAATCAAAAAGCACCTATCAAAGATATAGAAGAATTTTTAAAGAAATTAAATGATAGAGGAATATATACTATAGCAAGGATAGTATCTTTTAAAGATCCTACCTATGCAAGCTATAATCCTGAGAAAGTAATAATAAATAAAGAGACAGGAAAGCCATTTGTAAATAGTGATAATATACTTTGGGTCTCTCCTCATGATAGAGACCTTTGGGATTATAATATAGGAGTCTCAGTTGAAGCTGCAAAGGCAGGATTCAATGAAATCCAGTTTGATTATGTAAGGTTTCCAGCATCAAATGGTGGTAAGCTAGATGCCATACTGGATTACAGAAATGAACTAGGAGAAGGAAAACCAGAAACTATCCAAAACTACCTGAAAAAGGCTTATGAAGCTATATCAAAAGAAGAAGCCTACGTATCAGCAGACATATATGGACTGGTTCCAAGTGTTCCGGATGATATGCAACTAGGTCAGTACTGGGAGGCTATAAGTAATTATACAGATTACATCTCGCCTATGATGTACCCAAGCCACTATGCAAATGGAACATATGGAATACCTGTTCCTGACGCAGATCCATATGGAGTTTTGTTTTATGGTTCAAGAGATTCTGTGATGAGAAATAGAAATCTTGAAACCCCTGCAACAATAAGACCTTGGATACAGAGTTTTACAGCTGCATGGGTTCCGGGCTATATAAGTTATGGACCAGATCAGATAAAAGCTCAGATTAAGGGTATGAATGATGCAGGAGTAAGTCAATATCTTCTATGGAGCGCAAGCAATAACTACAATATAAAATAGCATTTTTTATTTTATCTTATGATTACAAATTGAATAAGGAGGCTATTAGATATTGAAAAACTCTAATAGCCTCCTTTGTATCGGTTAATGACATCTATCGAAGAAGTCCTAAACAAGAAATTTTTATAACAAGAGGAGAAAAAGATGACCGAATCAATAATAAAACTTAAAGGAATTAGAAAAGTCTTTGATGGCAAAGAAGCTTTAAAGGATATAAATTTATATATCAAAGAAAAGGAATTTGTAACATTTTTAGGTCCAAGCGGCTGTGGAAAGACTACAACCCTTAGGATAATTGGAGGTTTTGAAAACTCAACAGATGGAGAGCTTTATTTTGAAGATAAGGAAATAAGTAAAGTTCCACCTCATCAAAGACAAATAAACACAGTTTTTCAAAAATACGCTTTATTTCCTCATCTAGATGTATATGAAAATATAGCCTTTGGACTAAGAATTAAAAAAACCCCTAAAGAAGCAATAGAGCCTAAAATAAAAAAAATGCTTAAGCTTGTAAATCTTGAAGGATTTGAAAAAAGAAGTGTAAACTCTTTGTCAGGAGGTCAACAGCAAAGGATAGCAATTGCCAGAGCTCTTGTAAATGAACCTAAGGTTCTTCTTCTTGATGAGCCACTTGGGGCTCTTGATTTAAAGCTTAGAAAAGAGATGCAATATGAACTTAAAACTATGCAGCAGGAGCTTGGTATTACCTTTATTTATGTAACCCATGATCAGGAAGAAGCTCTTACAATGTCTGATAGGATTGTAGTAATGAGCGAAGGGGAAATTCAGCAGATAGGGACTCCAGAGGATATATATAATGAGCCTGTAAACAGATTTGTAGCTGATTTTATAGGTGAGAGTAATATAATCCAAGGAGTTATGGAAAAGGATTTTAGAGTAATATTGAACGGAGAGCCTTTTGAATGTCTTGATAAAGGATTTTCTCATATGGAAGAAGTGGACGTGGTAATAAGACCTGAGGACATACTTATTACAAAGCCAGAGGGCTCTAAAATCACAGGGGAAGTAACAGATGTGGTTTTTAAAGGAGTTCACTATGAAATAATAGTGGTAGATAGTAAAACTCAAAAAGAATGGATGATTCATACTATAAATCACTCTGACGTTGGAGCAATTGTAGGGCTTGATTTTGTTCCAGAGGCTCTTCATATAATGAAAAGGGGGGAATAGTATGAATAAAAAAAGCTTTCTTGCCACCCCTTATGCACTTTGGATATTGCTTTTTACTGTTGTCCCTATATTTATAATTTTAATTTATTCCTTTACAGAAAGAGATCCATTTGGTGGAATGACCTTAAAATTTACTATTGAAAATTATAGGATGTTCTTTGAACCAATTTATCTAAATGTATTATGGCGTTCGATTAAATTATCAGTATATAGTACTATTGCATGTCTTTTAATCGGTTACCCAATGGCATATATAATTTCAAAGGCAAAACTAAAAAGAAGAAACTTAATGGTCATGCTTTTTATTCTTCCTTTATGGACGAACTTTCTTTTAAGAACCTATGCATGGATGGTAATTCTTAGAGATCAAGGTCCTATCAATGAACTATTATTACGATTTGGACTTATAGATGAGCCAATTAGGATGCTTTATACCAATGGAGCCGTTATAATGGGGATGGTTTATAACTTTCTGCCATTCATGGTTCTGCCGATATACTCGGTATTGTCGAAAATGGACTATAGTCTTATTGAAGCTGCAAAGGATTTAGGAGCAGATACAAAAGGAGTATTTACAAAAGTGATTTTTCCTTTAAGTTTTCCAGGTGTAGCATCTGGTATACTTATGGTATTCATGCCAGCTATATCTACATTTGTAATATCAGATTTGCTCGGAGGTGGTCAAACTATACTTCTTGGAAATCTTATTCAAAATCAATTTATGATGGCTAGAAACTGGCAATTTGGGTCGGCTATATCTATGATAATGATGGTAATGATAATAATTTCAATGGGATATCTTGGAAAACATGGATCAAAAGAGGGGAGGACTGGACTTTGGTAAAAAAGCACATTGCAAGAGGATATGCCTTTTTAGTTTATCTTTTTCTATACCTTCCTATTTTTCTTATGATATTATATTCATTCAATGATTCACGCTATGGTGGAAACTGGAGTGGATTTACATTAAAATGGTATAGTGACCTTCTTAGAGACAGGAGTATTATGGAGTCTCTGTACACAACTTTAATAGTAGCTGTAACTGCTTCCGTTGTTTCGACAATAATTGGAACTATATCTGCTGTTGCAATTCATAATATGAAACCAAAGGGAAAGGCCTTAATGAGTAGCCTTAGCTATATACCGATGGTAAATCCGGATATAGTAATAGGTATTTCACTTTTATCTCTTTTCGTTTTATTTAATATGAAACTGGGATATATAACCCTTATACTTGCTCATATAACCTTCAATATACCGTATGTGATATTTGCAGTACTGCCAAAGCTACAACAACTAAACCCAAATATAGAGGAAGCTGCAATGGATCTTGGGGCTACACCTTTTCAAGCTTTTTTCAAGGTTGTTCTTCCTGAACTAATGCCTGGAATAGTAACTGGAGCCCTTCTTGCATTTACTTTATCTATAGACGATTTTATAGTAAGTTTTTTTACAACAGGTTCAGGAGTAAGCACCTTATCAATTAGGATTTATTCTATGACAAAACGGGGCGTAAGCCCAATGATTAATGCACTTTCTTCAATACTCTTTGTCTCTGTACTTGTTTTAATGCTTGTACTTCAGCTTAGAGACAATAAAAAAGAAGAAATAAATTAAAAAATAGGGAGGTAGAAATGAAAAAAATAATACTTGCAATAATTCCACTTATGCTGATGTTCGCTTTTACAGGATGTAATAACGCAGCTACTACGACACTAAATATCTACAACTGGGGAGATTATATAGACCCTGATGTTATAAGAGACTTTGAAGAGGAATACTCCATTAGAATAAACTATGAAGAGTTTGCAACAAACGAAGAGATGCTTGCAAAGATTCAAGCTGGAGGAACTGCTTATGATGTAATATTTCCATCGGAGTACATGGTAGAAAGCATGATTCAAAGAGGACTTCTTGAAGAGCTCAACTTCGAGAATCTTTCAAACTATGAAAATATAGGAAATGAGTTTAAGGGACTTTCTTATGACCCTGATAATAAATACTCGGTTCCTTATCTATGGGGTACTCTAGGAATAGTATATAATACTAAAAAAGTAGATGATGTAGTTGATTCTTGGGATATACTTTGGGATGAAAAATATAGTGGTCAGATTATAATGCTGGACTCTCCAAGAGATACGATAGGAATCACTCTAATCAAGCTTGGATACTCCCTTAATACAACAAATCCAAATGAACTTGAAGAAGCAAAACAGGAGCTAATGCGTCAAAAACCTCTTGTAAGATCCTATGAAGTAGATACCTATAAGGGACAGATGATAGCTGGAGAGGCTGCCATGGCTCTTGCTTGGTCTGGAGATGCTATGCTACTAATGGATGAAAACGAAGACCTTGAATATTCTATTCCAAATGAAGGAACAAATCTTTGGTTTGATACTATGGCTGTACCTACAACATCTCAGAATAAAGAAGAAGCTGAGCTTTTTATAAATTTTATGATGAGACCTGAAATTGCGGCTAGAAATACAGAATATATAATGTACTCTACTCCAAATGTAGGTGCTCTTGAATATCTTCCTGATGAAATTGTTGAAAATGAATTTTTATACCCAAAAGGAAATATAAAAGCCCTTGGAGAAGTGTTTAAAGATCTTGGAGAGTTTACTACGGAATATGATAGAGTGTGGACTGAAATAAAAGCTTATTAAATTAAAAAACTCCTTTTTTAAAAGGAGTTTTTTAATTTAAATAAAGAGTTTGCTTATAAAAAACTTTTAATTTTATTAAAAGAAAAATATTATTGAAAATATTTTCCAAAAAAACACATCAATAAAACATTATTTTTAATGAAAACTTAAAAATAAAATCCTTTAAGTTTAGGAAAAAACATAGTAAAATAAGATATGTAAAAAAAATTTACCACTATTGAATTATACTTAAGAAATATTAATTTCCTAACTAAAAATAAAAGTATAGTAAATAAGACTCATTTTCTTGATTAAGTATTTCAGAATGATTACAATCATAGTAGAATGTAATGGTTAAAGCTATTTTACCAGATTGATTAGGATATTTATTAATAAAAATCATAAGAGGAGGGAGCGAAATGAATTTTAATAATATTCGAAATATGCATACTGCACTTAATGCTTATTCCTTAAGAAACGAATCAATAAATAATAATCTAGCAAATGTTAATACCCCAAATTACAAAAGAGAAGTTGTGAGATTCGAAGAATTCTTAAAGGATTCAAGGGGAAAGTATATAAATGGCTACAAGACTCATGAGAAACACATAGATATTCCGAATATAGGAAGTAGTAAGGCTCCTTATGTTGATAAGGATAGAAGCTTCAGTACGAGGATTGATGGAAATAATGTAAATGCTGACCTTGAAATGGCAGATCTTGTAAAAAACTCTGTTAATTATAACGCTGTGACTCAGCAAATATCAAATAGATTTAGAGGTCTAAAGACTGCTATAACAGGAGGTAATAGATAATGTCGATTTTTTCAAGTATAAATATAAGTTCATCAGCCCTTACTGCTGAAAGAACAAGAATGGACGTTATAGCAAAGAACCTTGCAAATGCCAATACCACTAGAACTCAAAGTGGAGACCCTTATAGACGTCAGGTTACCATTTTTCAGGCTGCCAAAGAACAGAAATCATTCAAGAGCATCCTTTCTTCAAAAACAGGTGAAAATAAAGCTTCATCGAAAGGTGTAGAGATAGTTGGAATAGTAGGGGACAAAACTCCTTTTAGACAAATTTATGATCCGGGACATCCAGATGCAGACGATAAGGGATATGTTACTATGAGCAATGTGGACACTATAACAGAAATGGTAGATATGATAAGTGCAACTCGCTCTTACGAGGCTAATGCTACTGCTCTTACTACCTCTAAAAATATGCTTTTAAAAGCTTTAGAGATTGGAAAATAAGATTTTGAAAGGAATGAAGATTAGATGGATATAAGAGTGGGGGGAATCTCCTATAGGGATATGGGCTTTTCAACAGACAAATCTATTGAAAAACCAGAAATCCCTTTTTCAGATTTTTTAAAAGAATCTGTATATAAGGTGAGTGATAGTCAAATGAATGTGCAAAAACTTAATGAAATGCTTGTTTCAGGTGAGCTGGAAAACCTTCACGACCTTACTATAGCTTCAGAAATATCAAGTGTGAATTTTCAAGCGTTAGTAGAGGTGAAAAATAAAGTTTTAGAAGCATACAAAGAAATCATGCGAATACAAGTATAGAGGCTGAAAGAGGTGCACTATATTGGATTTATTTAACAATTTTAAAGAGAAGGCCTCTGAGTATTCAGGGAAATATTCAAATAAGCAAAAAATATCACTAGGGATAGCGGCTTTGGCCTTAGTTGCAATTACAACCTCATTGATAATTTATTTTACTCGTCCTGAATATGTTACTTTATATAGAGATTTAGACCTTAAAACAGCTTCTGATGTAACTAAAAATCTTGATGATTTAAGGATACCATATAATCTCAATGGAGACGGTTCTATAAGCGTTCCATCTCAGTACATAAATAGAGCAAAACTTGATTTGGCAGCTGCCGGGCTCCCGAATGCAACTTTTGATTATAGTGAACTTATAAATAGAAATACCATGTTTATGAGTGATGATGAAAAAAATCAGGCAAGGACCTATGCTCTTCAAAATGAAATAGCAAATGTAATCAAGGAAATACCTGGGGTAGATAATGCTTTTGTAAACCTTTCTATTCCGAGATCTCAAGAATTTATACTTCAAGAGAACAGGCAAGAATCAAAAGCGAGTATATTTTTAAGTATAAATGAAAATGCAAATATAAATCCTGAGAGTATTAAAGGAATAGCTATGCTTGTAGCTAACTCTGTAGAAGGACTAACTCCTCAGAATGTTACTGTTCATGGCCCTTCAGGTCAGATTTTAAATCATGACAACGGAGCTGAAAACTCTAACTTTGAATCAAGTACTAATCTTGAGCTTCAAAGCAAAGTAAAAACAGACATAGAGCAAAGCCTAAACAACTTCCTTAATCCAATATATGGATATGGTAACGTATCTGTTATGGCTAGTGTAAAACTCAACTTCGACTCAGATGTAACGCAAAGTAGGACGTTTGCTCCGCCAATTGAAGGAGAAACTGAGGGACTTGTAAGAAGTCTTCAGGAAAATATTGAAACAGTAGAAAATGAGCAGGGAGCAATTGGTGCCCCAGGGGTAGATGCAAATGAAGGTGAAGATGAAGTAGTAAATTTCGCCACACTTGACCCAAATGCTATGAATTCAAATTATGACAAGCAAGAGAGAATAATAAATTATGAGCTTAATGAAATAGTAAAAAACGTAGAAAGAGCAAAGGGTCAGATAGAGCACTTGACAGTAGCTGTAGTACTTAATCAAGATTCTTTAGAAGGTGGAGAGCTTTCAGATGAGCAAAGGACAGAAATAACTTCCCTTATTACAGCGGCAACTGGACTTGAAACTAGAGCAGTGGAGATATATGCACAGTCATTTAACCAAGATATCAGACAGGCTCTTCAAGGTCAAGAAGTTGCAGAAGGAGTTCCTATGTGGGGCTGGATAGCGTTAGGGCTTATAGCGTTAGTTCCTTTAGTTATACTTGGAGCATATGTTTTTATGAAGAGAAGAAAAGACAAAGAAGAGAAGGCGAGATTGCAGACGGAGATGGAATCTACTTCGTCTAAGATATCAAACTCAGAAATAGAACAAATCGAATTCGAAATAAAAGAATCTAGTCATAAAAAGAGTATTGAAAATCTTATAAATACAAATCCTGAAATTGTAACCCAGCTTTTAAAGACATGGTTAGATGAGGAGTAGGAGGAATAGGCTTAATGGCAACTGCAAAAAAGAAAACTGAATTATACGGAAAGCAAAAAGCGGCCATTCTTATGATAACCCTTGGACCTGAGCATTCTGCAAAGCTATTTCAGCATTTTTCAGAAGAAGAAATTGAAGAATTAACACTTGAAATTGCAAATGTAAAAAAAGTAGATCCAATGGTTAAAGAAGAGATACTTCAAGAATTTTATGAAATGTGTGTAGCTCAAGAGTATATATCAGAAGGTGGTATAGGTTATGCAAAGGATGTTTTAGAAAAGTCCCTTGGAAAAGACAAGGCCTATGAGGTCATAAATAGACTTACAGCTTCACTTCAGGTTAAACCATTTGACTTTGCAAGGAAAGCAGACGCCTCTCAGCTTGTAAACTTCATCCAAAATGAGCATCCTCAGACTATAGCTCTTATACTTTCCTACCTTGAGCCTGCAAAGTCAGGGCAGATACTATCATCCTTATCTCAAGAAAAGCAAAGTGAAGTTTCAAAGAGAATAGCTACTATGGATAGGACATATCCTGAGGTAATAAAGGAAGTAGAGCTTGTACTTGAAAAGAAACTTTCAAATGTAGTTACTCAGGATTACACAAAAGCTGGCGGAGTTGGAGCCGTTGTAGAGATACTAAACTCTGTTGATAGAGGAACTGAGAAATATATAATAGAAAATCTGGAACTTACAGATCCAGAGCTAGCAGAAGAAATTAAAAAGAGAATGTTTGTATTTGAAGATATTACAAATCTTGACTCTACTGCTATCCAAAGATTTATTAGAGAAATTGAAAATCAAGAGCTTACGGTTGCTCTTAAAGGTGCAACTCAAGAAGTATCAGACCTTATTTTCTCAAACATGTCTAAACGTATGGCCGAGATGATTAGAGAAGATATGGACTTTATGGGACCTGTAAGATTAAGAGATGTTGAAGAAGCTCAGCAAAATATAGTAAACGTAATTAGAAGACTTGAAGAAGCTGGAGAAATAGTAATATCCAGAGGTGGAGGAGATGAGATAATTGTATAGAGTAATTAAATCTCATCATGTGGATGTAGAAGAAACAGTCACAATTCCATCTTATGAAGAAGAGCTATCAGAAATAGAAGAAGATGACGATATATATGAAGAAGATATTCAGGAAGTAGCTATAGCAGAAGCTATAAAATACAAAATGAATATTGAAAAAGAAGCCTATGAGATTCTTCAAGATGCTAAAATTCAATCACAAATAATAGTTGAAGAGGCAGAAACAGCAGGTGCTACGATAAAAAAAGAAGCACAAAGGTTTTCTGAAGAGCTTAGGATTTCAAAATCCAAAGAAGGTTATGAGGAAGGGTTTCAAAAAGGTTATAAGGAAAGTATGCAGAAATATAACGATCTTATAACAAGTGCCCAACATATTTTAAATGAAGCAGAAGGATATAAAGAAAGCGTATCACTTTCCATGGAGTCAGAAATTATTCAACTTGTAATCTCTTCTGTGGAGAAGATAACCAAGAAGCTACTTGATGAAAAAGACGAAATTGTAATAAACATTATAAAACATTCACTAGAAGCAATGAATTTCAGAGACTCCTTGACATTAAAAGTATCATCTGAAGATTTTGACAGCATATCCTTTGCAAAAGACAAAATTCTAGCTATGTTTCCTGGAATCAAAAACATTGATATAAGAATAATGGATGCATATAGAAAAGGGGATTTAGAGATAGAAAGTGAATCTGGAATTGTTAATCCTTCCGTATCCTATCAAATAAAAAAGCTTAAGGAAGAATTCTCTAAAATTACATCAGATGATGAAGTGATATTATGAAGACACTTGAAAAATATAATAGTAGATTAAAAGATATATCTCTTGTACAGTACAAAGGGAGAGTTTCGAAGGTTGTAGGCCTTACCATTGAATCAAAAGGTCCAGCTGTAAGACTTGGAGAAACTTGTAATATTTATCCAGTAAAGTCAGATGACCCTATTATGGCAGAAGTTGTAGGATTTAAGGATGATGCAGTACTACTTATGCCCCTTGGTGAAATGGAAGGTATAGGACCTGGTTCGCTCGTGGTTGCAACTGGAAACACTCTTGAAGTAGAAGTTGGAGAAGATCTTTTAGGCAGGGTTCTTGATGGAATGGGAAATCCTATAGATGAACTTGGAAGTTTTGCCATAAAGACAGTATATCCTGTAAATAATCAGCCTCCAAATCCACTGATGAGGTCAAGGATACAAGAGCCTTTATCTCTTGGTGTCAAGGCTATGGATGCGATGCTAACATGTGGCATAGGTCAGAGAATAGGTATATTCGCAGGTTCTGGAGTTGGGAAATCAACACTACTAGGAATGATAGCTAGAAACACTCAAGCCGACATAAATGTGATTGCACTCATAGGAGAGAGGGGAAGAGAGGTAAAGGAGTTCATAGAAAATGATCTTCAAGAAGAAGGTCTAAAACGCTCAGTAGTAATAGTAGCTACCTCCGACCAGCCTCCACTTGTAAGGATGAAAGGAGCTCTTCTTGCCACATCTATAGCGGAATATTTCAGAGACAGAGGGAAAAATGTTATTTTAATGATGGACTCCCTCACTAGGTTCTCAATGGCTCAAAGAGAGGTAGGACTTGCGATAGGCGAGCCTCCTGTTACAAAGGGATACACTCCTTCAGTATTTGCGGTGCTTCCGAAGCTTCTAGAGAGAGCAGGAAACTCAAATGCAGGATCTATTACGGGGCTATATACAGTCCTTGTAGATGGGGACGATATGAACGAACCTATAGCTGATGCTGTAAGAGGTATATTGGATGGGCATATTGTACTTTCCAGAAGCCTAGCTAATAAAAATCATTATCCTGCAATAGATGTGCTTGCAAGTATTAGTAGGGTAATGCCTAATATTGTAGCAAAAGAACATATAGAAATAGTAGGAAGATTAAAGGATTTAATGTCCACCTATAGAGACTCTGAAGACTTAATAAATATTGGTGCTTACGTAAAAGGAACAAATAAAAAAGTTGATGAAGCTATAGATAAAATAGATCAAATTAATGATTTTTTAAAGCAGGGAATGTACGACAAGTATTCTTTTGAAGATATTCAAGAAATGCTTTTTGAGATTTTAGAATAATGAGGGATTAGTATGAATTATAAATTCAGATTTCAAAAAATACTTGATTTAAAAGAGAAGCAAGAAGATGAAAAAAAGAATCAGATATCAAAGCTTCTCAAAGAAATAAATGAAAAAAAAGAAGAAATAGAAAAGGTAGATAAAGATATAAAAAATAAAGAACACGAGCTTAAGGATAAAAGAAAGATTGGTTCTACAATAATGGATATAAGGACGTCGAATCAATATCTAATTTTTTTAAAGGGAAAAAAATTAAAGCTTGAATTTGAATTAAGTGCATTAAATACTAATATAGAAAAAAAAAGAGCAGAATATCTTGAAATTAGAAAAGACAAAAAATCATATGAAAACTTAAAAGAGAAAGATTTAGAAAAATTCAAATATAAGATAAATAAGCAAGAAGAACAGCTTATAGATCAGATAGTAAGCTTTAATAAAAATAGGTCTACGTAGGAGGCAGAAATGGTCAATGATGAACTGTTAAATCCCAATGACATAGAAGAGAGTTCAAGGTTTGGAGCTATAAAAACAGCGCTTCTAGTTGTGCTGGGACTGCTTCTCATTGGATTAATAGCAACTGGCATACTTTACTTTACAAATGAAGATGTAAAAAGCTTTGTTAATAATGCAGCTGCTAAAGTTGGGATATCGACCTCTGAAAAATCAGAGGTGGAGTCTGATACTAGAGTAAAAGAACTTGCAAGTTTTTATCTTGCTATGGACGAACAAAGAGCATCAGAACGGCTTTACTCTCTAAAGCAAGAAGATTCTAAGCTATATGAAAGAATATTATCCTCTATGATGGCTGAAAATTCTGCTAAGGCTGCAAGAATTAGAGATAATATAAGTCTAAGTGAAATGGAGCAGGATGTATTAAAACGAGAATATGAGCTTATGATTAGTGAACAGGATCAAGATCTTAGAACAATGGCTTCACATTATAAGAGTCTTGGAATAAAAGGGGCTACACTTGCTATAGAACGAGAGTTATCAGCAACTATGGATTTTAAAACTGTGGCTATAACCCTTGAAAGAATAGATGCCCCTACTACAGCGAAAATACTATATCACATGAATACAGCTTATTCCACTGAAATAGAATATAACTTTGGGGCAGATTACAGCAAGGCGGTTTCCAAAGAAATAGATAAATATATAGAACAACGAAGACAAAGCGAATCATTAGCTTCTATCTATGAAGAGATGAAACCAGATTTAGCAGCAGTAGAGCTACAAAATCAGCAAAACTTCAACTTAGATAAAGCAGGTCTTATTTTTTCAAGAATGAATTATATGGCAGCTGCCCAAATACTATCTCATTTTGAAGATGAATCCTATGTATCTAAAGTAGTTGAAAAAATAAAAGAGCTTGAGGACCTTGACATAATATTTGAAGGAAGCTTTTCGAAAGCTGTTTCAGAATCTGTAAAAGTTTTAAAACAGTATGACGAGGATGTAACTACCCTTGCAACATCATATACTAGGATGGCACCAGCTGACCTTGCAGACATAATAGATAACCTTACAGAAAATCCTTCAGCATTTAAAGAATATCAAATAGACGATGCTAGAGTATTTAGAATAACAGAAAAAGAGATGACAATCGAAGTTTTAAAAAGAATGAGGCCAGTTCTTGTAGGTCAAGTACTTTCAGAACTTAGAAATACAGACAAAGTAGAAAAAGCTGCACTTCTTAGTAGAGAGATAGGTATACCAGAGCCGTAAAAAAGGAGGTCAAGGGATTGAGTAAAATAGAAAACTTAAATTTATCAGCCTTGTTAAGTCAAAATATCAATCATAATAAAAATGCTAAACATGATAGTGGGTTTAAAGATATATTCTCAAGAGCTTCAGACAAAGCTCCTGATAGAACTTTATCAAATCCGAAAAGAGAAATAGAAACAAAAAATTCAGAACCTGAAAGAAAAACCCTAGAAAAAAGTCCTTCGAATGACAATCAAAATACTAAAACTGTAAAAGAAGAACAAAAAGATGTAGTTAAAGGAAATGAAAATAAAGAGCAAACTATAAAGGAAGATGAAGCTTCAGAAAAAACTGATAATAAGACAGAAGTAAAAGAAACTATTTCAAATGAAAAGGTAGAACCTGAAGATATAAACCAAGACAAAGATATAGATATTGATTCAAATCTTCTTGAAACTATTGCTGCAATTTTAAAAAGTTTGAATTCTGATATAGAGCCTATAAATCAGATGGAAAACGAAAAAATAAATCAAATAGTTCAAGAAATAAAAAATGTTTTAGAAAACAATAAAGAACTTCTAAGCCAAATTGCAAAAGAGGATATTAATCCCGATAAGATTCTGAAAATGCTATCAGAGGCAGGTATTGATATTAATAAGCTGATTCAAAATATCCAAGGATCAGAAAAAAATATTTTACCAAAAGCATTAAGTGAAGGGTCAATAAAAATTCCAAAGGAGAAAATTGAGTCTAAGGGAGAACATCTTAATGTCAGGAAAGAACTTACTTTAGGAAATGATTTAAAGGCTCAGATTTTATCATTAAAAGTGGAAAGCCTACCACAAGAAAAAATGATGCTCTCTGATGAATTTTCTGAAGACATGATGGAGTTTGGATTTATAAATAATGACTCAGACGATACTTTAAATATAAGTGATATCAAATTCTCATCATTAGGACTTAAATCCACAGACTCTATAGGAAATACAGGGATTAAGGATGCAAGACCAATACAGATCATTAACAAAATTGCTCAGGAAATCAAATCAATTATTGGAAAAGATAAATCAGAAATAAATATAAAGCTTGAACCAGAAAGCCTAGGAAAATTAAGTGTAAAAATATCTTCTGAAAATGGAGTGTTCAATGCATCCTTTTATGCAGAAAACGATAAAGCAAAAACCATGATTGAAAGTAATATAGCAAGTTTAAAGAAAACACTTGAAGAACAAGGCATACAAATTAACGAACTCAGCGTATTTGTAGGAAGCAATCCCGATGACTTAAATAGACATAAAAGCATTATGGAAGCTCAAAAATATAGCAAGTTAAAAAATGATGGCTCTATAGGGATAGAAAATGAAATAGAAGATTTAATGGCCCCTCTAAATCCATATATGATAGATGATATGTTTAGTGATTTGATATAGGAGGAAAAAATGAGTACAGTAAACAATACCATAAGACAGACTATGCTAGAAGATTTAAATAAACCAAAGACAGTAAACAAAAATGGTGATTTGGGAAAAGATGCATTTCTTCAGCTTCTTGTAACTCAGCTCCAAAACCAAGACCCACTTGAACCAGTAGATGACAAAGAGTTTATTAGCCAAATGGCTCAATTTTCATCACTAGAGCAAATGCAAAACCTAAACGCAAGTTTTAAAGATATGCAAAGTGTATTTGAAGAGAGTCAAAAAGGTCTATTTGAAACAATAAAAATGTTCAATAATAATTACGTAGAAGCCCACAAAGAGCTTATGGGAAAAATAGATGAACTTTCAAGCACAATTAAAGAACTTGCTAAGGCTGAATAATTAAGTTTGATTGATAATTTAGAGGAGGAATTGCATTATGATGCGTTCAATGAATTCGGCGGTTTCATCACTTAGAAATCATCAGCTGAGAATGGATGTAATAGGAAATAATATTGCCAATGTTAATACAATAGGATTTAAGACAGGTAGAGTAACATTTAAGGATTCACTTAGCCAAAACTTAAGAGGAGCAAGTGGACCAAGCGAAGAGCGTGGAGGAACAAATCCTCAGCAGGTTGGACTTGGTATGGACCTTTCATCAATGGATACAATATTTACTCAAGGAGTTCCTGACAGAACAGATAGAGCTCTAGATGTAATGATAAACGGAGACGGATTCTTTATGGTATCTGGAGATGGAAGTACTGATGGAGTGTTTTATACAAGAGCTGGAAACTTTGATATAGACTACGAAGGAAATCTAGTATCCTCAGATGGGCTTCGAGTAATAGGATATCAAGCAGATGAGGATGGAAATATAACTACATCTCTTGGGGGAATCAAGGTACCACTTGCAGATACATTTGATCCAAAGGATACACAAAATGTAACTATGCAGGGGAATTTAAATAGTAAAGCCAAAGTTACTACTTCTTATGATACTCCTCCAGATGCATTAGTAGGAGATGGAACAAATGCAGGCGTCTTTCAACCTCAAGGGGATAAATATGTCGTAAATCCTGCATATGCAGATTCTGTAGGAAGAGAAACAGATATTACAGTAATAGATACTATGGGTGGAAGCCATACTATTAAATTAGCTTTTGTAAAAACAGCAACTACAGCTCCGCCAGCGGCTCCAGCGGCTACATGGACAGTGCTAGCATTTGCTATAAATGATGATGGAAGTATGGCTCCAGCTCAAGCAGGTGGATTTCCAGTGCCACCGGCAGCAGCAGACGGTGAATTAGGCAATATAATCTTTGGACCAGATGGAAAATTAAATCCACCGGGACAAACAATACCTACATTGACGTTGACACCTTCAAATGGAGCAGATGAAGTTGAGTTTGACATAGATATTAATGCTCTTACCCAATTCGAAAGTCAATCTACAGTATTTATGGCTTCTCAAGATGGATATCCTCTAGGTATCCTTACAGGATACGCTATAGGGGCAGATGGTACTGTACAGGGTATATTCTCAAATGGAAAAGACAAAACTCTTGGACAGATTGCAACAGCTGTATTTTCAAATCCAGGTGGACTACTAAAGCAAGGAAGTAATCTTTATGGGGGAACAGTAAACTCTGGAGATGCTCAGATAAATAAGCCAGGTTCTGGGGCAAATGCACTTCTTCAACCAGGAGCTCTTGAGATGTCAAATGTAGATTTAGGAAAAGAGTTTACAAACATGATTGTAACTCAAAGAGGATTCCAGGCCAACTCAAGAATCATATCAGTTACAGACCAGATGTTAGAAGAGCTAGTTAATCTTAAAAGATAGATGATGGGGGGCCTTTATGATAAAATTGTCTAGGCTAAATGGAGAGGTTTTTATTTTAAATGCAAATCTAATAGAAACAATAGAAGCTAATCCTGATACAGTAGTTTCTCTAACCACAGGGCATAAGCATGTGGTTAGAGAGCCTATAGATGAAGTAATAGAAAAAGTCATAAGATATAACGCTGAGATACAAGCAGTGACAAAAGTAATTAAAAGAGAGGTGTAGACCTTGGATTTATCTACAATCATAGGAATTGTCTTAGGGGTAGCTTTGATTCTTTTCGCCATACTTATTAATGGGAGTCTTGGAAGCTTTATAGATCCAGCTTCTATAATGATAGTGGTGGGAGGGACGCTTGCAGCAACACTTGTAGCCTTTCCAATACCACAGGTAAAAGATATAATAAAATTAACTAGAAAAACATTTGCAAACAGAGATTCAAATCCTGGAAATATCATTAATGATATAATCGGGCTTGCAAATAAAGCAAGAAAGGAAGGTCTTCTTTCCCTTGAAGAAGCCACAGAATCATTAGAAGATGATTTCTTAAAAAAAGGTCTAATGCTTGTAGTTGACGGTACAGACCCTGAGCTTGTGAGAAATCTTTTAGAGACAGAGCTTGATTTTATTGAGCAAAGACATAAAGCAGGACAAGGGCTATTTGAGACTATGGCAGTACTTGCTCCAGGATTTGGTATGATAGGAACACTTATAGGACTAATAAATATGCTCCAAAATCTAGATAATCCAGATACTATAGGACCATCTATGGGGGTTGCTCTTATTACTACACTTTATGGAGCACTTATAGCAAATCTGCTTTTCACACCAATGGCAAACAAGCTAAAAGTGAAAAGTGGAGAGGAAATTCTAGAAAGAGAAATTATGGTTGAAGGTCTGCTTTCAATTCAAGCTGGTGAAAACCCTAGAATTATAGAAGAAAAGCTTAAAGCATTCTTACCTCCATCACTACGAGGTTCTATTGGGGAAGGAAACGGAGTTGAAGACTAATGGGTAGAAAAAAGAAAGTTGAAGAAAAAAAAGGCGGAGTAGCAGAATATATGCTTACATACGGCGATATGATGACCCTGCTACTATGCTTCTTCGTACTTTTGTTTTCCTTTGCATCTATTGATGCAAAAAAGTTTGAGGCAGTGATACAGTCTTTTAGTGGAGCACTGGGAGTATTAGAGGGCGGAAGAACAGTGGAGGATATACCAGCTATAGATACAGGACTTATAGATGATGGAGCATCCAGTCAGGTTCTTGAAATGCAAAGCTTTCAAAATCTTGAGAGAACAATCCAGGAGTATCTTGACCAAAATAATCTCTCTGATAGTGTTACAATTTTAAACGAAAGTGCTGGTCTTTTACTTAGATTTCAAGACAATATACTTTTCGACCCTGGTAGCGCAGATTTAAAATCTGACTCAGCTCAAATAATGATATATATAGGGAATCTTCTAAATGGTCCTGATTTTGAAAATAAATTCATTAGCATTGAGGGTCATACAGATAATATTCCTATGAATACTCCTAGATTCCCTTCAAACTGGGAGCTTTCAGTAGGAAGAGCCAGCAATGTTGTAAGATTTTTAATTGAAAACACGAACATCGATTCTGAGAGAATATCAGCAGCAGGATATAGTGAGTATCACCCTGTGGTACCTAATGAT
This sequence comes from Acetoanaerobium pronyense, assembly GCF_017874355.1. Lineage (GTDB taxonomy): Bacteria > Bacillota > Clostridia > Peptostreptococcales > Filifactoraceae > Acetoanaerobium > Acetoanaerobium pronyense. The sequence continues at coordinate 200,274 of NZ_JAGGLI010000001.1, forward strand.
TCTCCTGAGAATAGAGCAAGAAATAGAAGAGTTGACATAGTAATACTTAAAGATATGTATCATAGAAACACTGCACCAAACTAAACTATACTCTTAGGAGTGATGATATTGGATAATAAGAAAATAGCTATTTTATCTATTGTAGCGTTTGTGGTTTCCTTGATTGTATTTGGAACCACTCTATACCTAGTGTTTTTTAGGACTCCTGTTGCAAATGGAGAAGGATCTCCCTCGAAACCAAGAGCCACATATAGACACGATATTGGGGAATTCTCTACAAACATAGGAAGTAGCGGAAGATACTTTAAAGGTAATATTGTGGTAGAATCAGGGAATAAGAAAACTCCTGCAGAGCTTGAAAAAAATATAGAACCTGTTAGAGATGCGGTAATTCAAATCCTTATGGGACAAGACTTAAAGCAAATGATGACTCCTTCTGGAATGCAGGTAATAAGAGACTCTATTACCAAAAGTCTTACAGAAATACTAGGTATAAATGATATTACAAATATTTATTTTACGGATTACATCATCCAGTAAGAGAGAGGTGAAGAACCTTGGCAGATATTATGTCACAAAGCGAAATAGACTCCCTTCTGTCTGCTCTGAATTCTGGAGATATAGATGTTTCTGAAATGAAAGAGGAAGCAGAAGAAAACAAAATAAAAAAATATGACTTTAAAAGTCCTAAAAAATTGGCAAAAGATCAGCTTAGGACTCTTAATATAATTCATGAGAACTTTTCTAGGATATTCAACACATATTTATCTGGATATTTGAGGACTATTACTCAGGTTGAGGTAATATCAGTAGAGGAGCTTTCTTACTACGAATTTAATAACTCTATATCTAATCCTGCTCTTATTGCAGTTATAGATTTTGCTCCTCTTCCAGGACAGATAATAATGGAAGCTTCAAGTAGATTGGCTTTTACTATGATAGACAGAATACTCGGAGGAAATGGAAAATATGATTCTGAATCAAGAGCATTTACCGAGATTGAACAAACTATACTAGCTAAGCTAATGAAGCAGGTTTCAGCTCTTTTAGTAGAGCCTTGGGAAAATGTAATTGAGCTTGAGCCAACACTTGACAAACTTGAAACGAATTCCCAGTTTGCTCAGATTGTTTCTCCCAATGAAACTGTAGCTTTAATCACATTAAGAGTGAATATAGGTGATGTAGAAGGCCTTATAAACGTATGTATGCCACACATAGTTATAGAACCTATACTGCCAAAGCTTTCTACAAGATTCTGGTTTTCAAATGTAAAGAAAGATATGACTGAAGATGAAAAACAGTTCTTAAAAAAGAAGGTAAAGAGAGCAAATCTTGAAGCAGCAGCTATAGTAGGTGATACATATATAACTGTAGAAGAATTCATTTATCTCCAAGCTGGAGATGTAATAAAATTAAACAGGAGTATAAATGAAGATTTAGAGCTTGAAGTTGAAGGAAAAACCAAATATTTTGGGCGGCCAGGTACGAAGAAAAACAATATGGCCTTCAAAATTACTAAAGTGGTAGAAAAGGGTGATGATGACTATGAGGAATGACATGCTTTCTCAAGAGGAAATAGATTCTCTTTTAAAAGGAGGACCTCAGGAAGAAGAAGTTACAAAAACATCGGCTTTAAATGATATAGAGATAGATGCTCTTGGAGAAATTGGAAACATAAATATGGGTACAGCAGCAACTACCCTTTTTACACTGCTTGGGCATAAGGTTCAAATAACGACTCCGAGTGTTGAAGAGACAACAATAAGCGACATAGCAAGCAGTTATCCAATACCGTTTGTTTCAGTGCAGGTTAACTACAGAATAGGAATAGAAGGTATGAATCTTTTAATCCTAAAAGAAGATGATGTTAAAATAATTACTTCTCTAATGCTTGGAGGAGATGGAAAGTCAGATATCCCTGAAGAACTAAATGATATACATCTAAGTGCTATAAGTGAGGCAATGAATCAAATGGTAGGATCATCATCTACTTCACTAGCTGAAATGTTAGGGAAAAAGATAGATATTACCCCTCCAGTTGTTTCAAAGGTTAATCTAGCTGAAGGTGGAGGCTTAGATCCAGAACTTTTATCTGCAAAAGAACCAATTATTTGTACATCATTTAAAATGACTATAGGAGACTTGATTGATAGTACAATAATGCAAATTATGCCTATAGATTTTGCTAAAGGTCTTGTAAATGGTATGCTATATGGATCTGATGAACCAGAGATTCAGCAAGAGCTAAAGGTGGAAGAGCCAACTACTATGCCTAAATCACCTGAACAAAGCGCTCATAGAGCTGAGAGCACTTATGAAAGAGAAGCCGAACCAGAGTATGATTCTTACGAAGCAGATTATGAAAGCCCTAGACAAGATTATGTTCAGCAAAATAATGTAAGAGTCCAGCCAGCTTCATTTGCAAGCTTTGATGCTCCAACAAAAAGACATGGCTCTGTACCTGAAAATATAGATTTAATTAAAGATGTACTTCTTAAAGTTACAGTAGAGCTTGGCAAGACCACCAAATCTATAGATGAAATTTTACAACTTACTCCTGGAAGTATATTAGAATTAGATAGACTTGTAGGAGAACCTCTTGATATAATGGTTAATGGAAAGAAAATAGCCAAAGGGGAAGTTGTGGTAATTGATGAAAATTACGGGATTAGAGTCACAGATATAATTAAAGCGGAAAAAAGACTTAAAAGTATCTGATAAATAAGGAGGATTATAGATAATGGCAAAAGGAATTTTATTAGTAGATGATGCGGCTTTTATGAGAATGATGCTTAAGGACATACTTGTAAAAAACGGATATGATGTTTTAGGAGAGGCAGAAAACGGATTAAAGGCTGTAGAAAAGTATAAGGAGCTTACTCCAGATCTTGTAATAATGGACATTACTATGCCTGAGATGGATGGTATTGAGGCTGTTAAAGAAATCAAAAAAATAAACCCTTCAGCTGCAGTTATTATGTGTTCTGCAATGGGGCAGCAATCTATGGTTATAGAGGCTATTCAATCTGGAGCAAAGGATTTTATTGTTAAGCCGTTTCAAGCTGACAGAATAGTGGAAGCGGTAAGAAAAGTAATAGGATAATATGGATTTCTTTATTCAAATAATAAAGGTTATTTTCTATCTGGGTGTATTTGGAGCAATACTTTATGGAGCTAAATATTCAACGGAATTTTTGGCAAAAAGAGATGAAAAACTAAGCAGAAATAAAAATCTAAAGGTAATTGAAAAAACCTATATATCAAGAGATAAACAGGTACTTCTTATAAACTGTAAAGGCAGAGAATATCTTATAGGAACTAGTAATAATAATATTTTTCTGTTAGACAAGCTAAGTAAAGAGGAAAATGATAAAAATGATAAACCCTAAAAAAAAGTTAATTATAGGTTTTTTTACAATTATTATGGTAGTTGCATTTGGAAGTGTTATAGAGGCTCAGACTCCGACCGTTCCTGAATTTTCTTTTCAGATAAGCGGTTCGGAAGATCCTAGAAATCTCAGCAGCTCAATAGAGCTTCTTATTCTATTTACTGTTTTGAGCCTTCTTCCAAGTATAATTATCATGATGACTTCATTTACTAGAATAATAGTTATATTATCACTTCTAAAGAGTGCTATGGGTACTCAACAAACCCTTCCTTCTCAAGTGATAATAGGACTAGCCCTATTTTTGACCCTCTTTATAATGGCACCTGTAGGTAATGTAGTTTACTCTGATGCTCTAAGACCATACTTTGATGAAGAAATAACCCAAAGTGAGGCTATTGGAACAGCTATGGTGCCAATACGAGAGTTTATGTTTAGACAAACTAGAGAAAAAGATATAATGCTATTTATGGAGCTTTCTCAGGATGAGGGATTTAATCAGGAAGAAGGAATCACACTGGAAGAAATTCCTAACACGGTGCTAATACCTTCGTTTATAATTAGTGAGCTGAAGACCGGTTTTCAGGTAGGATTTTTGTTATTCTTGCCTTTTATAGTAATTGATATGGTTGTAGCAAGTACCCTTATGTCTATGGGTATGATGATGCTTCCCCCTATGATGATATCACTTCCATTTAAAATATTGCTCTTTGTACTTGTAGACGGATGGGAAATGGTAGTAAGGTCCATCGTTATAGGATTTAATTAGGAGGTTTTTTTATGGATATGGATATAGTTGTAGGAGTAATGCAACAAGCCCTTACTATGGTACTTTTAATGTCTGCGCCAATGCTTCTCATTGGACTTACTGTAGGTCTTCTAGTAAGTATATTTCAGGCTACAACCCAAATACAGGAAGCGACTCTTGCATTTGTACCTAAAATAATAGCAGTAATGCTATCACTCGTTATTTTTGGACCTTGGATGATAAGCTCTATGGTTGGATTTACAAGAAATATCTTCAGTAATGTAGATATATTTATAAGATGATGGGATAAAATATGCTTAATGAACTATTTACCACAGTAATAATATCGATAAATGTTTTTTTACTTATTTTATCAAGGGTGACTGGATTTTTTCTTTCGGCCCCTTTTTTTAGCAGAACTAATTTTCCTTCTGTCCTTAAAATGGGGTTTTCAATTATAGTTTCTTACATAATTCTTCCGTTTATGGTATTTGAACTTGGTAGACCTGTTGGGACTGCAGAATTGATTTTTTTAGGATTAAAGGAGATTGTAATAGGTATAGGCTTAGGTTATGTAGCTCAAATGTTTTTTGCAATATTTGTGTCAGCAGGAGCTTTAATGGATGTTCAAATAGGTCTTTCTATGTCGCAAGTAAACGATGTTGAGCTTGGAGGACAGGTTACTATTACCTCAAGACTTATGGATATATTTGCTTTTTTAATTTTTTTATATATAGATGGTCATCACTATCTAATGAGATCTTTAATAAATAGTTTCAGCGTTTTGCCTTTGGGACAGAGTCAGGTAATAAATGGCTCTTTTTTGGAATTTATAGGAAAGCTTATGGAATATTTTTTTATAAGTGCAATAACCGTTTCTATACCTATAATGATAAGTATATTCCTTGGTAATATTCTGCTGGCATTTATGGCAAAGATAATGCCGCAGATGAATGTATTTATTGTAGGTATGCCTTTTAAAATTTTTATGGGACTTGCAGTTTTTATTATTTCTATTCCATTTATGGCAGATCTAATTAGAAAGATGCTTATGGAAATGTACAAATATTTGTTTTGGTTTTTAAACATAATTAAAGGATGATTATGAAGCCTATTACTTTCAATATAGATTTACAGCTTTTTACCGGTGAAAAAACTGAAAAGGCTACTTCTAAAAAAAAGCAAGACTCTAGGAAAAAAGGACAGGTCCTGCAAAGTAAAGAAGTTAATACTACTGTTTCCTTAATGGCATCAGTATTAGCACTCAAGATAGCTGGTGGCTTTATGTTTCGTACAGTTGCAGAAGCTATCTATTTTTTTAAGGATATTCTTTATAGTGACATTCTTTCAACAACAATGGGAGGTTATAGAGCTGTACTTTATGTAGTTTTTTTTGTAACAAAAGCAGTTTTTATAGTTATAGGAGCTGGTTTTGTAGCTGCATTTATATCTTCTAGAATCCAAGTTGGAAGTCTTTTTACAACGGAGACCCTAAAAGTAAAGCCAGAGAGGCTAAACCCTATAGAAGGATTTAAACGAATTTTTTCATTAAAATCTTTAGTAGAACTTGTAAAGTCACTTCTTAAAATTAGTATTGTAGGCTTTGTAGGGTTTTTATATTTGCGAGATAATTTTGGCCTTGTTCTTAAAAGTATGGAGCTAAGCAAAGTTCAGTTTTCTTATCTTCTCTATGATTTTGCTATGAACCTTGCAATAAGAATGACTTTTGCTATTTTAATAATAGCTATACTTGATTTTTTCTATCAAAGATATGACTATGAAAAAAATCTAAAAATGTCAAAACAAGAGGTAAAAGAAGAGTACAAACAATCTGAGGGAGATCCTCAGGTCAAAGCAAAAATAAAGGAAAAGCAAAGGGCAGCTGCCATGAGAAGAATGATGCAGGAGATTCCTAAAGCAGATGTAATAATAACAAACCCTACACATTTTGCTATTGCAATAAAATATGATGAAAGCAAATTTGATGCCCCATATATAATAGCTAAAGGGAAGAACCTAATAGCACAAAATATTAAAGAAAAAGCAAGAGAAGGGGGCATACCACTTGTAGAAAATAAGCCTTTGGCCCAGGCTTTATATAAAGAAATTGAGATAGGACAGATGGTGCCACCGGAACTATATGAGGCAGTAGCAGAAGTTCTGGCATATGTATACTCTCTAAAAGGAGCAGTTTAAGGGGGACCTTATGAGGATTAAGGATATTTTAGTAACCCTAGGGGTTATAGGCATCGTACTTATAATTATTATTCCAATACCACTATTTTTTGTGGATGTAATGTTAAGTTTAAATATATCACTTGCACTACTTATACTAGTAGTTGCTATGTATAATAGAGAAGCGCTCGATTTTTCAGTGTTCCCATCATTGCTTCTAATTACCACACTTTTTAGGCTTGCCCTCAATATCACAACCACAAGATATATTCTTGGAGAAGGAAATGCAGGACAAGTAATCGAAGCCTTTGGAAATTTTGTTATGGCTGGAAATCCAGTAGTAGGATTTGTAGTATTTACAATAATAGTTATAGTACAATTTATGGTAATAACTAAGGGTGCAGAGAGGGTATCGGAAGTTGCAGCGAGGTTCACACTTGATGCTATGCCAGGAAAGCAGATGGCAATAGATGCTGATTTAAACTCTGGTCTTATTGATGAAACTCAAGCAAAAGAACGAAGGTTAAAGATACAACGTGAAGCGGATTTTTATGGAGCTATGGATGGAGCAACAAAATTTGTTAAAGGAGATGCAATTGCAGGTATATTAATTACCCTTATAAATGTCATTGGAGGATTTGTAATCGGAGTAATGATAATGGGTATGCCTTTTATGGAAGCTATTTCAAGATTCACAGTACTATCAGTTGGAGATGGACTTGTATCTCAGATTCCAGCCCTTCTTATATCAACAGGAACTGGAATAGTAGTTACTCGCGCTGCATCAGAGTCTAGCTTAGGGCAGGATTTTGTCAATCAGCTTTTCAATAACTATCAAATAATGTTTATTATATCAGGAGTGCTGTTTTTCCTTTCAGTAACACCACTTCCATTTATTCCATACTTCCTATTATCTATGATATTTTTAGCAGCAGGGATTAATATGCTAAGAAGATCATCAGAGGAGCCTAAAGAAATAGAAGGAGTCTCAAAAGAAGAGGACGTGGAAGAAATAAGACGTCCTGAAAATGTACTGCCTCTTTTAAATGTAGACCCAATAGAACTTGAGTTTGGATATGGAATAATACCTCTTGCAGACAAATCTCAGGGTGGAGATTTGTTTGACAGACTTGTAATGATAAGAAGACAATGTGCACTTGAGCTTGGTATTGTTGTACCTATGATTAGATTAAGAGACAATATTCAGCTTCAACCCAATGAATATATGATTAAAGTTAAAGGCGTAGAAATTTCTGGTGGAGAAATCCTTTTTGATCACTATCTTGCAATGAATCCTGGAATGGCAGAAGGAGATATAAAAGGGATTGACACAATAGAGCCGGCCTTTGGACTTCCAGCAAAGTGGATAGACGAAAAAGAAAGAGAAAAAGCGGAGATATATGGCTATACTGTTGTCGATCCTCCATCTATTATTTCCACCCATCTTACTGAGGTTATAAAGAAACATTCCTTTGAGCTTCTTGGAAGACAAGAAGTAAAGATGCTTCTGGATAATTTAAAGGAAACACATCCAACTCTTGTAGATGATGTAGTTCCAGCTCTTTTATCACTTGGAGATATTCAAAAAGTACTTTCAAATCTTCTAAGAGAAGGAGTATCAATAAGGAATTTTAGCAATATAATGGAGGCACTTGCAGATTATGGTCAAGTTACTAAAGACACAGATATGCTTACAGAATATGTAAGACAATCTATGTATAGATCTATAACAAAGCAGTTTATGCCTCGCACTGAAGCAAAAGTTCTTACACTTGATCCAGATCTTGAAAGAACAATTATGGAGTCTCTTCAAACAACTGAAACTGGAACATATATGGCTCTTGACCCTTCAGTATCACAAAAACTTATATCTAGCTTAGGGGAAGAAGTTGAAAAAATACTTTCAATTGGGGAACAACCTATAATAATAACTGCCCCTGTCTGCAGATTTTATTTTAAAAAGTTTGTTGAACAGATTAGTGATGATATAATTGTTCTTTCATATAATGAAGTAGATCCCAAAGCAAAAATTCAATCCATAGGGATGGTGAGTATTTAATGCAGATTAAAAAATTTGTTGCAAAAACTGCCGCTGAGGCAATGTTACAAGTGAAAAAAGAATTAGGTGAAGATGCAATTATACTCCAAACTAAAAAAATAAAGCCAAAAGGCCTATTTTCTTTTATGAAAAAAGAACAAGTTGAGATTTTAGCAGCTGTAGAAATAAGGGAAAAACAATTAAAAAGAAAAGAATCTCCTTTAAAAACCTCTATGGTAGATACTGAAATCTACAGAAATAAAAATTATCAAAATGAAAAATTTAAATCCTATTTAAATAATGTAAAAAACAATGAAGACCTAGAAGATGAAATAAAAATTTCATCTTCTAGAACTATCCCAAAACCAATAGAAAAAGATACTATAAGCAAAGACATTGACGAAATAAAAATGGTAATCAATCATTTGAATGCAAAATTTAGTGACGCTTTTAAATCAGAAGAGGACGAAGAGTCAGAGAAAAGTAAAAATGAATCTATAAAATTCTTAAGAGATAAAGGAATATCACAAGAGCTGGCACTTCAAATAGTAGATAAGGCTATTTCTTCTCAAGGAGAGGCTTCAGTAGGAATAATGTCTAAAGTTCTTGAAGAAAAATTTAAGGGATTTAAGATTGAAGGCAGAAGCTCTTTTAATAAAAAGTACAATGTTTTTGTAGGGCCAACAGGTGTTGGCAAAACTACAACTCTTGCTAAGATAGCGTCAAGTCTTTCTATAAAAGAAAATAAAAGAATAGGATTTTTGACCCTAGACACTTATAGAATATCCGCAGTAGAGCAGCTTAAAACATATGCAGAGATTCTAAATTGCCCACTAGAGGTCGCTTATGATAAAAATGACATAAAAGACTCTCTTCAAAGACTAGATACAAGAGATACCATATTTATAGATACAGCTGGAAGAAGCCATAAGAATAAAAAGCATATGGCAGAGCTAAAAGACATGCTAGAAACTATAGATGATAAAGAGGTATTTTTAGTAATAGGAGCAAACTTCAACAAAGAAGATATTGACGAAATATTATCGAATTATAGTTTTATAGAGAATTATCATTTGATAGTAACAAAATTAGATGAAACTAGCAGATTAGGATTAATATTCGATATAATGAATGAAGCGGGTAAATCTATAAGTTATACTACATTTGGGCAAAATGTCCCTGATGATATAGAGATATTTGATTTAAAGGGTTTTATCAATGATTTTTTAAGGGAGAATTAAAGATGCAAAGATTTGACCAAGCTCATAGGCTAAGAGAAGCAATAATAAAAAAAGAAAAAATTGAACCTGAAAAAAATTCATCTTTAGATGGGCCCCAGGTCATATGCGTATCTAGTGGAAAAGGAGGGGTTGGAAAAAGTAATTTTACTATCAATCTAGCTATAGCCCTCCAAAGCTTTGGAAAAAGAGTAATTGTTATAGACGCTGATTTAGGTCTTGCTAATGTTGAAATTCTCCTTGGACTTATGCCAAAATACTCTCTTATTGATATTATAAAACAAGGCATAGATATCAAAGAAATAATCATCCAAGGACCACTTGGGATAGGAATAATTTCTGGAGGCTCTGGAATTCAAGAAATGACAGAACTTTCTCTTTACGATATGAATATTATGCTAAATGGGATAAATAGGCTCAAAGAGATGGCTGATTATATACTCATTGATACAGGAGCGGGTATTTCAAAGTCAGTAACATCATTTATAGAGGCTTCAAAGGAACTGATAGTAGTTACCACCTGTGAGCCAACTTCTATTGCAGATGCCTATGCACTTATAAAAGTAATATCATTAAATGAAAAGGATAAGAAAATAAATATTGTTGTTAACAGAGCAGAAAATATGTCAGAGGCAAAAAATGTTTTTCTTAAACTTGAAATGGTTTCCAAGAAGTTTTTAGATTTGAATTTAAATTTTTTAGGAAGTATTTTAGACGATCCTGCAGTTCCTAAAGCTGTAAAAAGCCAAAAACCTTTTATTATTGACTATCCAAAATCAAATGCAGCAATGTGTATAAGAAATATTTCTGGAAAGATAACAGATGCTCCAGTTGAAGATACTGGATTTACTGGATTCATGTCAAAGCTAAAAGGGATTTTTGCAAGTGGAGGAAAAAGATGATGGAAAAAAACTATCCTGTAGTAGGGCAAAAAATTACTTTTAATGAAGAACTAAAAAATGGAAAAAAAGTTGAATATGTCAGTCAAGTAGAAGAAATAGTAGGAGAAAAGAATATAAAAATAGCGGTACCTATAAAAAATCATCAGCTTGTAACTATAATGAATGGAAGTGTTTTGGAGATTATATATAACTTTGAAAAACGAGGTGTATACTCTTTTAAAGGTAAAGTTATATCTAAATATAAAGAAAAAATACCTACTATGCTTATTGAAATAATAAGTCCAGTAAAGAAAAGTCAAAGAAGAAATTTCTTTCGTTTAGAAGTTATAATCCCTGTTCAAATAAAGAGAATTGAGGATATAATATATGAAAAGGGATTTACTAAGGATTTAAGCGGAGGGGGCGTGAAGATTCAAACTGGAATGAAGCTGGACCTTGATGAATCTATTAAAATAGAGTTTACCCTCGGAGAAAATTCATTTTCATTAGAGGCTTTAGTAAAAAATATAAAAAAATCCGAAGAATTAGGGTATGAAATTAGTCTGGAGTTTGTAGATATATCTGATATTGATAGAAATGATTTAATAGGTTATTTATTTGAACAGCAAAGAATGTTAATTAAAAGAGGGATGAGATGATGAATAAGATACGAGTCCTCATAGTTGATGATTCAGCATTTATAAGAAAAGTATTAAAAGATATCTTAGAATCTGATCAAAGTGTAGAAGTGATTGCCGCTGCAAAAAATGGTAAAGAAGCTGTTGATTTTTTAACACGGCAGGAAGTAGATGTAATAACTTTGGATGTTGAAATGCCTGTAATGAATGGTATAGACACGTTAAAAGAAATAATGAGCTTTAAACCTACTCCGGTGGTAATGCTCAGCTCTCTTACTAATGAAGGTGCTGATATGACATTTAAAGCCCTTGATTTGGGGGCAGTGGATTTTGTTGCAAAACCTACCAATATATTCAAAATGAGCTCATCTGATATACAAGATGATATTATTACAAAGGTAAAGGAAGCAGCAAAGGTTAAGACAAAAAAAATGTCATTAAAGACTGTTACAGAATATATTCCAAAGGAGCCTATGGAAAGCTCAAGAAATTTAAAACCTATCCCTAGGGATAGAAGGTGCGAAGACGTAAAAAAAATTATCGCAATAGGGACATCTACTGGAGGACCTAGAGCATTGCAAGAAGTAATAAGTAATGTATCTGGCAAAATAGATGCACCAGTTTTAGTAGTTCAGCACATGCCTAAAGGATTTACAAAGTCCCTTGCTGAAAGGCTTAATGGCCTATCTCAGCTTACTGTCAAAGAAGCTGAAGATGGAGAACCTCTTTGTAATGGGACTGTATATATAGCACCAGGTGACAGACATATAGAAATAAAACGCATAGCAACAGGGAAATATAGTATTAAATTAAGTGATGGTCCGAAGGTATCTGGTCATAAGCCTTCAGTAGATTTTATGTTTCAAGCTTTAAGCGAAAGTACTATATCTGATGTAATCGCTGTAGTGATGACAGGGATGGGTTCAGATGGTACAAAAGGGATAGTTTCTTTAAAAAACAGCAAAAAATCATATAATATTGCTGAAGATGAATCTACTTGCGTAGTATTTGGAATGCCAAAGGCTGCAATTTCTACAGGTCAAATAGACAAAATAGTTCCACTTGGAAAAATAGCTATGGAATTAAACAAAATCATGGGGGTGTAAATGTGCTAGATTTCGAACAATATGTTGATATTTTTATAGATGAGTCCAAAGAGCATCTTCAAAGTTTAAATCAATGTTTGCTAAACTTTGAAGAAAACAGAGAAAACCTTGAAACTGTAAATGAAATTTTTAGAATAGCTCATACTCTAAAGGGTATGTCCGCTACTATGGGATTTGAGGTAATAGCCTCACTAACTCATAAGATGGAAAATATACTTGATGGAATCAGAGGGCAGAAGCTTTATGCAGAGCAGGAAATAGTAGATATACTTTTCGAGGGTCTTGATATACTTGAAGAGCAAATAAAGGCTATAGAGTCAGAAGGTAAAGAAAAATCTATAGATATATCGGATATAATAAAAAGATTAGAAATAATTGAAAAGGGTGGCGTATCTGCAAAAAAAGAAAGTCAATCAGAACCTTTAACAATAGATAATACTGCTGGTATTAGCATTTCTAGTGAAGATTTGGAAACAATAAAATCAGTAGCTGGTGAAATGAGTGAAAAGGGATTCAAAATTCATTCTCTAAAGATTGAATTAGAGCCAAATTGCATGCTAAAAGCAGCAAGAGCATTTCTGGTTTTTAAATCTCTTGAGGAAAATGGAGAAATAGTATATTCAGATCCTTCCTCTGATGATATTGAAGATGAAAAGTTTGAAAGTTCTTTCACATTACTTTTTTCATCTACGTTACCACAAGAAGATATTGAAAAACTTATAATGGACGTTTCAGAAGTAAAGTCTGTAGTGATAGCTGAATACGATATAAACACTTCTAAAGTATCCCAAGAAATTAATGTAAGTAATGAACAAGAGATAATAAATGAAGTTAATAATATAGAAAAAAATGAGACTTCACCTGAAGAAAATGAAGGGAAAGAAAAAACAGAAAAGAAAAATAAAGCTGCTAAAACTGTAAGAGTAGATATAGATAGGCTAGATAATTTAATGAATCTTGTAAGTGAACTCATAATTGTTAAAACTCGTCTTGAGGATGATGAAATAAGCTCAGATGAGCAAAGCATGGGAGAAGCAGTTGAATATCTTGAAAGAATCACTACAAGCCTTCATGATGCTGTTACAAAAGTTAGAATGGTTCCTGTTGAAAGAGTTTTCAATCGTTTTCCAAGGATGATTAGAGATTTGTCTAAAGATTTAAACAAAGAAATCGAATTACACATGTCAGGAGAAGAGACTGAGGTAGATAGAACTGTAATTGATGAAATAGGAGACCCTCTGATTCATCTTCTTAGAAATTCAATAGATCATGGAATAGAAACACCTGAAAAAAGATTAGAAAAAGGGAAATCTGAAAAAGGAAGAGTAAACTTAATTGCTTATCCAGATGGAAATACAGTTGTAATAGAAGTATCAGATGATGGAGCAGGAATAAATGTTGAAAAAGTAAAACAAATTGCAATTTCAAGGGAGATTATTACATCAGAGCAGGCAAAAGAACTTGATATAAATAGAGCCGCAGAATTAATATTTGAGCCAGGTTTTAGTACCGCTGATAAGATTTCTGATATATCAGGCAGAGGAGTAGGGCTGGATGTTGTAAAAACAAAAATAGAAGCTCTTGGAGGAAATGTAGAGATAGAAACAGAAACTGATAAAGGTTCTAAATTTATTATAAGACTGCCTCTAACCTTAGCCATTATACAGGCGCTGCTTGTAATTGTAGGAGGAGAAAAATATGCAATACCACTAAATAATATTAAGGAAATTACAAGCATAGATACAAAAGGGATTAGACTTGTTGAAAAAAAAGAAGTTGTTCTTTATAGAGGAAACACTCTTCCTTTAGTAAGACTATCAGAAGAGTTGATGTGTGCTGAGGTTAAAGAATTGGAAGACGAAGCCACAGTTGTTATAGTTAAAAAAGGAGAAAGAGAGATTGGGCTTATAGTTGACAATCTAATTGGACAACAAGAAATTGTTATAAAATCTTTAGGCAAATATCTAAGCTTTATAAATCAGATTGCAGGAGCTACAATACTTGGAAATGGCGGAGTTGCTCTAATAATAGATACCAACTCTTTATTCTAAAAAAGAGGTGAGGATATGAACAATAACCAATTTGTTATATTTAGACTTGAGGAAGAATTTTATGGTATAAAGATTGATTATGTCGAGACCATTGAAAGAATGATGCCCATAACTAGAGTTCCAAAAGCTCCAAATTATGTAAAGGGAGTAATAAATTTAAGGGGAGAAATAGTCCCGATAATAGACCTTAGAGAAAGACTGAATATAGAATTTAAAGAATATGGCTCAGATACTAGAATTATTGTCAATAAAATGAAGGAAATGATGATAGGTTATATTGTTGATTCGGCATCAGAGGTTAAAGAGATAGAACCATCGATGATAGATTATGCTACATTTGACGACGCTTCTTCAGACACATTTGTAAAAGGAATAGGAAAAATAGACGATACAATGATAATAATTTTGGATGTAGATAAGATAGTGGAAAAGTAAATTTAAAGTCAGGAGATATTATATGAATTTTACTTTAGATAATATGAATAGCCTTTATTTAGATGTTCTTAAGGAAATTGGAAATATTGGCTCTGGAAATGCAGCCACATCTCTTTCCAAAATGATTAATAAGTCCGTCAATATGGAAGTTCCTAACATTGAAGTGGTAGAAACTGAAAAAGTAGTAGAGCTATTTGATGATGAGGAAGAAATTACTGTAGGGGTTTATATTAATTTCAATGGAAGTATAAATGGAACTATACTAACTCTTTTAGATAAAGAATCTGCGGACAATTTAGTAAATATACTTTTTGGAAACAAACCTAAAGGGGATATATATTCAGAAATTGAATCATCAGTTATTCAAGAGCTTGGAAATATAATGTCTAGTGGTTATGTAAATTCTATATCACTTCTTACGTCCCTTGATATCAATATATCAGTTCCTTCTGTAAATATTGATATGGTGAGTTCTATTTTAAGTGTACCTGCTATAGAATACGGACTTGAAAGTGACAAGCTTATATTAATTGAAAATAGATTAATAATAGATGAAGAAAAAATCAAGTGTTTTTTCTTTTTTATGCCAGACCTTACTTCGTTTGACACCTTATTTAAAAGCTTAGGAGTGTTGGGTAATGGATAACAATATAAAAATAGGGATGGCAGACTATAAAGTTGGAGAAAAAGATAATATACTTGTAACTCTAGGGCTAGGGTCCTGTGTGGGAGTAATAATATACGACTCCGCAAATAAAGTGGCAGGAATGGCTCATATTATGCTCCCATCTAGTCTTGAAATAAAAAACAATTCAAATAAAATGAAGTTTGCAGATACCTGTATAGACTTAATGATGATTGAGCTTCTTAAAAAGAATATAAATAAAAACTCTCTAAAAGCTAAAATAGCAGGGGGAGCGCAGATGTTTAGCGTTTCCCTAAATTCGGACAGCTTAAATATAGGGAAACGGAACGTTATCGCTGTTAAGGAAAAATTAAAGCTTTTAAAAATTCCGATTATATCAGAGGATGTTTTTGGAAATCATGGAAGGACTATAAGGTTCAATTGTTCTAACCAAGAACTCAATATTAAATCGATAGGTAAAGGTGAGACAGTAATATAATAAAAGCTCAAATTCATTCAGTATTTAAGGAGTTAAAATGAGGAATAAAACAATAGTTGTGGTTTTGACAAATTATATTATCTCCATTGTTATTCTGTTTATTTCTCTAGCTAAAGGTTTAGAGCTATCAAGATTTATAGTTCATTTACTAGTAGGAGTCTTGGGGCTCAACACTATAATATTGATTCTTTTCTTTGTAGGCAAGATATTGATGCAAAGAAAAGAGTCCACATTTGAGCTTGAGATAAACGGGACAGACGATGAGATAAAAGAAATTTTAAGAGAGACATCGGCAATTGAGGATGAGGATACTAAAAATATAAACGAGCCTGAATTTGAAGAGTGGACCCCAAATAATCCATAAAAGGGGGATTTCATATGAAAAATGAAGATATTTGGAAAAAGTATGATATGGAAGTTGATTCAAATACAAAAAGTGAGATAAAAAAGGAAATAATAATCAAATATATAAGTCTTGTAAAAATTATATCTGGAAGGCTTTATAATTATTATGCTAGTAATATTGAGTATGAAGATTTAATGAGTTATGGAGTAATTGGACTTATTGATGCTATAGATAAATTTGATAGAACTAAAAATATAAAATTTGAGACATATGCCTCAATTAGAATAAGAGGCTCTATAATAGATCAAATTAGAAATTTAGACTGGGTACCAAGATCTATAAGGCAAAAATCCAAAGTATTAAAAGATGCATATGAGGTTTTAGACCAAAAGCTGGGAAGAGAACCTTCAAACGCTGAAATAGCAGAATATTTAGGCAAAACGGAATCGGAAATAAAGTCTATGTTTGATGAAACTTCTATTTTTAATGTAATGTCCATAGAAGATGATTTTAAAGATAACTATAAAATTCAATTAAAGGATGAGACAATTGATTCTAGTCCAGAAGCTTCTGCAATCAAAAATGATACTTTAAAGGAGCTTCAGCTTGCCATCGAGAAACTAAGTGAAAGAGATAAGATTATCATTAACCTTTATTATTATGAAGGCCTGACCTATAAGGAAATAGGAGAGATACTCAAAATCTCTGAATCAAGAGTTTCTCAAATTCATAGTAAAGCAATAGTGAAAATGAGAAACCAATTCAAATAAATATTGAAAAGGGGATCAAAAGTATGTTTAAAATGATTTCGTTTGAAAAATTGCTCAGAGAGTACAAATTGAGCCTAAAAGTGACAGCTGATTTCATGAAAGCTTATTTAGAAATATTAGAGAGCCCAGAAGAGATTGAATCAAAATCCGATTTTCCCTCTTTTGATGAAATAATGGAGTTTTTAAGTGATAATGAAATTTCATATGGAATAATTGAATCTTCTATCAAAGATATGCAAACTAAAAGAATATCCCAAACATCTATACTTATAGCAGAGGGAATCAAACCTGAAAATGGGGAAGATGGCTATATAAGTTTCACCCACAGAGTAAAAAGCTCAATATCTCTTAATCAGGATGAAAAAGGCAATATAAACTTTAAAGAGTTAAACTGGTTTATTGAGGTAAAGGAAGGGGAAGTGCTTGCTCGAAAGGTGAATCCTACAGAAGGATTGTCTGGGAAAAATATAAAAAATCAAGAAATAGAAGCAGTAAAAGGTAAAGAAGCTGTTTTCAAATATGGCAAGAATGTACAGGAATCGGATGAACATGATACACTAATTGCCTCAAAATCGGGTAGATTAGAATATGAGGGAGATAAAATTCAAATAAATGAAGTGCTTACTATAAAAGGAAGTGTGGATACAAGCACAGGCAATATAAGGTTTTCTGGAGATGTAAACATTCAAGGAGATATAAAGACAGGTTTTGAGGTTGAATGTCTAGGAAGTCTTGAAGTTATGGGGGTTATAGAAGCTTCAAATGTTCATGTAGGTAAGGATTTAGTAGTAAAGGGTGGAATTCAAGGTAATGCCAGATCAAAAGTAGAAGTTGGGGGAAAGCTAATTTGTAGGTTTATCGAAAATGCAATGGTTTACACCAAAGGAGATATAATTACAGACTTTATAGTACATTCAAATGTAAGTTGTGGGGAAAACCTCACCGTAAAAGGAAAAAAAGGACTTATAGTTGGAGGAGAGATAAGAGTTAAAAACGAAATATCCGCTCAGGTTATAGGCTCTTATATGGGTACTAAAACATCCTTAGAAGTTGGACTAGACCCTGCAGATAAAACAAAGCTTGAAACGTATAAAGAAGAACTAGACAGTTATCAAAGAAAAACAAGAGAAATTCATCCAAATATAGAAACTGGAAAGCAGATGCTTCAAAGAGGTCTTATGGATAATGTAAGAAGAGTTTCTTTTATTAAAATGCTGGAAGAGTACAATAAAATTCTTCAATCTACGAATATGGTGGAGCTTGAGATTCAAAAGATAGAACGAACACTAATTGAAGCAAAAACAGGAGTTTTAAAGATAAAAGAAAAGATTTATCCGGGGACAAAAATATCGATAGGCAGACATACTAGATTTATAAAAGATGAAATAGGAAACTGTACTATGTTTATAGACAATAATGACATAACAGTTAGAAAGGGTTAGATGAAACCAATGTCTCAAAATCTAATGTACGGAATTATATTAATGCTTTTTTTGATAAATATCTTATCTTTATTTTTCTTCTTTAAGAAAGGGAGTAAAGATGATACCGATAATCCTGATTTCTTAAGAGGGGAAATACTGCTTTTAAGCAGAAATTTAAAAGCAGTAAGAGAAGAAATAATTGATTTAAAAAACGAAATTCTAGAGATTAGAGAGCTTAATGTACCCTCTGAGGATGAGCTTCAAAAGTATTTAAAACAAGGAAATGATATAAATGAAATAGCTAAAAAAATGAATAAAAGTGTTAAGGAAGTTGAACTTATTTTAAAAATGAGAGGTAAATTGTAAATTGAAATCCAAGAATTTTTTTTCGTATATAATGGGATTTACTATGGGTGCTCTTGTAATTTTAATGAGCTTAGGACTTAGCTCTTCGTTAGAATTACAGATAAATAAGCCTTTAGCGCTAAATAAAAATTCCCAAGAAGTAGAAACTATAAGTATTGAACAAGAAGATAATTTAGTCAAAGATCTTCAAGAAAAAATAAATAGCCTTGAAACTGAAAATAAATCTCTTTTAGCAAAAATTGAAAAAAATGAATCTGAATCTGAAGAAACAGTAGAAATTGAAATAAAAGATGAAATGACATATAGTAAAATTGCAGATTCCTTAATTGAACACGAAATATACTCTCATAAAAATGATCTATTAATGCTTCTTGAGCTTATAAATTATGACAAGTTAAAAGGAGCAGAGTCTATGAGAAACAATGGGATAATATATAATGTTAATACTCATAAGGAATTATTAAATAATCTTGAAACCCACAATACTAAAATACTAGAAGGTCTTAAAAAAGATGGGATTATACAAAGTGCTGAAGATTTTGGAAAACTTACATACCTTTTTAGAAAAGACATAAAAACTAATCCAGGAATCAAAGAATTTAGAAAAAATTCATCTTTAAGGGAAATAGCGGATAAATTAATAGAATAATAGCTCAAAGTTAATTGAGATATTTGCTTAAAAGTAGAAAATAAAACTTGATTTTATTTACACTATCAATTATCATATTAGAGGAATTAAATACACACGTCTCATGATTCTCAAAATTGGTGCCGAAAGGTTTTTGATAAGATGATTGGGTCGGAGGAAAAACCAAGGAGGAAGTAAAATGGCAGTAGTAAGTATGAAACAATTATTAGAAGCAGGTGTTCATTTTGGACATCAAACAAGAAGATGGAACCCAAAAATGGCTAGATTTATTTTTACAGAGAGAAATGGAATCTATATAATAGATCTTCAAAAAACTGTAAAGAAAATAGAAGAAGCATATAGCTTCATCAGAGAAGTAGCTGAAACTGGAAAGCCAATCCTTTTTGTTGGAACTAAAAAGCAAGCTCAAGATGCTATAAAAGAAGAAGCTGAAAGAGCTGGAATGTACTATGTTAACGAAAGATGGTTAGGTGGTATGCTTACAAATCACAAGACTATCAAAGGAAGAATAGATAGACTTATTCAGCTTGAAAAAATGCAAGAAGATGGAACTTTTGATGTTCTTCCAAAAAAAGAAGTAATCCAACTTATGAATGAAAAAGAAAAGCTTGAAAAATATCTTAATGGAATAAAGGAAATGCCTGAACTTCCAGGAGCGATTTTCATAGTAGATCCAAGAAAAGAAAGAATTGCAGTTAAAGAAGCACATACTCTAGGAATTCCAGTAGTAAGTATCGTAGATACAAACTGTGATCCAGATGAAATAGATTTCCCAATACCAGGAAACGATGACGCAATAAGAGCTGTAAAGCTTATAGCTTCTACAATTTCACAAGCTGTAATAGAAGCTAAGCAGGGACAAATAGAAGAGACTTCTTCAGAAGCTGAAGGGACTCAGGTGTCAGAAGAGGCTGTTGTTGAAGCAGAGTAAAACTAAAGGTAAGGGGAACACCCTTACCTTTATTACTTTATAGGAGGAGATAAAATGAATATTACTGCAAGTATGGTTAAAGAACTTAGAGAAAAGACTGCAGCAGGTATGCTAGATTGTAAAAAGGCCTTAGCAGAAGCTGAAGGAAATATGGATAGAGCTATAGACTTACTTAGAGAAAAAGGTCTAGCAAAAGCAGCTAAAAAATCAGACAGAATTGCAGCTGAAGGTCTTGTAGGCGTAGCTATATCTGAAGATGGGAAAAAAGCTTCTATGGTAGAAGTTAACTCTGAAACTGATTTCGTAGCTAAAAACGAAGAGTTTATAGGTTTTGTAGATAATATTGCTAAAATTGCACTAGAAAACAACCCTTCTAATCTTGATGAACTTTTAGCTTCTTCTTATGAAAATGAAGGAACAGTTAAAGATGCTTTAAATGCTAAAATTGCTAGAATCGGAGAAAATATGAGTATAAGAAGATTTTCTGTTCTTTCTGTAGATAGTGGAAGAATTGCAGATTATGTTCACGGGGCTGGTAAAATAGCCGTTTTAGTTAAGATGCAAGCATCAAATGATTCTGAAAAATTGGAAACTCTAGGAAAAGATATAGCTATGCAAATGGCTGCTATGAATCCTAAATATATATCAAGAGATGACGTTGATCCAGAGTATATTGCTCATGAGAAAGAAATTCTTATACAACAAGCTTTAAATGAAGGAAAGCCTCAAAACATAGTTGAAAAAATGGTTGAAGGAAGACTTCAAAAGCAGCTTAAAGAAGTATGCCTTCTTGATCAGACATTTGTTAAGGATTCTGACAAAACAGTTCAAGATGTTGTAAATGAAACATCAAAAGAAATAGGCTCTGAAATCAAACTTACTGACGTTGTGAGATTTGAAGTAGGAGAAGGTATAGAGAAAAAAGAAGAAAATTTTGCTGAAGAAGTTGCAAAGCAATTAGGAAACTAATATGTATATTAAGCAGGAAAGTCTTTATTAATCCTAAGTTTTATAGGGATAGCCCTGTTTGTAAAAAAAAGAAGAGAACACAAAGTGTTCTCTTTTTTAAAAAGCTTTTCTTTTAGGAGGGAATTATGGAATCTATTAAATACACAAGAGTACTGCTAAAACTCAGTGGAGAGGCTCTAGCTGGAGACAAAGGATTTGGCATTGATAATGATGTTGTAAATAGTGTTGCTAAGTCAATAAAAGAGCTGACAAGTATGGGAGTAGAAGTAGCAATTGTAGTAGGCGGAGGAAATATATTCAGAGGTAGAACCGGAGAAGGAATGGATAGAACTACAGCTGATCATATGGGAATGCTTGCCACTGTAATCAATTCTCTAGCCCTTCAATCTGCCCTTGAAAACATAGAAGTTGATACAAGAGTTCAAACTGCCATAGAAATGAGACAGGTAGCAGAGCCATATATCAGAAGAAGAGCTATAAGACATCTTGAAAAAAATAGAGTGGTAATATTTGGAGGAGGAACTGGTAATCCATACTTTTCCACTGATACTACAGCTGCACTTAGAGCTGCTGAAATTGAAGCTGAAGTAATTCTTTTGGCTAAAAAAGTAGATGGAGTTTATGACAGTGATCCTGTAACTAACCCAGATGCACTGAAATTTGATGAGCTTACTTATATGGATGTTCTAAGCAGAGAACTTAAAGTGATGGATTCGACAGCTACATCTCTTTGTATGGATAATAATATTCCAATTAGGGTATTCTCATTAGAAGATCCAAATAATATAATAGAAGTAGTAAAAGGAAAAAGTATTGGAACTTTAGTTAAGGGGGTTTAGAAATGAAATTAGATGTTCATAAGAAACTAGAAGAAAAAATGGAAAAAACCATATCAGTAATGAAGGATGAGCTTGCAACAATAAGAGCTGGAAGAGCTAATCCAAATATGCTTGATAGAGTTATGGTGGATTATTACGGAACTATGACTCCTATAAAGCAAATGGCAGGGGTTTCATCTCCAGAACCAAGGACTATACTTGTTCAGCCTTGGGATAAAACTGCAATTGGAAGCATAGAAAAAGCTATATTAACTTCTGATTTAGGGTTCAACCCTACAAATGATGGAACTTCAATAAGAATAAATATTCCTCAGCTTACAGAAGAAAGACGTAAGGATTTAATCAAGGTTGTAGGAAAGGTTGGAGAGCAGGCAAAGGTAGCTTTAAGAAACGAGAGAAGAGAAGCTAATGAGTCTATAAAAAAGATGGAAAAAGCATCTGAGCTTACAGAAGATGATTCTAAAAAAGCTCAAGATGAAGTTCAGAAAATTACGGACGGTCATATTAAGACCATTGATGAACTGATTGCTAAGAAAGAAAAGGATATAATGGAAGTTTAATGAATGATTTAAATAATAAATTAATAGGATTATCATTAGAAGATGCTGAAAAGTATCTAAGGGAAAATAGCTATGAATATTTTACTTACTCTACCTGTGGAGGTAAAGATAAAGATTTACTTGATGAGCCTTATGTAGTTAGAGTTAAGCTTATAGAAAATAAATTAGCTGTTTTAGTATCTCATTTTAAAACCATGATATAAGACCCCGGCCTTTTAAGGCCGGGGTAAGTTCATATAAAGGAATGATTAAAGTTGGATTATATGGATAAAATAAATAAAGATTCTATTCCTGAGCATATTGCTATAATTATGGATGGAAATGGAAGATGGGCAAAAAAAAGATTTTTACCAAGAAGCTTTGGACATAGAGCTGGAGTTGAAACAATAAGGGAAATAGTAAAAGAATGTAATAACCTTGGAGTAAAATATCTTACTCTATATGCCTTTTCCACAGAAAACTGGAAAAGACCAAAAGAAGAAGTAAATGGACTTATGAAGCTTTTGGTGGAATATCTAAAAAATGAAGTAAATGAGCTTCACAAAAACAATGTAAGAATTAAAACTATAGGAGATATAGAAAAGCTTCCAGAGTTTGCTATTTTAGAACTAAAAAATGCTATGGAAAAAACAAAAAACAATAGTGGTGTAACAATGTCTTTAGCTCTAAATTATGGAAGCAGAAGCGATATTAAAGGAGCAATAATTAAAATCCTTGATGATTGTAAAGAAAATAATATAAATATTGATGATATAGATGAGGATTTTTTAAGAAGATATTTATCTACAAACTTTTTGCCTGATCCAGACCTTATTATAAGACCAAGTGGGGAGTTAAGACTATCAAATTTTCTTATGTGGGAAGCTGCCTATAGTGAATTTTGGTTTTCAGATATAAATTGGCCAGATTTCAAAAAACAAGATTTGCATAAAGCTATATATGACTATCAAAATAGAGATAGAAGATTTGGGGGATTAAGCTAGGAGGTGTCTTTCCTTGAAGGTCAGAATAATATCAGCCCTTTTATTATTACCAGTTTTTTTCTTTGTAATTATATATGGAGGATTAATAACTAGGCTAGCAGTCATTGCAATAACGTTAATATCTTTGTACGAATTTACAGGAGCCTTTAACAAATCTGGAATAAAGCTTACAAATTTTACATTATATATACTCTCAATACTAGTGATGGGACCAAACTGGGCAAACCTTTGGAATATACTTCCTGTTGCTCTTTTTGTACTTGTGTTCATGGAAAGCATCCTTCTTGTTTTTAATAAAAGAAAAATAGAAGATATTTCAGTTAGCGCTCTTTCTTTTATATATATAACTGTTGCCCTATCTTCTATTATTGTTATAAGAAATAATAATTTTGAGTATATATGGTATATATTTATATTTGCATGGGCAACGGATACTTTTGCATACTTTGTTGGCTTAACTTTTGGGAAAAATAAGCTAATACCATCTGTAAGCCCTAAAAAAACAGTTGAAGGAGGCATTGGAGGTATATTTGGAAGTGTATTAATTTCTTCCTTATATGCATACTATGTACACCCAGAAAATATATTAATTGTTATAATAGCTTCTATACTTGGAAGTATGATATCTCAAATGGGAGACCTGTTTGCATCTTCTTTTAAAAGGAAAATAGGAATAAAGGATTATGGGAACCTTATCCCTGGTCATGGGGGAATGCTAGACAGAATTGACAGTATAATATTTACAGCTCCATTTACATATATTTTTGTATACCTTGTAAATGTATTATAAAAAGGATGTGTTAGTTTGAAAAGAATTTCTATTCTAGGGTCTACTGGTTCTATAGGATTACAAACTATAGAAGTAGTGAGAAATAATCCGGAAATGTTTCAAATAGATGCTCTTTCTGCGAGAAGTAGTTTAGACACTCTTATAGAGCAGATAATAGAGTTTAGACCTAAAGAAGTATGTATATTTGAAGAAAAACACGAAAAGACTTTAAAATCAAGGCTTAAAGAGCTTGGCTTAGATGATTTAGTTGAAGTATCTTCAGGTATAGAGGGCCTTGTAAAAATTAGTGAAATTGAAACTACAGATATTTTAGTGACTTCTGTAGTTGGTATGATAGGACTTTTGCCAACTCTAAAGGCTCTTGAAAAGGGAAAGACTATTGCCCTTGCAAATAAAGAGACATTAGTTACAGCTGGTCATCTTGTAATGGAACATCTAAAAAAATATTCGGGACAGATTATTCCTGTCGATAGTGAACATAGTGCAATATTTCAGTGTCTTGTAGGTGAAAAAGAGTCTTCAGTTGAAAAACTGATACTTACTGCATCTGGAGGACCTTTTAGAGGCATGCAAAAAAATGATGTAGCAAAGATGACAAGAATAGAGGCTTTAAAACATCCAAACTGGTCAATGGGACAAAAGATAACAATAGATTCAGCCACACTTATGAATAAAGGACTTGAGGTAATCGAAGCAAAATGGCTATTTGATGTTGATAAAGATGATATTGAGGTTGTGGTTCATCCTCAAAGCATCATACATTCTATGGTAGAATTCAAAGATGGTTCTGTAAAGGCTCAGATTGGAACTCCAGATATGAAGGGTCCAATTCAGTATGCCCTCACGTACCCAGAAAGACTGCATTCTAAAGAGCCAAAGCTAAATTTTCATACTCTTAAAGACCTGACATTTGAAAAACCTGATATGGAAGTGTTTCCATGCCTTAGACTGGCATTTGAGGCACTGGAGCAAGGGGGAAGCAGTCTTACAGTTTTAAATGCGGCAAATGAAGTATTAGTAAATGAGTTTTTAAAAGATAAGATAAGTTTTTACAAAATATCTGATATAATTGAACAAACAATAAAAGTCCATGATTATATATCAAATCCTACATTATCAGACATACTGGAAGTAGATAAGTGGACTAGGGAATTTGTTTTTAAAAATGTGATAAATTAATTAGAAGGTGAATTTATGAGTATATGGACAATAATAATAGCATTGATAGTTTTTGGCGTAATAGTTATAGTGCATGAAATGGGACACTTTTTTACTGCTAAGTTCTTTGGAGTTACAGTACATGAATTTGCAGTAGGGATGGGACCTAAAATTTTTAGCAAAACAAAAAATGAAACTGATTATTCAGTAAGAGCACTACCTTTAGGTGGCTATATAAGAATGGAAGGGGAAGATGAAGGTAGTGAGGACCCAAACGGGTTTAACAACAAGCATCCCCTTAAAAGAATGGCCATAATTTTTGCAGGACCATTTATGAATTTTATATTTGCCTTTTTACTATTCTCTATGCTTTATATGATGGTAGGAGTTCCAGTAAATACTGTAGGGGGGCTTATTGAAGGCATGCCTGCAATTAGATCTGAGCTTCAAGAGGGAGATAGAATTATCTCTATTGAAGGAACAAGGACAAGCTCATGGACAGATGTAACTGATACTATTGGTGCTTCAGAAGATGAAATTTTGACATTTGAAGTACAAAGAGAGTCTCAGACTCTAATGATTGATGTAGAGACTGTTAGAGAAGGTGGAAGAACAGCTATTGGTATTTCACCAAAATATGAAAGAGCACCTGGAATATCTATTTCATATGGCTTTAAACAAACCGTAGGAATGCTAAAAGATATGCTTACCTTTTTAGGACAGCTTTTTACAGGAAGGTCAGAAAGTGAAGGTGTAGTTGGTCCTATAGGAATAATAAGTGCAGTGGGAGATGCAGCGAGAACTGGATTTGCAAATGTCCTTTTCCTTGCGGCAGTAATCAGCCTTAACCTAGGGCTTATAAATCTTCTTCCAATTCCAGCTCTTGATGGTAGCAGAATTATATTTCAATTTATAGAGCTTGTAAGAGGGAAAAAAATAGATCCAGAAAAAGAAGGTACTATCCATCTTATTGGAATGGCACTCCTCCTTCTTCTTATGGTCTTTGTAACCTATAAAGATATATTGAGAATATTCAATTAGAGGTACTATTATGAACAGAAAAAAAACTAGAGAAATTACCCTTAAGAATATAAAAATCGGTGGGGAAAATCCTATAACAATACAGTCTATGACAAATACAAAGACGGCAGATGTAAATGAAACTATAAACCAAATCAAAAGACTTGAAGATGCAGGTTGTGATATAGTAAGGCTTACAGTTCCAGATGAGCAGTCTGCAGATGCATTAAAGGAAATTATAAAAAAGGTGAATATTCCTGTTGTAGCTGATATACACTTTGACTATAGACTAGCTCTTAAATCTATAGAAAGCGGAGTACATGGCCTTAGACTCAATCCCGGAAATATTGGTAAGGAAGAGAATGTAGAAAAAGTTGTGAAAGCCGCTAAAGAAAGTAATATAAAAATTAGAATAGGGGTAAATGCAGGGTCTTTAGAAAAAGAAATTTTAAAAACCAAGGGCTCTACACCGGAAGGCATGGTTCAAAGTGCCTTCAATCATATAAAAATACTTGAAAAACATGAATTTTATAATACTGCAGTTTCTTTAAAGGCAAGTGATATACAAAAGACTATTAAAGCCTATGAATTATTTTCAAATCTTAGTGATTATCCTTTACATCTTGGGATTACTGAATCAGGAACCTTAAGGTCTGGCACTATAAAATCCTCTGTAGGGATAGGATATCTTCTTTTAAGGGGAATAGGAGACACTATAAGAGTATCCCTTACATCAGACCCAGTTGAGGAGATTTATGTTGCTAAAGAGATTCTAAAATCAGTTGGAGAATATGATGAGGGTATCAGAATAATATCTTGTCCAACTTGTGGTAGGACAGATATAGATATTATAAGTCTTGCACAGACAGTTGAAAAAGCTACAGCGAACATAAAAAAATCCTTGAGCGTAGCTATAATGGGTTGTGCAGTAAATGGTCCAGGGGAAGCCAGAGAAGCAGATATAGGTATAGCAGGTGGCAAGGGAGAGGCCTTGCTCTTCAAAAAAGGAAAAGTAATCAGAAAAATATCTGAAAACGAAGTAATAAAAGTGCTATTAGAAGAGATAGATAAATTCTAAAGTCGATAAGCTGCAAAAGCCCTTTCACAACAATCTTAGAAGGGCTTTTGTTATATAGTTGTTTAAAACCTCAGGAGATGGTCAGATGCAAAAAAATATTTTTGATATTAAAGGCTTAGGTAAGGAAATAAGCCTTAGCAATATGATTTATTTTAGAAATGAAAAAGTTCTGGATATATATATAGAATCCCAGGAAATAATTAAATACAGTACACTAAGGGAACATGAAGATAAACTAAAACAGACTTTTAAGGACATAAAAAATATAAGACTTAGACCAAGGTATAAATTTGAAAATAAAAAAATCGAAGATTTTATAGGAGATTTTTATGAAAATATAAAATATATCGTTTCGTCTATTTGCCCTTCAACCTTGTGCACCCATGATTCTATTTCTTTTTCATTTGAAAAAGAAGAAAATAAAATAATTATGGATATTAAAGATAAATTTGTAGAGCAGAGAATAAAAGGGAAAAATATACCTTACTCAATAAATAAAATGTTAGAGGAAGAGACAGGCTTTTCCATAAATATAGAGGTAAGATGCTTAAATCAGGGTATGGACATGGACAAATATACTACAGAAAAAATAGCAGAAGCAGAAGCAATATTATATAATCTTGGAAATAAACCCCCTCTTGATAATAAAGGGGAAACTTCCGAGAAAAAGAAAACTAAGGCTCCTGAAAAGAAGTTTGTAGATAAGTCCTTTATAAAAAAAGAAAATACAGAAACTATAAGCATAAGCGAGCTTAAAGGGGACGACTATGGAGTAAAGGTTGTAGGAGAAATTTTTGCAGTAGAAAAAAGAGAGTTAAGAAATGGGAAGTTTTTGATTCAATTTGCTATAACAGACTATACAGGTTCGATATACTGTAAGATTTTTTCTGACGATAACAGTTTAAGTTTTGGCAAGGGTGATTACATTAAAGTTAGTGGTGATGTAATCTATGATAATTATTCAAAGGAAATCATTCTTAAAGTAAAGTCAATGGGAGAAGCTTCACGAAAAGTTAGACAAGATCTTTGCAAGGACAAAAGAGTTGAGCTACATGCCCATACTACCATGTCAGCAATGGATGCCATATGTAGTCCTTCTGAGCTTATAAAAAAAGCTAAGGATATGGGTCATACTTCAATAGCAATAACGGATCATGGAGTAGTTCAAGGATTTCCTGAGGCTATGGAAGCCGGAATGAAAAATAAAATAAAAATCATCTACGGGGTGGAGGGCTATCTTGCCAATGATATTAGCAAGATTGTAAAGCTAGACAAAAATGCTGATTTTATGGATGAATTTATAGTGTTTGATATAGAGACTACAGGGCTTTCAAATACCTCTGATAGAATAACTGAAATTGGAGCAGTAAAAATAAGGAATATGGAGATAATAGATACTTTCAGTGCCCTTATTAATCCTGAAATGCCTATTCCTTTAAAAATTCAAGAACTAACTGGAATAAGCAATGAGATGGTTAGAGAAAAACCCACTATAGACAAGGTATTGCCTGAGTTTCTTGAATATATAGGGGACAAAGTACTAGTTGCCCACAACAGTGAGTTTGATATTGGCTTTATAAGGGAAAACGCTAAAAGATTAAATCTTGAGTTTGGTAACAATGAAATAGATACCTTAAAATTATCGAGAGTTATTTTAAAGGAATTAAAAAAACACAAGCTAAATCTTATTGCAAAACATCTTGGTATTAATCTTGAAAATCACCATAGAGCAGTTGATGATGCTCAGGCTACAGCTCAAATATTTATAAAATTTATGGAAATACTAAAAGAAAAATCTATAAATAATTTTAATGAAATAAATACAAAGCTTGGAGATGTAGATTTTAAAGCACTAAGTACTAATCATATTGTTATTCTTGCTAAAAACACTACGGGACTCAAAAACCTTTATAAACTTATATCAAAATCCCATATAGATTACTTTTATAAAAATCCAAGAATACTTAAAAGCATGCTAAATGACTATAGAGAAGGACTTCTATTAGGAAGTGCATGTGAAAGAGGAGAGCTGTATCAGGCTATACTAAAAGGAAAGACCGAAAAGGAAATAGATGAGATAGCTTTATTTTATGATTATATAGAAATAATGCCTTTATCAAACAATAAATTTATGGTAGATAAGGGTATAGTAAAAAGTGAATCAGATCTTATAGAAATAAATAAAAAGCTTATTGAAGTGGGAAGAAGAAACAATATAAAAGTAGTAGCTACCTCAGATTCTCATTTTGTTAACCCTGAAGATGAAATATATAGAAAAATCATCCAGCATTCACTTGGTTTTAAAGGAGTGGAGGAATCAACACCCCTTTATTTTAAATCAACAGATGAAATGCTTGATGAGTTTTCATATCTAGGTGCAGAGTTAGCATATGAGGTTGTAGTAAAAAATACTAATGATATAAATGATATGATTGAATCCCTCCTTCCAATACCAGATGGAACCTTTCCTCCAATCATTGAGGGCTCTGAGACAGAGCTTAGGGAAATGTGCTTTAAAAAAGCAAAATCTATCTATGGGGAAAATCTTCCAGAAATAGTAGAGGGTAGATTAGAGCGTGAATTAAATTCTATTATAAGTAATGGATATGCAGTAATGTATATAATTGCTCAAAAATTGGTTACAAAATCTATTGAAGATGGATACCTTGTTGGATCTAGAGGTTCGGTAGGGTCCTCTTTTGCGGCTACAATGAGTGATATAACTGAAGTGAATCCCCTTGCTCCTCATTATGTATGTTCAAGCTGCAAACACTCGGAGTTTATAACTGATGGCTCATATGCGTCAGGAGCGGATTTGCCAGATAAAAAGTGTCCAAAATGTGACACTGAGCTTACCAAAGATGGACATGATATCCCTTTTGAAGTTTTCCTTGGATTTGAAGGAGATAAGGAGCCAGATATAGACCTTAATTTTGCAGGGGAATATCAGTCAAATGCACATAAATATACAGAGGAGCTTTTCGGAGAGGGATATGTATACAAAGCAGGAACAATTGGTACAATAGCAGAGAAGACAGCCTATGGATTTGCGAAAAAATTTGTGGAAGAGACTGGATTAGAAGTGACTTCAGCGGAAGTTGAAAGGCTAAAAAGCGGATGTACGGGAATAAAAAGAACCTCAGGCCAACACCCTGGAGGCATCATGGTAGTTCCAAAATATAAAGAGGTACACGATTTTACTCCCATTCAGTATCCAGCAAATGACAGCAAATCAGGTGTAATAACCACTCACTTTGACTATCATTCCATAAGTGGTAGGATTCTAAAGCTTGATATTTTAGGACACGACGTCCCTACTATTATAAAAATGTTGGAAGATATCACAAAAACAGATGCAACTAAAATACCCCTTGATGACCCAGAGACTATGTCCATATTTACAACTACAGAAAGTCTGAAATGTGATCTTTCTGCTATTTCATGCCCAGTTGGAAGTCTTGGAATTCCAGAGTTTGGTACTAAGTTTGTAAGACAGATGCTTATAGATACAAAGCCCACAACATTTGGGGAACTTGTAAGAATATCAGGACTTTCCCATGGAACAGATGTATGGATTAACAATGCCCAAGAGCTTGTTAGAAACAATATTGCAGAGCTTAAAGAAGTGATATCTACAAGAGACGATATAATGAACTACCTTATTTTAATGGGACTTAAGCCAAAGACAGCCTTTAAAATAATGGAAAATGTAAGAAAGGGAAAAGGACTTACAGATGAACAGGTAGAGGATATGAAAGAAAAAAATGTTCCAGCCTGGTATATAGATTCCTGTAATAAGATTAAATATATGTTCCCAAAGGCCCATGCTGCTGCATATGTTATGATGTCTTTTAGAATTGCGTATTACAAAGTTCACCATAAAGAAGCCTTCTATGCTACTTATTTTACAACTAAGGCTGAGGATTTTGATGTAGAGCTTATATGCAAAGGGAAAGAGGCGGTTTTAGAAAAGCTAAAGGAAATAGAATCCCTTGGAAATGAAGCTACAGCCAAAGAAAAGAATATGTCAACTGTCCTTGAAGTAGCATACGAAATGTTCCAAAGAGGGGTAAAACTTAGAAATCTAGATATTTATAAATCAAAGGCTAAGAAGTTTACGGTAGTAGAAAACGAACTTCTTCCCCCCCTTGTATCTATGCAGGGACTTGGAGAGACAGTAGCCCTTAGCATTGAAAGAGAATCCTCAAAGGAATTTATGTCCATAGAAGATTTTAGACAAAGAACTAAGACTACAAAGACAGTAATTGAATCTTTAATAAATCATGGATGCCTCTCAAAGCTTCCTGAGACTAATCAATTATCTTTACTGTAGGTTGAAAAAACTTGATTTTTTTGATACAATAGGGTAGATATATTAAAAGACGTGAAACTTAAGGGGACAGCAGAAGCATTAGAGTGGGTTTACGCCCACTCTTTCATTATTTATGAATCTAAAACTTAATAAGGGGGTGGCTGTTATGGCTAGCAAGATTGAACAGCTTATAGAAGACATGGTACTAGATATTTTAACAGATGAATATGAGCTTGTAGATGTGGAATATGTAAAGGAAGGTTCCTTAAAATTCCTTAGAATATATATTGATAAAGGGGGAGAAATGTCCCTTGATGATTGTCAAAAATTAAGCAGAATTATAAGCGAAAGATTAGATGAAGTTGATCCTATTGAAGAAAATTATATGCTCGAGATATCGTCACCAGGACTTGATAGACATCTAAAGAAAGAAAAGGATTTTACAAGAGAAAAAGGTAAAGAGGTCGAACTCAAGCTTTTTAAAGCAATAGAAGGAGTCAAGGAGTTTGAAGGAACTCTTTTAGGACTAAATGAAAATAATGAAATTGAAGTAGAAGTAAACGACCAGATAATGAAATTTCCTAAAAAAGAAGTGGCAGTAATAAGATTGGCCATTAAAATATAAATTTATTCAAGGAGGAAGAAATATGAATGTGGAGTTTATTGCTGCTTTGGACCAGATAGAGAGGGAAAAAGGAATAAGCAAAGAAATTCTTTTTGAAGCCCTAGAAGCAGCTTTGCTTAATGCATACAAGAAAAACTTTGGCTCATCTTACAATGTAAGGGTACTTATAGACAAGGAAACTGGAGATGTACAAGTATTTTCAAGAAAGACAGTTGTAAACAAATACCAGTATGACTTAGCAGAAGGTGAGATAACACTAGAAGAGGCTCAAGAACTTTATGATATGAAGTATGAAGTCGATGATGTAATTGAGACTGAGGTTACTCCAAAAAACTTTGGAAGAATAGCAGCTCAGGCAGCAAGACAAATGGTTATACAAAAGATCAAAGAGGCAGAAAAAGACATCATATATGAAGAGTTTTTAACTAGAGAATCAGAGATTATCACTGGAGAAATTTCAAGAGCAGGAAAAGGAAACATCTATGTAAACTTGAGTATAATAGGAAGTAAAGACATAACTATAAACGCAGAAGCTACTCTTCCTCCAAGCGAGCAAATACCTTTTGAAGACTATACTCCAGGAAAAAGGCTTAAAGTCTATGTCATTGAAGTCAAAAAGACTAACAATGCTCCACAGATACTTGTATCAAGAAGTCATCCGGGACTTGTAAAAAGACTTTTTGAAAGTGAAGTTCCAGAAATTTTCGAAGGAATAGTGCAGATAAAATCAATTTCAAGAGAAGCAGGCTCAAGAACTAAGATGGCTGTATACTCTGCAGACGAAAATGTAGATCCAATTGGAGCATGTGTTGGACCTAAGGGTCAAAGGGTAAAAAACATAGTAGACGAGCTAAAAGGTGAAAAAATAGATATAATAAAATTTAGTGAAGATTATAGTGAATTCATATCTGCTTCATTAAGTCCATCTAAGGTTGTATCTGTAGAGATAAATGAAGAAGAAAAGAGTGCAAAGGTCATAGTTCCAGATGACAAGCTTTCACTGGCTATTGGAAAAGAAGGACAAAATGCCAGACTGGCAGCGAAATTGACTAATTGGAAGATAGACATAAAAAGTGAAAGTCAGGCAAAATCAGAACAGGGGGAATAAAAATGAAACAAAAAAAGATTCCTCAAAGAAAATGTATATCTTGTAGCGACAGAGATGTCAAAAAAGATCTTATAAGAATTGTTAAAAATAAAGACGGAGAAATATTTATTGATGTAACATATAAGGCAAACGGACGGGGAGCCTATATATGCAAAGATAAAGAATGCTTAGAAAAAGCAATAAAAAGTAAAGCATTAAACAGAGCATTTAAAACAGAAATTTCTCAACAAGTTTATGAAAAACTTAAGATGGAGTTGGAAAACCTTGAATAAAGAAAAAATCCTGACTTTGTTAGGCTTTGCTTATAAAAGCAGGAAACTAGTATCAGGAGAGGGTATAACCCTTGAATATATAAAGTCAAATAAAGCAAAGCTTGTTTTTATAGCAAGTGATGCATCTGAAAATACAAGAAAAAGAATTTCAGATAAATGTAATTTTAGATCAATAGAACTTGTAGATATCTTTACACGCTATGAAATCGGAAAAGCTATTGGAAAAGATGAAAGAGTGGCAGTTGGGATAACAGATCAAAATTTTGCAGATAGTATTAAAAAATTACTAGGAGGTGGAGCCTATGCAAAAAATGAGAGTTTATAAAATTGCACAGGAATTAGGCATTACCAGCAAAGAACTCATAGAGAAGCTAGAGGATCTGGATATAAAAGTAGCGAATCATATGAGTACTTTGAATGACGAGGAGGCAGAACTTATATTAGAATTATTTAGTGATAAAAAAGACGATAAAGAAGCGAAGAAGGTGGACCAAGTAGAAACAGCAGAATTAGATTTAGTAGAAGAAATAGATGTTAAAGATGAGCCAAACGAAGACTCTATAATAATTGGAGATACAATTGCAGTAGGAGAATTAGCAAATTTGCTTGAAGTAAAAGCAACTGATGTGATAACAAAGCTTATAAAGCTTGGAATCATGGCTAATATAAACCAAGAAATAAAATTTGAAACAGCAGAAAAAATAGCAGTAGATTACGATATTCTTCTGGAAAGAGAGCCTGAAGAAGAAGAGGAAATAGATTTTATTGTTGAAGGGGATAAAGATGAAGACCTTGAGCATAGACCACCAATAGTTACTGTTATGGGACACGTTGACCATGGGAAGACATCACTTCTTGATGCTATAAGAGATACAAGAGTTACTGATAAAGAAGCAGGGGGAATAACCCAGCATATAGGAGCATCGGAAGTTACTGTAAGTGGAAAGAAAATAGTATTTTTAGATACACCGGGTCACGAAGCTTTTACTGAAATGAGATCACGTGGAGCGAAGGTAACTGATATTGCTATACTTGTTGTAGCTGCAGATGATGGTATAATGCCTCAAACTGTAGAAGCAATAAACCATGCAAAGGCTGCAAAGGTGCCTATTATAGTGGCAATTAACAAAATTGATAAGCCTGGAGCAAATATAGATAGAGTAAGACAAGAGCTTTCTGAACATGAAATTCTAGTAGAAGAATGGGGCGGAGATGTAATTGATGTTCCAGTATCTGCCTTAAAGGGTGAAAATATAGATACCTTGCTTGAAATGGTTCTTCTAGTTGCAGAAGTTGAAGAGCTAAAAGCAAATCCAAATAGAGCAGCTGTAGGTACAGTAATAGAGTCGAATCTAGATAAGGGAAGAGGACCTGTTGCAACAGTAATAGTTACAAACGGAACTCTAAAAGTAGGAGACCCTATAGTGGCTGGAGCTTCATTTGGTAAAGTAAGAGCTATGATAAATGACAAGGGAAAAAGAATTAAGAAAGCCGGTCCTTCTACTCCAGTTGAAATACTGGGGTTAAATGAGGTTCCTAATGCAGGAAATCAATTTGTAGTTCCAAGCAGTGACAAAGCTGCCAAAGCCCTTGGTGAAAAGAGAAAAGAAAAAATAAGAGATGAGCAGCTTAAAGCAAGCTCAAAGATATCCCTTGAGGATCTTTTTGATAAGATGCAGCAAGGGGAGTTTAAAGAGCTTAACATAATAGTTAAAGCAGACGTACAAGGTTCTGTTCAGGCTGTAAGGCAGTCTATAGAAAAGCTTTCAAATGAAGAAGTTTCAGTAAGAGTAATTCATGGAGGAGTAGGAGCAATAACAGAATCAGATATAATGCTTGCTTCAGCTTCAAATGCAATTGTAATAGGCTTTAATGTAAGACCATCTACAGGAGCTAAAACAATAGCAGAGCGTGAGCAGGTTGATATGAGAACCTACAGAATAATATACGAAGCAATAGAGGATATAGAAAAGGCAATGAAGGGAATGCTAGATCCAGAATTTGTAGAACAGGAACTTGGAAAGGCAGAAGTTCGACTTACCTTTAAGGTTCCAGGTGCTGGAATGGTTGCCGGATCATATGTTATAGAAGGAAAGATATTAAGAAATGCAAAGGTAAGGCTTGTAAGAGACGGAATTGTTGTTTATGAAGGCTCTATAGATTCTCTTAGAAGATTCAAAGATGATGTAAAGGAAGTTGCAACAGGATATGAGTGTGGTATTGGTCTTACAAACTACAATGATGTAAAAGAAGGGGACATTATCGAAGCTTATGTGATGAAGGAAATAGAGAGAAAATAATAAACAGCTAATGGCGGTGATAATATGAGTTATGCAAGAACTAGAAGAATAGGTGAAGAAATTAAAAAGGTAATCACAGAACTGATTACTGAGCAAAAGATAAAAGACACTAGGGTTACTGGAACTCGCTCTTTAGTTTCAGTTACAACCGTAGATGTTGTTAGAGATCTTACCTACGCCTATGTTTATATTAGTGTTCTTGGAAAAGAAGAAGATAAGGATAAGGTTCTTGAAGGACTAAAAAGTGCTTCAGGATTTATACGTAAAGAAGTAGGGAGAGCTGTAAACTTAAGACATACTCCTGAAATCATATTTAAGGGTGATGACTCTATAGAGCGTGGAGTTAATATGTCCAAGCTTATAAACAATCTAAATATTGGAAGCGAAGAAGAGTAATTATGAAGGATATAATAAAATATATAAAAGATGAAAATACATTTCTAATTACGAGCCACGCATCTCCAGATGGAGATAATGTTGGCTCCTGCTTAGGAATGCTTGAGTTTCTCACAAAGATTGGAAAGGAAGCATATTATGTTTTAGATGATTCCTTTCCTCAAAATCTCAGTTTTTTATATGAAAATTATAAAATTTATGAATCAGAAGAAATAAAAGAATTATTAAAAGAAAGACCCTACTCTCTAATTGCTCTTGATTGCGGAGATATTAAAAGATTAAAAATAGAACCTGATTTAATAGAAGGAGCTTCTTTAATCTGCAATATCGATCATCACAAAAGCAATAACAATTTTGGGACTCTAAATTACGTGGTTGATAATGCATCTTCCACAAGCGAGCTAGTTTATAATATACTTTGTGCTGTAGATGAAAATCTTATAGATGAAAAAATAGGTATAGCTCTTTATACAGGTCTTGTTACAGATACTGGAAATTTCATGTTTGAAAGTGCAAAAGACTCATCACTGATAATGGCAGCAAAACTTCTATCAAAGGGGGTTGACAAGCAAAAGATAATTAGAAGTATATATCAAAGCAACTCCTTTGATTATCTTAAACTTACAGCAGAAGTAATGATGACACTTGAAAAGGAAAAGCATTTTTCATACATGATTCTTGAAAGCTCTATGCTCAAAAAACACTCTATTGATTATAACGATACTGAAGGTCTTGTTAATCATGCCCTCAATATAGATGGTGTTGAAGTGGGGGTTTTATTCAAAGAGCAATCAGAGAACGTTGTAAAAGTATCTTTCAGATCTAAAGGGTGGGCAAATGTCAATGAGATAGCAAAAGCCTTCAACGGCGGAGGTCATGAAAGGGCAGCAGGCTGCACCATTAATAAGCCAATCGACCAGGCAGTTTATTCTGTTTTGGAAAAATTAAGGGAGTACATGAAAATACATGGACGGAGTAATTAATATATTAAAACCAACAGGAATGACTTCCCATGATGTTGTTGGATTCATTAGAAAAAACTTTAAAATAAAAAAGGTTGGACATACAGGGACGCTCGATCCAAATGCGGCTGGAGTGCTCCCTATATGTATTGGAAAAGGAACAAAGCTCAGCCAGTATATAATGGAAAAAGAAAAAAGCTATAGATGTGAGCTTATCTTTGGAAAAACTACTGATACTTTGGATTCATATGGAAAGATTATTTCTGAAAAGCTTATAGACCCAATCGATTTTTATGATATAGAAAAAACAGTAAAGACATTCATTGGACAAATCTCTCAAATACCTCCTGCCTATAGTGCAATTAAAGTAAATGGTGTAAAGCTTTATGAAAAGGCAAGAAAAGGTATAGAAATAAATGATATCCCCATTAGAACAGTCACTATTCATAATATAAATATAATTTCTTATGAATTTCCAAGGCTTATGATGGACATAAGATGTTCCAGTGGGACATATATAAGGAGTCTTGTAAGAGATATTGGTGAAAAACTTGAAAGCCCTTCATATATGAGTCTTCTTATAAGAACAAAGTCCGGCGAATTTAAAATAGAAGAAGCTTTAGCAATTGAAGAACTAACGGAAGATATTTTAAATGAAAAACTTACTTCTTTAAAAGATATAAAACTGAATATGCAAGATATTACTCTAAAATCATCTGCTTCAGTATCCTATATCAATGGAAGCTATGTATCTCAAAAGGGACTAAAGTCGACCCTTTGTGAATACCAAGCAGAGGAAAATGTTAGAGTTTTTGATGAATTAGGCAGTTTTATAGGAATAGGTAAAATAAGAGAAAAGGATTCTGTAAAGTATCTCAAGGGTGATACTCTGCTTATATAAACTTTGGAGTGATTAGATTGGAATTGGTTTCTAGCATTAATGACTTGAGCTTTAAAAGTAAAACCGCAGTTACAATAGGCAATTTTGATGGGGTTCATATAGGACACAAAGAACTTATAAATCTTACAACAAAAATTGCAAGTGAAAAAAATTTAAAAAGCCTTGTTTTTACTTTTGAGAATCATCCAATTGAATTTCTTTATAACAAAAAAATAGAGAGGCTAACAAGCCCAGCTAGAAAAAAAGAAATAATAAAAGAGCTTGGAATTGATGAAATAGTTAGCGTAGAGTTCAACTATGATATTAAAAACATGACCACTGAGGAATTTTCTCAGAAAATACTGATTAACGCATTAAATGCCTCTGATGTAATAATGGGATTTGACTCAAGACTTGGAAATGGAAAAGAAGGAAAAGTTGAGTACCTTTATGAAGTTGGAAAAAAAATGGGGTTTAATGTCCATATAGTGGATCAGGTCCTTGTTGATAATATGAGGGTTTCAAGTTCATATATAAGAGAAATGTTAAAACATGGAGAAGTCAAAAGAGTAAAGCATTTTTTAGGCAGAGATTATGAAATAAGTGGAGTAGTTGTTCATGGAAAAAAAATAGGAAGAGTACTTGGCTTTCCTACTGCAAACATTGAACAGGACTACGATGTATTACTTCCTCAAAAGGGAGTATATTATTGTAAGGTTCTTGTAGATGGGGTCTACTATGATGGGGCTACAAGTGTTGGAGATAATCCTACAGTAAAAGACAAGGGATTTTCTGTTGAGACTCACCTTATAAACTTTAGCGGGGACATTTACGGTAAAAATATAAAGCTCTTTTTCCTTGATAGATTAAGAGATGAAATGAAATTCAGATCATTAGAAGATTTGAAATTTCAAATGAACAAGGATGTACTCAAAATCAAGAACTATATATTTACTTAGAAGGTAGTATATGATACAATTAGTGTTGGCAATGAAACCTATGCTGGGTAGCTAGACTCACCAACTACTACATGGCACTAGGGGTTTTAAAAATTATGGAGGTGTAATAATGGAAAAAATGAGAAAAGAAGAAGTAATCAAAACATTTGCTACGAAAGAAGGAGACACAGGTTCTCCAGAAGTACAGGTAGCATTACTTACAGAAAGAATAAATGAGCTTAATGGACATCTTAAGACTCATAAAAAGGATCACCATTCAAGAAGAGGACTTCTTAAAATGGTAGGACAAAGAAGATCACTTCTTAGATACCTAAAAAGCAAAGACCTTGATAGATATAATTCATTGATTCAAAGATTAGGACTTAGAAAGTAATGAAAGAGCAGGTGAACCCTGCTCTTTTTTCTAATATTTAATAATATAAGGAGGTATTTTATGAGTAAAATTTACGAAATGCAA
The DNA here is from genome assembly GCF_017874355.1 of Acetoanaerobium pronyense. Taxonomy (GTDB): domain Bacteria; phylum Bacillota; class Clostridia; order Peptostreptococcales; family Filifactoraceae; genus Acetoanaerobium; species Acetoanaerobium pronyense. The sequence continues at coordinate 240,248 of NZ_JAGGLI010000001.1, forward strand.
TTGGGAACAAAAAATCTCTCAGTTGAAATAGGAAAAGTAGCAGAACTTGCCAATGGAGCATGTATAATGAGAAGTGGCGACACTATGATACTAGTAAGTGCTACGAATTCTTCAAAACCAAGAGAAGGTATAGATTTTTTTCCACTTAGTGTAGATTATGAAGAAAAAATGTACTCTGCAGGTAAAATACCTGGCGGATTCATAAAGAGAGAAGGAAGACCTTCTGAAAAATCCATACTTACATCAAGACTTATAGATAGACCAATAAGACCACTTTTCCCTGATGGATACAGAAATGATGTGCAGGTTGTAGCTACTGTACTTTCTATGGATCAAGATGCTAATCCTGATACCCTTGCTATGATAGGCTCTTCAGTTGCTCTTTCCATATCATCTATACCTTTTAACGGGCCGACGGGTTCAGTATCTGTTGGAAGAATAAACGGAGAGTTTGTAATTAATCCAAATGCTCAGGAAAAATTGGATTCAGATATGTACCTAGTAGTTTCTGGAACAAAAGAAGCTATAATGATGGTAGAAGCTGGAGCTAATGAAGTTGATGAAGCTGTAATGCTAGAGGCTATCCTTTTTGCCCATGAAGAAATCAAAAAAATAGTTTCTTTTATAGAAGAAATTGTAAAAGAAGTGGGAAAACCAAAAGAGGAGTTAAAGCTTCATGAGGTTGATGAAAATATTAAAAGCGAAGTTATAGCTTTTTCAAAGGAAAAGATGAAAAATGCAATAAGAACATTTGACAAGCAAGAAAGAATTGAAAATATGGATAAGGTAAAAAGTGAAGCTTTAGAGCATTTTGCTGAAATCTATCCTGAATCAATTAAAGATGTTGAAGGGATTTTATATTCAATTACTAAAGAAGGAGTTAGAGAACTTATAACTCATGAACAAATAAGACCAGACAACAGAAAGCTTGATGAGATAAGACCTATATGGTCAGAGGTAGGAATGTTACCTAGAACTCACGGTTCTGGACTATTTACAAGAGGACAGACTCAGGTTCTTAGTATTACAACTCTTGGAGCTCTTGGAGATTCTCAAACCCTTGACGGACTTGGAGAAAAAGAAGAAAAAAGATATATGCACCACTATAATTTCCCGGCATTTTCAGTAGGAGAAGCTAGACCTTCAAGAGGTCCGGGAAGAAGAGAGATAGGTCATGGAGCATTAGCAGAAAAAGCACTTGAGCCTATGCTTCCAAGCAAAGAGGATTTCCCATATGCTATAAGAGTAGTATCAGAAGTTCTTTCTTCAAATGGATCCACATCTCAAGCAAGTGTTTGCGGAAGCACCCTTTCTCTTTTAGATGCAGGAGTTCCACTTAAAGATATGGTTGCAGGAATTGCAATGGGACTTATTAAAGAAGGGGAAAATATAGCCGTACTTTCAGATATTCAGGGTATGGAAGATTTCCTTGGAGATATGGACTTTAAAGTTGCTGGTACTGAAAAAGGAATAACAGCTATCCAAATGGATATAAAAATTGCAGGTATAAATGAAAATGTCCTTAAAGAGGCTTTAGAGCAAGCTAGAGTTGGAAGAATTCATATATTAAATGAAATGAGAAAAACTATAGTTACTCATAGACCTGAGCTTTCAGAATATGCTCCTATGATTCTTACACTTCATGTCAAGCCAGATAAAATAAGAGATATAATAGGTCCTGGTGGAAAAATGATTAATAAAATCATTGATGAAACAGGGGCTAAAATTGACATAGATAACGATGGAACAGTGTTTATAGCAGCTGTAAATAGAGATATGGGTAAAAAAGCTAAAGAAATAATAGAAACTATAGTAAAAGAAGCAGAAGTTGGACAAAAATATCTTGGAAAAGTAGTTAAGCTTACTACTTTTGGTGCTTTCCTTGAAATACTTCCAGGAAAAGAAGGTCTTCTTCATATTTCTCAAATTGATACAAAGAGAGTTAATAAAGTAGAGGATGTACTTTCAGTTGGTGATCAAATTGAAGTACTTTTAACTGAAATTGACCAACAAGGCAGAATTAATCTATCAAGAAAAGCTCTTTTAGAAAAAGAATCAAAACCAGAAGTAAAAGAAGAAACAGAATAATTATTAAGTCCATTCAAAGAGCCCTTTAAAAGAGGGCTTTAATTTTTTGCCATAATACCTATAAAATAGTATAATACTTAGTTGAAGGCAACAAAGGATGGTGATTTAATTGGCTAAGAGAATAAGAAAAAGAAAGTCAAAAAAAAAGGAAAAATTTATAAATGAGAATATGCTATCCCTTATTTTTATTTTTGTGGGAATTTTTATGACATTATCTGTAAGAACTGACTCTATGGGGATAATAGGGTCCTCAGTAAAATATCTTTTGCTAGGTTTTTTTTCCAGTTTATCTATTTTAATTTCATTTACCCTAATTTTCTTAGGAGTATATAAATTAATTTATGGGGATAAATTCAGCTACCAAAATATATCAAAAAAAATGATAGGACTCCTTACCTTTATATGTTTTTTAATATATGGACTCTTAAATATAGATTTTTTACCTAAAACAAGTCCACTTTCTTTAGAAAACACGAGACTTATATTTTCGCAGTCTCAAAGAGGGCAAGGTTCTGGAATTATTTCTACTACCCTTACCTACTATATGAAAAGGCTCCTAGGAAGTACTGGAAGCTGGTTTTTTGCAATAGTGCTTTCAGTATTCTTTGCTATTTTTTATCTTAAAGTAGATATAAAAAATCTTGGACCTAAGGCAAGATCAGCTCAAAACTGGCTTACAGGATTAATCAAGGAGATAGTATCTAAAATCCAAAACTTCGTACTTGTAGATGAGGAAGAAGAGGATGAAAAACCAGTAAAGAAGAAAAGAATAAAAATTAAAAAAGAAGATAATTTTGAAGAAACTCCAAATATCTTTTCTGAAAAGAATGATACTCAAAATGATTTTATTGTTCCAGACTTTCAAAATAAAAAAGAAAATTTGATATCTACTAACAATGAAAATATTGTTTCAAATAATAAAAAATATAAAAGAAATGAAAATGAGTTATATGCTTTTCCATCAGTGGATATTTTAAGAGATTATCCTCAGACAAATAAAAAAGACATTTCAAATAGGGCAAAAAATACTAAAACCCTTGAAAATACGCTTTTGAATTTTGGAGTAGATGCAAAGGTCAAAAATGTCACGTATGGACCTACTATTATAAGATATGAGCTAGAGCCAAAAGCAGGAACAAAGGTAAGCAAAATAACGAATCTTACTGAAGATTTGGCACTTGCACTTGCAGCACATAGCATAAGAATCGAAGCTCCAATACCTGGAAAATCCTTAATAGGTATAGAGGTACCCACTTCAGAAAGTGAAATGGTGAGCTTTAAGGATATAGTTAGCAGTCTAGAGTTTAAAAAAACATCTGCAAACATAGCCTTTGGAATGGGTAAGGATATCGCTGGAAGCTCAGTGATTTCAGATATATCCAAAATGCCCCATGTCCTTATTGCAGGGGCCACAGGCTCTGGGAAAAGCGTATGTGTAAATACCCTTATTTGCAGCATATTATATAAATATACCCCAGCAGAAGTACAGCTTATAATGATAGATCCTAAGATGGTAGAGCTTTCTATATATAACGGCATAGGGCATCTGCTTATTCCTGTTGTCACGGATATGAAAAAAGCTCCAAATGCTTTAAATTGGGCAGTAGGAGAAATGAATAGAAGATATAAGCTTTTTTCCGAGCATAAAGTAAAGGACATAAATGGATACAATGAAAAGTTTGAAGAAAAGCTTACAAGGATAGTAATTATTGTAGATGAGCTGGCAGATTTGATGATGGTAAGTCCTAATGAAGTAGAGGATGCTATCTGTAGACTTGCACAAATGGCTAGAGCATGCGGAATACATCTTGTAATAGCAACTCAAAGACCTTCTGTTGATGTTATAACAGGACTTATTAAGGCGAATATACCTTCTAGGATAGCTTTTGCAGTTTCTTCTCAGATGGATTCAAGGACGATACTGGATTCAGGAGGGGCTGAAAAACTTTTTGGACGAGGGGATATGCTTTATTATCCTATGGGTGCAAGCAAACCTGTGAGAATGCAGGGGGCATTTGTAACTGAACAGGAAGTTGAGATGATAACTGATTTTATAAAGGAAAATAATGGGGAAAAAGAAGAAGACAAAGAAATTTCAATGGAGATTGAAAAAATAGAATTTGAAAGTGAGAATATTGAAGACGCTTTGATTCCTGAAGTCTTAGAATTCATAAAAGAAAGGGAACAGGCATCCACTTCCATGCTTCAACGAAAGTTTAGAATAGGTTATAATAGAGCATCAAGAATAATAGATGATCTTGAAGACAAAGGGATTATAGGGCCAAGTGATGGTTCAAAACCAAGAAAAGTATTTTTAGACAAAATAATGCCACAAGAGAAGGTGTAAAATTGAAGGAATTAAGTATAGATGAACTCCTTGCCATAAAAAAAACGCACAATATAGCTATAGTAGATGTGAGGTCCCCAAAGGAATATAATGAAGATCATATAGAAGGATCAATAAATATACCACTTCTGGAAGATGATGAAAGAGCTTTAGTTGGAACCCTTTACAAGACTCAAGGAAAGGAAAGGGCAGTAAAGGAAGGGATAGATATTACAGCCCCGAAGTTAAAGTTTTTTCATGAAAAATTCACAGATATATCCTCAAAACATGACAAGGTTCTAGTTTATTGTTTTAGAGGAGGAATGAGAAGTGGTGCACTATGTAGCTACATCTCTTCAACTGGAATAGAAGTATATAAGCTTCTAGGAGGATATAAATCATACAGAAAGCATGTTATAGACTATTTAGAGAATATTTCAGATACATTAAAATGTATTCTTCTTCACGGAAATACAGGAGCAGGCAAAACTGAAATTTTGATTGATTTAAAAAAGCAGGGTATTCCGGTTTTGGATTTAGAAAAATATGCAAAAAATAGCGGATCTGTGTATGGGGAAATATATTATAGTGATGGACATCAGACTCAAAAAAGATTTGAATCTCTACTTTTTAACAGTCTTTCTAAAAACAATGATAAATTTGTCTTTTTAGAAAGTGAAAGCAGGAAAATAGGAAAGGTTTTTATTCCTAAAGCTCTATCAGATAGCATGAAAAATGGATATCATATATTTGTAGAGAGTTCATTAGAAAAAAGAGTCAGTCGCCTCGTTGAAGATTACTCAAAATCTAAGACAAAGGACGATGATAAGCTTATAAATGCAACGCTTATGCTAAAAGATTCTCTTGGGAAAAAGATAGTGGATGAGCTTATAGATAAAATAAATATTAAGGACTATAGCTATGTAGCGAGATATCTTATTGAAAATTATTATGATAATCTATATAAGCACTCTAATGATAAATACAGCTATGAGTTTAAAGTGAGCTCAGATGATTACAAAGAGACTCTAACTAGATTAATCAGATTTTATGAAGATGTAAAAGGAGACAATTATGAAAAATAAGGTTTATATATCAACTTTGGGATGTTCAAAAAACTTAGTAGATTCTGAGATGATGCTTAGTCTGCTAAAAGAGGATGGAATAGAAAAAACAGATGATTTAAGTAGTGCTGATCTTGCAGTTGTAAACACATGTGGTTTTATTGAATCAGCTAAAGAAGAATCCATATCAGAAATTCTTGATATTGCAAGATATAAGGAGATTGGAAAGTTAAAACATCTAATTGTAGCTGGATGTCTATCTCAAAGATATAGTGAAGACCTGAAAAATGAGCTTCCTGAAGTAGATGCCTTTATAGGAACTACGAGCTTTGAAATGATAAGTCAGATTGTTAAGGGTCTAGAGCTTGGACAAAAACAAAGTCTTATCCTTGATATTAACAGAGATATGAATCTAAGTGCTAAAAGAGAGCTTTTAACTGAAAGCTATAGTGCATTTATAAAAATAGCAGAAGGTTGCGATAATCTTTGTACCTACTGTATTATTCCCAAACTAAGGGGAGGATATAGAAGTAGAAGGATTGAAGATATCATAGAAGAAGCAAAAATGCTAGCTGAAAATGGAGTAAAGGAAATTATACTAATAGCTCAAGATACTACGAAGTACGGATTAGATCTTTATAACGAAAAAAGAATCGCTCAGCTACTTAGAGAGCTTTCAAAAATAGAAAAAATAAAATGGATAAGATTTCTTTATTCATATCCTGAAGATATAGATGAAGAGCTTGTAAAGGCTGTAAAAGAATCTGAAAAAGTATGCTCTTACTTTGATATGCCAATACAACACAGCCACGATAACGTGTTAAAAAGAATGAACAGAAAGACTACCCAAGAGGATATAATTTCGAAGATAGAACTAATAAGAAGTGAAATTCCAAATGCAGTAATTAGAACTACATTAATATCAGGATTTCCTCAAGAATCTGAAGAGGAATTTGAGGATATGGTTAATTTTGTATCTAAAGTCAAATTCGATAGGCTGGGAGTATTTACTTATTCTAAAGAAGAAGGAACCCCTGCTGCAAATATGAAGGGGCATATAGACCAAAAGACTAAAGAATACAGACAAGGAAAAATAATGGAAATTCAGCAAGGAATATCCCTTGAAAAAAATCAAGAATATATAGGAAAAACTATGGAAGTTTTAATAGAAAAAAATGCTGAAGACAACGTTTATGAAGCTAGAAGTTTTAGAGATGCCCCAGAGATTGATGGAATTGTCTTTGTAAAATCAAAAAATAAGCTTGAAAAAGGAAGTTTTGTTAAGGTAAAAATAAATGATGCAATGGAATATGACTTGATAGGAGATGAAATAGAATGAATATAGCAAACAAACTTACTATCCTGAGAATGATTATGGTTCCATTTTTTTTCCTTGCAGTTTATTATGAGAAAGCTTCTGGATTTTTTCCAATTTCAGCTTTTATATTTGCAATAGCTTCTATAACAGATTTTTTGGATGGGTACCTTGCAAGAAAGCACAACATGGTTAGTAATTTTGGGAAATTTATGGACCCACTTGCAGATAAAATACTTGTAGCAGCAGCACTTATAAGCCTTGTGGAAATGAATCTTACTCCCGCTTGGATGGTAGTAATCATAATATCCAGGGAATATTCTGTTAGTATTATAAGAGCTATAGCAGCTTTAAGTGGAGAGGTGATTGCTGCGTCGAAAGGAGGAAAAGCAAAGACTACTACTCAAATCCTTGCAGTCCTTATGCTTTTGCTTAACATACCTTTTGGAAATATAATGATGTGGCTTGCAGTAGTAATAACCTTTGTATCTGGAGCTGATTATCTTATAAAAAACAAAAAGCTTATATCTTTAGATTAAATATAATTCATTTAGTTGACGGTCTAAAAATTTTCATATATAATTAAATAAGAACAAACGTTCTCTTATGAAAGGTGGAATAGTCATGAATGAAAAAAGAAAAGCTCTTGATGCTGCTATAGCTAAAATAGAAAAAGATTTTGGTAAGGGGTCTATAATGACTCTTGGAGAAAATGCTAAAATGAGTATAGAAACAATATCAACAGGATCTATAGGTCTTGATATAGCAATAGGTATAGGAGGACTCCCTAGGGGAAGAATAATTGAGATATACGGACCTGAATCATCAGGTAAGACAACAGTTGCTCTTCATGCAGTTGCCGAAGCTCAAAAAAAAGGAGGCATTGCAGCCTTTGTAGATGCAGAGCATGCCCTTGATCCTGTGTATGCAAAGGCCTTAGGCGTAGATATTGACAATCTAATAGTGTCTCAACCAGATACAGGTGAGCAAGCCCTTGAGATTACAGAGTCACTTGTCAGAAGTGGTGCTATAGATATAATTGTAGTGGATTCAGTAGCTGCCCTTGTACCAAGAGCAGAAATTGAAGGTGAAATGGGAGACTCTCATATAGGTCTTCAGGCAAGACTTATGTCTCAGGCACTTAGGAAATTGGCTGGTTCTATAAGCAAGTCAAATGCAATAACCATATTTATAAATCAGCTTAGAGAAAAAGTGGGAGTAATGTTTGGTAGTCCAGAGACTACAACAGGAGGAAGAGCCCTAAAGTTCTATTCTTCTGTAAGACTTGATGTAAGGAAGATAGACCTTATAAAGCAAGGAGACAATATCCTTGGAAGTAGAACAAGAGTAAAAATAGCAAAAAACAAAGTAGCTCCTCCGTTTAAGCAATGTGAATTTGATATAATGTATGGACAAGGAATATCAAAGGTTGGAGAGCTTGTAGATATAGGTGCCAACGTAAATGTTATAAATAAATCAGGGGCTTGGTATAGCTACAATGAAAATAAATTAGGTCAAGGAAGAGAAAATGTTAAGACTTTTCTTCTGGAAAACCCAGAATTGATGAATGAGATTGAAACAAAAGTTAGGGAGTATTTTGAAATAAATAAAACACCAATAGAAGTCACAGAAGTTCCAAATAAAGAATCCCAACCAGCTGAATAAGGATTTACCATATAAAAAAGCCTTTATGGGCTTTTTTTATTGTGCGCCCAGCATGGGCGCGAACTTGCTGGTGAAAGTCCAGTACGGGGGCTGGTAGTGCCAACCGTTAGCCAAGAGCAAGGGTGTCCATCGTG
>NZ_JAGGLI010000002.1 GCF_017874355.1 Acetoanaerobium pronyense
AAAAGCTTGTTTTATATGTCTAAAGTATACTATTAACCTGTCAATTATTGAATTTTCAAGGTTCATAGGTTTTATTTGTGTGCGAAGTTTAAGTATATTAGTAAAAATTGAAGTATTAATTTAATATTTTATAAGTTTTGCTAATATCAAAAGGGAGATGTGTTTATGAAAAAGGTTTTACTTACAGCTTTAATTGGTTTTATTCTTATTTTTTCTGCTCCGGCAGATGCTAGTGCTCTTACATATGCTAAGGGAATAATATTAGACGGACAACAGATTGAAACAGATGTTGCTCCAATAATTGAAAGTGGAAGGACTCTTGTCCCTGTAAAAGGTGTTCTTGAATCTATGGGTGCTACCGTAACTTGGGATCAAGAGACAAAAACTGCAACTGCTTTTCTTGGAGAGAATTCTACATCTGTTACTATTGGAAACAAAACGGCATATGTAAATGGTTATGCTGTCACTCTTGATGTTCCAGCTAAAATTGTAGATGGAAGAACTATGGTTCCACTTCGCTTTATGGCTGAGAGTATAGGTTATAGCGTTGCTTTCGAGGATGGCTGGGTTTATCTGTCTGGCTCACAAGATGAATCTACTGATTTTTATGCTTTGCTAGATCAGTTTGACACTGATTTTATTCAAGGAAATTTTCAAGAAGATGAAATAACGTTTTCAACTAGTTATAATGATACTGAAAATGCAGTAGTTATTTCTATTGTAATGGAAGGTGGTGCAGAAGAAGTAAGAGGCATCACTCAAGATGAAAACCTAAAAAATGACTGGAAGGAACTTATTGAAGTTTTAAAAGAGCTTTCAATTGTAACAATAGAATATTTTGGAGATAATTATTATGATGTAAATTCAATAGTTGAAATAATAAATGATGAATCTCAAAATTACGTTTTATTTAGTATAAAAAATGGAGATTTAGTCTATGCCGAGACAGAAACCCTATATTAGAAAATAGTACACATAAAAGGTCCTTTATCGTTAGAATCAAAGGGCCTTTTATGTATGGATACACTACATACTTATTATCATAAAGCCTTGGTTTATATAGTCTTTCATTCCTGCATGACCTACCATGTCCTCTAACATAGGCAGCCCTGTATCTTTATTTTTTTCATATACTCCCATAACTTTTGAACAAGCTAGACAAATACCTGCTATAAGATTAAGGTTTTTCGCCTTTATATACAGAGGATTTTTTTCACTTTCAAATGATGGTACTAGTGTTACTGAAGCTCCTTCAAATATTATCTTCACTTCTTTCCCTTCTTCGTGAAGATCAAGCGCATTTAAAAGTATGTGCTGAAAACACATCTTTTCCCCCGTCATTCCATAAAATAATATTTTTTCCATACAATAACCTCCTTTTCACTTTTTATATTTATACTCATAATCTAAATTCTTATTCAAATGAAAAATATACTAACTTTCAAGTGGGACATTAGATACGTCCCCGCGGCTCTAGAGGGTGTCTTTTATGACTCTTAGCATGTTTTTGTATGCTAGTTTTTCTATCATATCTTCTGTCCATCCGTCTTTTCTTAGTGCTTCAAATAGCATTGGCATTTTTTCGCAGCCACTTATTTCTAGTTTTCCACTTATTCCATCAAAATCAGACCCCAAAGCAAGTACATCTTCTCCACCTGTTTTTTTGATATGATTCAAATGATTAACCATAAGCTCTATCTTGCTATCCTTATTTTTAATATTTTTATCCAAGAATTGAGGGCAAAAATTAAGTCCAATTGCTCCCCCTTTTTCTGCAACTTTTCTTATCATATCATCAGTAAGATTCCTTGTATGAGGCGATAGCTCTCTTGAGTTTGAGTGGGATGCTACAAAGGGCTTTTTAGATGTATTATACACATCATAAAATCCACCATCTGATAGGTGGGATACGTCTATAATCATTCCTATTTCATTCATATATTCAACTGCGCTTCGCCCAAATTCTTTAAGCCCTTTATCTCTCATTTTGGGATTAGAGTTTGGATATCCCATACAGTTTTCATAGTTCCATGTAAGGGTTATTAATCTAATTCCCATATCATGATATTTTTTGATTTTCTCAAGGCTATCTGCTGATCTTCCATCTTCAATTGTTAGAAAAGCTGATATCTTATTTTCATTATTGTTTTTAATTAAATCATCATAGTTATATGCAAGCTTCACATAATCGGTCTTCTCAGTTGCTTCGTTAATAAGCTTAACGCAGTGCTCTATATATTCGTCATCATTTCTTAGTTTCTTTTTTGAGAATAATTTCATAAATTTTTTCATTAAAAAAATTGCAAAAAACTGAGCCATTGCATTTGATTCTTTTAATCTCTTAAAATCAACGCTAACCTCTTTATTATCTATTAAAAGGTCGCTACTTCCTTTTTCTGGAATTGTCATCACTGTATCACAGTGCATATCTATATATTTCATATAATCTCTCCCTTCAAAACTCATCTTCAGGTTAAAAATCGGCTTTATGGTGGATTTTACTGGAAAATAAGTTATTTTAATACTTTTTAATACTATATACATCTCTTTATATTATTTATCATACTATATAATTTTCACATTTATCATTTTGATTTCTAACTCAATTGATTTTTTTATTCTTTAGGTATATTATTAGATTTAATCGATTTATGATACTTAAAATTTCTGGGAGATGATGAATTGAATAGTAAAAATCCTATCAATAGAATTATTAGGTTATTTTTAGGTTTATTTTTGTTTGCTGTAGGTATAGTAATGACTATAAATGCTAATCTTGGACTCGCTCCTTGGGATGTATTTCACAAGGGACTTAGTAGTACTTTTTCCATAACTATGGGAGAGGCTAGTATTGCTGTGGGTTTTATTATAGTAATTATTGCATTTTTCCTTGGTGAGAGGATAGGATGGGGTACAGTTTTCAATATGTATTTTATAGGATATTTTATAGATATACTTATGTTAAACAATCTGATTCCAACCTTTGATTCTTATTTTTTAAGAATTTTTATGATGTTTGGTGGAATGTTTGTAATAGGCTGTGGCAGTGTAGCATATATAGGAGCTGAGCTTGGCTCTGGTCCTAGGGATGGGCTGATGATAGCCCTTACTAAAAAAACTAATAAACCTGTAAGCTTCATAAGAAATGCCATAGAAATCAGCGCCTTATTGGTTGGATATCTTCTTGGCGGTACTCTAGGTATAGGAACTGTCATAATGTCTTTATCGATTGGATATTTTGTTCAATTTGTTTTCAAGATTTTTAATTTTGATGTAAATAACATAAAACACAGGTATATAGATGAGGATATCGTGATGCTAAAAGAAAAGTTTATAAGATAAGTTGGCCGGAAGAATCTTTTTCTTCCGGTTATTATTTTGAGTAACCGGAATTTTTCATTTAAAAAGCAGCCTTTGTAAATTTATAAGTAGCATTCATTTAAAGTCTTAAACCCTTACTAAAAATGTATATTATTTCACTTTTTTATTATATTTATAAGTTATTTCTATTTGAGTTATAGAAAATTTAAATCTATAATCATGTAGGTAGCATTTGAACTAAATGCTAATTTTAGATATGTAGTAAAAAAGGAGAGATATTTAATGAAAAAGTTTACTAGTTTTTTTCTGATAATGACTATGCTTATAGTTGCTCTATCAGGTTGTACATCAAATAATAACAATGACCAGGTTGTAAATGAAGGTTCTTCTAGCGAAGAAACTTCTCTTGATGGTTCTACTTTAACCGTTGTTGCGGCATATGGTGGAAAAGAAGAAATATTCGCAGCATTTACAAATGATACAGGAGTAAATGTAGAGTTTTTAGATATGTCTTCTGGAGAAGTCCTTGCAAGAACTGAGGCTGAAGGCGGAAAACCTATGGCTGATGTTTGGTTTGGCGGAGGTGCTGATAGTTTTATAGTTGCCGGTGAAAAAGGTTTATTAGAAGATTATGTTTCTGAAGAAGAACAGTTCGTTGACGATAAGTACAAAGGTGACAATTACTGGACAGGCATTTCACTTGTTACAGCGGGTTTCATGGTAAATACTGACATTCTTGAAGAAAAAGGAATAGAAGCTCCTAAAACTTGGCAAGATCTTTTAAAATCAGAGTACAAAGATGAGATAGCAATGGCAGATCCTGCTATTTCTGGTACTAACTATGCAGTTGTAAATAGTATCTTACAGTCTATGGGAGAAGAAGAAGGTTGGGCTTATCTTGAGGCTCTTAATGAAAACATTCCGTTTTACTTCCAAAGAGGTGGGGAACCACCAAACAAAGTAGCTGCTGGTGAAATGGCTATAGGTATTATTCCTATGTCAGGTGAGTTTGTAGCAATGGAAGATAAATTCCCAGTAATGACTATTTATCCTGAAGATGGAATTCCTTGGGTTCCAGCAGGACTAGCAATATTTAAAAACGCTGATAATCTTGAAGCTGCAAAAGCCTTTGTGGACTGGGCACTTTCAGCTAAAGGTCAGGAAATTATAAGGGATATGGACCCTAGAGTCATGGTAAGAAATGATGTAGCTATTCCTGAGCTTATGAGCAATATTAATCTTGCGAACCTTATGGATATAGATTTATTAAAATTCGGTTCACAAAGAGATGATATTCTTGAGCATTGGTCTCAAATAGTAGGTAATTAATTTTATGAGAAAGTTTTCAAGGGGATCCAGAAGTCTGGATACCCCTTTTTACGATTTTTTCGATTTGTCCACAATAATAATTATACTAGGTCTTATTCTTATCTTCATATTATGGCCAATTATGGAGGTTTTTATAAAAAGCTTTTTTCCAGATGGAAGTTTTTCACTAGAAATGTACCGCATTATATTTAAAAATAATAGACAGCTTATTTACAATAGCATTTTTGTCTCTACGCTTTCTACTCTAGGAACTATATTTATAGCTATATCTATTGCACTTTATGCTACATTTTCAAATACAAAAATAAAAGGAATCATATCAGCAATACTAATGTTGACAATGATTTCCCCTCCATTTGTATCTTCTTTATCATATATTATTCTCTTTGGAAGAAGAGGCCTTATAACTCATAGGCTGCTTGGCCTTAGCATTAGTCCTTATGGGTGGCACGGAATAGTTATGATGCAAATAGCTGGAAGTGTATCTATAGCTGCTTTATTGATCATTGGGATAATGTCATCTATAGATAGAAATCTAATTAATGCATCTTTAGACCTTGGAGAAAGTCCCTCAAATACAGTAAAAAAAGTTATACTTCCATTAGCAAAGCCTGGTATAGTGGCTGCTAGTTTTTTAACCTTTGTAAAATCAATTTCAGATTTTGGTACTCCTATAATAATTGGTGGAAGATTCAACGTACTAGCAACAGAAGCCTACTTGTCTGTGATAGGAAGAGGGAATCTCCCAAGAGCGGCAGCTATAAGTGTCATTATACTGATCCCTTCACTTTTTATTTTTCAGATATATAGGTATCATATGGAATCTACTCAGCTTTTGTCTGCTTCTGGAGCAAAGCTTAAAAATAATGATAACTTTGGATTTAATATGGGAAAAACACTTACTTTTTTTCTTGGGTTTATCACTTCCCTATTTCTTACATTTATGGTGCTTCAGTATATAGCTATCTTCTTATCTGCAATTTCTGATTATAGAACAGGTACACTTATATTTACAACTGAATATATAAAAGCTGTTCGATTTTCTCTAATGCCTAGCTTTTTTAGAAGCATCAGATATTCTTTTATAGCTGGTATAGCTACAAGTATAATTGGATTACTCCTTTCATATTATATAGAAAGGCGAAATTTAAAAATAGGAAAGACAATGGATTTTATATCAACCCTACCATATATAATGCCTGGACCTTTTTTTGGTATAGCTTATATCCTTGCTTTCAATAAAAATCCTATAGCAATAACTGGCACAGGTCTTATAGTAGTATTAAACTGTATATTTAGGCAGATACCAATAAGTACAAAAGCTGCAAGTGCTGCACTTAAAAATATAAGCATAGAGCTTGAGTATGCAGCTAGAGACCTTGGTTCTCCAAATATAAAGGTTATTTGGGGAATAGTTATGCCACTTCTCAAACCTGCTTTTCTAGTTAGTTTTGTAAATACCTTTACTGCAACTATGACTACAGTTGGAGCTATCATATTTCTTATAACCCCTTCATCAAGGGTTGCTACAGTTGAAATGTTTAATGTACTAAGGGACGGCAAATACGGTCTTGCATCTGTACTTGCAAGTATACTTATAATCACTACATTAATAATAAATGTATCTTTTTCAGCACTTTTAATGGGTAATTCTAAAATATCTAAGGAGTAATAACATGTATCTTAATATACAAAATGTTACAAAAGAATTTGATAAATTCGAAGCTGTAAAAAACTTTTCTCTTGAAGTCAAAGAGGGGGAACTTATATCTCTATTAGGACCAAGTGGATGTGGCAAAACAACAATGCTTCGTATGATAGGAGGTTTTTTAAATCCAAGTAAAGGATTTATATATCTTGAAAATAAAGATATTACGAAAACGCCTCCTGAAAAAAGACCTGTTTCCACTGTTTTTCAAAATTATGCACTTTTTCCCCATCTAAATGTTTTGGAAAATGTGCTTTATGGTCTTAAAAATAAAAAAATCTTATCTAAAAAAGCTATGCTTGAAAAGGCTATTAAAATGCTTGATATAGTTGGTATGACTGAATATAAAAGCAGAAGTGTTAGTGAACTCTCTGGTGGACAACAGCAAAGAGTTGCTCTTGCTAGATCTTTGGTTTTGGGACCTAAGGTTCTTCTCATGGACGAACCTCTATCAAATCTTGATGCAAAGCTAAGGGTTAAGATGAGAGAAGAAATTAAAAAAATACAAAGAGAATTGAAAATAACTATGATTTTTGTAACTCATGATCAAGAAGAAGCAATTAGTATCTCTGACAAAATAGTAGTTATGAATGAAGGAAAAGTAATTCAGATAGGAGCCCCTAAAGAAATCTACGAGAAACCAGAAAATATATTTGTGGCAAATTTTATAGGAAGAGCTAATACATTAATCATCAAAGGTGAAAAAATAATTGTGAGGCCAGAGAATGTGCAGCTCAGTTTTCAAGAAAAATCATATAAAGGTGAAATTATCGAAAAAAACTATTTAGGATTTTTCACAACTTATGGAATTAAATCATTCTTTGATGAAAAAGAGCATATAATATATTCAGATTTACTTGGCAGTGAAAATGAATTTGAAATAAAAGATGAAGTATTTTTTGATTTTAAAAGTATTCATTACCTTTAACAATTTCATGTCATAAATAAAGCTAATTGGAAGAAACAATTTCTTCCAATTAGCTTTATTTTTAAAATTCTATTGCTTTTTCCAAAACTTCCCCTATGCTCTCTTTAAATATTAGTCTTGCCCTGTTTTGTTTATAGACTTCTCCTTTGTTGATAAGAATAAGATTATTTCCCTTATAATAATCTATAAGTCCTGCTGCTGGATATACGCTTAGGGATGTCCCTCCAATTATTAAAGTATCGCACCTACTTATTGCAGATACTGACTTTTCAATCACATCCATATCAAGTCCTTCTTCGTAAAGAGTTACATCTGGCTTTACTACACCATTGCAAGCATCACATTTTGGTATACCTTTGGTGCTTAGCATATAATCAAGGTCAAAGAATTTACTGCATCTCATACAGTAGTTTCTATATATGCTGCCGTGAAGCTCAAGTACATTTTTTGATCCCGCCATCTGATGAAGTCCATCTATGTTTTGAGTTATTATGGCTTTTAGTTTTCCCATCTGCTCCAGCTTAAATAGCGCTTTATGGGCTAGATTGGGCTTTGCCTCTTTAAATATCATTGAGGTTTTATAAAAGTCATAAAAAAGCTCTGTATTACTCATGAAAAAACTATGACTTAGCATCACTTCTGGTGGATGACTATATTTGGTTTTGATATTGTATATACCTTTTTCTGAACGAAAGTCCGGAATATCGCTCTCTGTGGATACGCCCGCCCCACCAAAGAATACTATATTATTACTCTCTTTTAAAATTCTACTTAGCTCTTCAATTGATTTTATATCCATAATAAAACCTCCTAGCTAAAATGATGGATACTCTCCATCCCATACAATTCTTCTATATCCATCTGGGTCTGTATCTCCTTCTGTATTTATAAGAAGAATATTTGAGTTTTTATCTAATTTTAATTTATTTGCTAGTTCCTGTAGGTCTTCTTGCTCCTTTATAAGACTTAGTATTCCAAGTCCTACTGCTCCTGATTCTCCAGATATTACCCTTGGGTCATTTCCAAGTGGATTTCCAAGTATTCTCATTCCCTTTGCTGCTACATAGTCTGGGCAAGATATATAGGCATTTGCATAATCTCTAAGGATTCCCCACCCAACTGTACTTGGCTCTCCACATGCAAGCCCTGCCATTATTGTCGGCATATCTCCAGTTACAGCATGGGGATTTCCGTCGTTTTCAAGGGCGGACTTGTATATACATGCTGCTTCACTTGGCTCTACCATTATAGTAATCGGTCTATTTTCTTTAAATCTAGCTTCAAGGTAGCCAAGTATACTTGCTGCAAATGAACCAACTCCTGCTTGGAGAAATACATGGGTTGGCATATCTTCCCCTTTTTCTATAATCTGATCCATTGCTTCATCGATAAGTGTAGCATATCCTTGTATAATCCATGTAGGTATCTCTTCATATCCTTCCCATGAGCTATCTTGAACAAGAACTCCATTATTTTCATCTGCATATTTACTTGCAAGTCTTACGGAGTCGTCATAATTAAGGTCTGTAATACTTGCATCTGCCCCTTCTTTTCTAATGTTTTCAAGCCTGATCTGGGACGAACCTTTAGGCATATATACAACTGATTTTTGTCCAAGTTCTCTAGCTGCCCATGCAATGCCCCTTCCGTGATTTCCATCTGTGGCTGTCACAAAGGTAATATCTCCTAAAATC
The DNA here is from genome assembly GCF_017874355.1 of Acetoanaerobium pronyense. Taxonomy (GTDB): domain Bacteria; phylum Bacillota; class Clostridia; order Peptostreptococcales; family Filifactoraceae; genus Acetoanaerobium; species Acetoanaerobium pronyense. The sequence goes on from NZ_JAGGLI010000002.1 coordinate 8,981, forward strand.
GTTTTAGTCTCTTCTGATTTTAGCTTATCAAATGTGATTTCAGATATATCAAGTCCTAATTTTTCAGCAAGGTACTTTCCAATTGCGTAGGACCCTCCAAGCACTTTAAATGCGTTTAGGTTAAATCTATATGATTCGTCTTTTATCCAAATATTTTTCACTTCTAGTTTTTTTGCAAGTTCATCTAGGCTTTGGAGTGGTGTGATTTCATACTGGGAAAATCCTTTATGAAAGGTTCTTATTTTATCTATTATTTCTTTGTCTAAAAATGCTGTTGAGGTTTTATTGTGATTGTTTTCTTTTAATGAATTGTTAACTGCATATTGTATTTTATTTTTATTTGCCAAGTAAATCACTCCCCAAATATTTTTTCTTCCCTTGTAAGTATATTATCTCCTATATAAAAATTTTAACAATATACTTATGCAAAACTACTCACTCCTTCACCTTCCGAATTATTTTTCATATCAGAGTACCCAATCCACACAGTCCATACATAGGCGCATGTCTTTGGAATCATAAGAATCCCTACTAAAGGTATTGTGTCTGCCCATATTACAACTGGAACATAAAAAGCAAAGCTTAGTACTATAGTTAGCCACATATTTTTAAAACTTGTATCATTATTTTCTCTTGAGCTCTTAAAAAATAGCCATATTATTAATATTCCCATCATTGCAAATGGTATATTTCTATATATCCCCCATGATAATGGTGAGTTAGTACTTGTCCATCCGTTTTGAGGGAAAAGACATAAGATAATTCTAGTTGCTGCAAGGAAGTATATAGACATTGTAAGTTTTTTCTTTCCCACAATATTATAACGTTCCCTCCAAACATAATACAATATTACATAGAATATGGTCATTGTTATTGATGTTATAAATTTGCCTAACCCTAAAGAAAAGGTGTAATCTTGAAGGCCTGTAGTATTTAGGGCAACAACTCTAGGTATAAGGTGAAATGAGTCTCCTGCTCCAAGTAATACTGCCATAATCCCAAATAGTTTGTACTGCTTATTTCCATTTGATCTTCTGATCATTAATATCCCTAATGTAATCACCGTAGTTAGATATACAGCATCAAATAGACCTTCCATAATACCTTGCATAATTTACCTCCTAGAATATGAACGTTGTTCATTTTAATGTTTTTTTAAACCCACCAACAGGTGGGTTTTCCCAATCTTATATCTTCAGTTTGAAATTTTATTAATATATTATTTTTTTTATGACTTCTAATAATACTTTGCATGACTCGTTTTGTTCTATAACTAAGTTTCTTATATTTGAAAATATAAACCTAACAAAGTCAGTCTCTGTAAATTCTTCATTGAAAATATTCAAATTTACATTTTTATCTTTTTTTAAACCTTCCAGCAAAGAAGATTCAATCCTACTAAAAAATTGATTCATCACTTCTCTACCTTTGCTTTTATTAGCTTCTGTAAAATTCATTCCATGAACACTTATAAAAAAAGGATACTCCTGTGATCCTTTTTGAATTTTTTTAAATAAGGCTTCAACCTGTGAGATAAAATCTTTTTGCGATATATCATCTCCTTTTTTCTGAAAAATCTCAGACCAAATTGACCCTACCGTTTCCAATATCAAATCTTCTTTAGATGAAAAATAGTTATATATAGAGCCTACTGAAGCATTGCATCTCTTTGCAACTTCTCTAATATTTAACGCATGCATTCCTGAATCCATTACTAAATCTTTGCTAGCCATAATTATTGCTTCTTTTGATGTTACTGCTTTATTCAACTTAATCCCCCCAAAGTGAACATGGTTCATTATAACTTTTTTGATTATTTATGTCAATATACTTTTATTTTTCTTTATATGATGCTTAATTATATAATAAATCCATTTAACAAAATAATTTATTTTTTATGTTTCAATTTATTATTGTGAGTCTAGTAATTATTGGATACAATAAGATAAAGTTTGAATTATCAATATATTCAATAAAAATAGTTTCAAATATATTATAGGGGGGAAATCATGATAGATCAGAGGTTAGCACACGATATACTCTCTGCAGCACTTTCTTTTGGAGGGGACTTTGCAGAGATTTTCGTAGAAAACAGGACAGATACTACTATAGGTATGATTGAAGGAAAGGTAGAACGTTCTCTATCTGGAAAAACTGGTGGCATTGGTATAAGGATTTTTAATGGATTCAACAGTGTTTATACCTATTCTAACAAATTGGATAGAGAGACACTGCTTAGCCTTGCACAAAACGCTTCTAAATCTCTAAAAGGAGTTTCTCAAAATCTAAGGATTGATTTTGTAATGGAAAATCCAAGTATAGTACATCCTGTGAAAGTTCATCCTAAAAATGTTGAAAAAATTAGAAAAATAGAGCTGATGAAAAAAGCCCATGAGGCAGCTTCAAGCTACTCTAATTTAATACATCAAGTAAAAATAAACTACATTGACTCCTGTCAAAACGTCCTTATTGCAAATTCTAAGGGAAAATTTGTGCAAGACCAAAGAGTTAGAACTAGATTTGCAGTGAATTCTATAGCATCAAAGGATAATAAAATGGAGTACGGTATGATTAGCAAAGGCTCTGGAAAGGGGTTTGAGCTTTATGATGAGATATCAGTAGAAGACATTGCAAGGGAAGCATCTAGAGTCGCTGTGACTATGCTAGGTGCAAAGCCAGCTCCTAGTGGCAAGTTTCCAGTTGTACTAGATAATAAGTTTGGTGGAGTAATCTTTCATGAGGCATGTGGCCATGGTCTTGAAGCAACTTCAGTTGCAAAAGGAAACTCTGTATATGCCGGAAAATTAGGTGAAAAAATAGCATCAGATATTGTCTCTGCAGTTGATGATGGTACTATTTTAAATGAATGGGGCTCTCTTAGCTTTGATGATGAAGGTAATAAACCTACTAGAAATGTACTAATTGAAAATGGAGTACTTAAAAATTATATGATAGATGAGCTAAATGCAAGGCGAATGAAAATGCCAGCAACTGGTTCTTGCAGAAGAGAATCTTACAAACTCCCCCCTACATCAAGAATGACAAACACCTATATTTTAAATGGGAAAAGCAGTTTCGAAGATATGATAAGCTCTATAGACTATGGAGTTTATGCCAAGTATCTTGGTGGAGGCTCTGTAAATACAGCTACAGGGGAATTTAATTTTGCAGCATCTGAAGCATATCTTGTAAAGGATGGTAAAATACAGGAACCTATAAAAGGTGCCACTCTTATAGGCACAGGTCTTGAAGTCCTTCAAAAAATAGAAATGGTAAGTAATAATTTTGATTCAGGAGAGGGTATGTGCGGCTCAGTGAGCGGAGTAATACCTGCTGGACTGGGTCAGCCTGCCCTAAAGGTTTCTGAGATTACTGTTGGTGGAAAGGAGTAAATCTTATGATGGATAAATGGATTGATGAGCTGTTTGCTATAGGAAAAGATAAGGGATTTGAGAATCAGGAGATTTACTATGAGTCATCAAATAGTCTGAAAATCTCGGTATTTGAAGGAAATGTGGATAAATTTAACCTCTCAGAAGAAGGTGGTCTTTCTTATAGGGGGATAGTAAATGGAAAGATGGGTTATGCTTTTACAGAAACATTTGATGATGAAGCCATAAAAATGCTTGTAGATGAGGCTTATGAAAATGCTTTAGCTATAGAATCCCTGGACCCTGTTTGTCTTCATGACGGAAAAGGAGAATATAGTGTTTTAGACTGCAGTAGCCTTGATAACTCTGTCTCTGTTGAAGATAAAATCCAGTTTATGTTAAATTTAGAGAAACAAATCTTGGATAAAGATTCTAGAATACTTAGGTTGTCAAATAATAGCTATGTAGAGTCTCGTTATGAAAAGTGGATTAAAAACACAAAAGGCCTTGATATGAAGGAAAATAAATCACATATCTACGCTTATGCCGTTGCTGTAGCTAAGGAAGGAAATGATACTAGAACAGGAATAGGACTATCTACAGGCGACTCTTTTTCCTCTATTTCGTACCCAAGCATTGCAGATGATGCAGTAAACCAAGCTTTAGGTATGCTGAGAGCTAAGGCAATACCTTCTGTGAAGTGTCCTGTAATTTTTGAAAATAAAGCCTTTGCTAGCTTTTTATCCCAGTTTACAAACCATTTTAGTGCAGAGCAGGTTCAAAAGAAATTATCGGGTTTAGTAGATAAACTCGAAACCTCTATTGGTTCTAAATATGTGAATATTACTGATAACCCTCACATCAAAGAAGGATTAAACTCTACAGCTTTTGATGACGAAGGTGTTGCAACCTATGTAAAGCCTTTAGTAAAAAATGGAGTATTAAAAACATATCTATATAACTTGCAAACTGCAGAAAAAGACAAAGTAAAGTCAACAGGAAATGCTGCCAAGTCATCTTATAAAGGTTCTGTAGAAATAGCTCCTATAAACTTTTGCCTTGAGCCTAGTGAAATAAGTCTTGGCAATTTACTAAAACAAAATTATTATGGGGTTTTCATTACAGAACTACAAGGACTTCATGCTGGAATTAATAGTATTTCTGGAGATTTCTCCCTTCAGTGTCATGGATATTTAATAGAAAAGGGAGATTTAACAAAACCAGTAAGCCAAATTACTGTATCTGGAAACTTTTTTGAACTCCTAAAAGATATAAATGGAGTAGCAAATGATTTTCTTTTATCTCCACTTACAGTAGGCTGTGGCTCTCCAAGCGTAAGTGTATCCTCACTTAGCATCTCTGGAAACTAGATTTTTAAAAACTACTATAAAGTAAAGAAAAATACAGTATATTTGGTTCAAACTCAAACCAAAATATACTGTATTTAATTTAGCCTTATTTTCAAGGCATCTATTAACTAATCATAATATAAAATTTTATCCTCTGTTACTTTCATATATATCTTTTGATTTAGAGAAAAATCCCTAAATCTATCTACAAGGATATCTACATTTAGCTCTATATTTTTTATATTTACAGTAAATCTAACTATATTTCCTTGAGGTATATAATCACTTATTACACCCTCAAAGCTATATCCATTTGTAATTTCACCAAATCTTTCATTTTTCATTTCTATAGCCTCTGGTCTTAATACTACAGTTTTTATACCTTTATACTTCCCACTTGTAATGATTGAGAAATCTTTTGCCTCAAGTACATTGTAGTTCCCCATAAAAGAAGCCACATATTTACTTTTTGGAGTTAGATATAGTTCTGTTGGCCTTCCTGATTGCTCTATAGCTCCATCTTTAAACAAATGAATAGTGTCAGACATTCTCATTGCTTCATCTTGGTCATGAGTTACCATAATAGATGTCATTTCATACTCTTTATGAAGTTCCTTTACTTTAAGCTGCAGGGATTTTCTAAGCTTTGCATCTATTGCATTAAACGGTTCATCTAGTAATAAAACCTTAGGTTTCATTACTAGAGCTCTTGCAAGTGCAACTCTTTGCCTCTCCCCTCCTGAAAGCTGAGAAGGATAACTCTTTATTTTTTGATGAAGGTTTACGGATTCTAGGGCATTCATTACCTCTTCTTTGATTTTTGATTGAGATTCTTTCCTTAATTTAAGTCCATAAGAAACATTATTAAACACATTCATGGTAGGAAAAAGACAGTATGATTGAAAAATCATACCTATATTTCTATCTCTAGGGCTTTTGTGAGTAATATCTTCTGAATCTAATATAATTTTTCCAGAATCTATACTACCAAGCCCCGCTATAGACCTAAGTAGGGTAGTTTTCCCACATCCTGAAGACCCTAATAATGTAACAAATTCATTTTGTTTTACAGACAAATTTATATTATGAAGAACCTTATGGTCTCCATAGGATTTACTTACATCTAAAACCTCTATATAAGACATTTACAACACCTTGCTTTGCTTATTGTGCTTGCTCAACGAATCTCATATCTATGATATTCTCATATCCTACTTTGTTTTTTAAAACTCCAGTCTTTAAAGAAAAATTCTCCATAGCCTCATATCCTTCTTCTGATATCTTAAGGTCTGGTGAATATGCGATTTTTATCAGTGATATTCTCTCTATAAGGTCTTCCTTAGTGCTTCCGTCGTGATATGGCATTAACACTTCAGCAACCTCTTCATCACTATGTGATGTAAGCCATTTAGCACCTTTTGCTACACCATTAATAAAGCTTTGTACAGTTTCTGGATTTTCATCTACAAACTTTTTAGTAGCTGTAATTATAGAGCCTTCAAATTTTTCTGAACCAAAAACTCTCTTTTTAGTTTCCATGTCAGCCCCATCTACAAGGAAATTTGCCCCTATAGCTGAAAACTTATTTCTGTTATAGTGGTCCATATATGAAGCGTCTATAGTACCTTGCTCTAGTGCCGCCATCGAAGCACCATACTGCATTTGTGCAAATGTAACATCTTCAGCAGGATTTAGTCCACCTTCTTCTAATATGCTCCATATAAATGAGTAAGGAGCAGATCCAGGAGCTCCTGCAAATACCGTCTTTCCTTTTAACTGAGAGATTTCTGTTATATCTTTAGACCCTGCAAATCCATAAAGTCTAGTAGTATCAAGCGCAGCTACTACCTTAGACTCAAGTCCTTCATCAAAGGCTCTAAAAACTGGCTCTATAGATAGCATACAAAATTGTGAATCTCCTGCATGCATACCTTGAAAAGCAACAGGTCCATCTCCATAAACTGCAAATTCCACCTCTATACCTTCTTCTTCAAAATAACCAAGAGCATCTGCTATATGTACGGCTGCGTAATTCATACCTCTAAATTCAGAAACTACTACTTTTGTCATTTCTTTTTGTTCCTCTTGAGCAGATCCCTCGCTTTGTGTTCCCGAATTATTTGCGCACCCTGCAAAAATACTCATAGCTAGTGTGAATAACAAAGCAATTTTAGTAAACTTAATAAATCTTTTATTCATAAATTTCATCTCCTTTTTATTTAAATACAGATTAATCTTGATTTTTTAGATTTTCCATGCGAAGTGAAGTCACTGTCCTCCATACTAGAAGCTTTTGCTCCATAATATCAAGTACTTTGTTTAGTCCAAGACCTACAAATAATAATATTACTATGCACGACATCACTCTACTGATATTAAAATAAGAAGTGGAGTATGTTATCATCCATCCAAATCCACCCTTTGAACCTATATATTCTCCTATTATAGCTCCAACTAGAGCTGCACTTACTCCTCCTCTGATACCTGAAAGTATCCAGGGCATACAAGATGGTATTACTACTGTTCTAAGGGTTTGAAAATGACCAGCACCAAGAAGATTGGCTGACTCTAGTATTCCTTTATCCATAGATTTTATGGCTCCATAAGTGGATGAAAAAACATTGAAAAACACCATTAATCCTGCCAAAAATATTTTAGAGGTAAGTCCCAGTCCAAACCATAATACATAAACAGGAGCAAGAGCAAGCTGAGGTATACAGCTAAATCCAGAAATTATTGGCGTAAGCACCTCTCCAATGAAAGAAAAATATCCAAATATTATAGCAAAAGTTATTCCTATAAGACTTCCTAAAAACAGCCCCCAAAACACCTCCGTCAGTGTTATTGACGCATGCTTGGCTAGCTCTCCACTTGAAAAAAATACTATTAAGTCTTTAAATATTGCACTAGGATAACTTGTAAATACTGGATTATAACTACCATTTGTGGCTTTATATTCCCAAAGTAAAAGCCCGAAAATAATAAGAAGGCTCCTGATTAAAACTATTATAAAATATCTTTTTTTCTCCTTATCAATTTTTTTCATTTTTTCTATTTTTCCTTTTTTCTTCTTCATATTCCGTATAATATGTTTTTCCATACTGCATTTTTATACTGTCAATATTCTGAGAGAGTAAAGATTCGCTTATCTGAGTTTTTCTTTCATCCATCTCTACGGCATTTACAGTCTTGTATATTCCATCTACTACCTCATTAAATAAACTAAAAGGTATTCCAATTGCTGCTTCATTTTCACTCCAAGCTGCTAAAAATCTAGTTCCTGAGCAAAGCAGTGACATATTCAAAGTATTATGTATTAAAGGATAGGCCGTTGCTTCTACGCATATACCTTGATTTCCAGACATGCTAAACTCTTTATGTATTGCATTATGGTATGTATATCCCTGAATCACTCTCATTAACTCCCTAGGGCTTCCTATGATTAATACAACATCTGGTGTTTCTTTATCGATGTAATCTTCTAAAGGCTGTACTAAAATCCCATATGTATTTGATAAAATATTGCTCGTTTCAAGAGCAGCCCTCTTCGCTACCTCTTGGTTTGAAAAAAGTCCTAGCTTGTATGGCGATTCTCCACTTAAAAACTCATCTGTAGGCTTTTCAAATCCTAACGCCCTAGTGCTTCCCCCACAGCCAGATGTCGATTTATCAAACTTAATTCTATGTCCATGACTAGCTGATTTTACAACCACACAATAGGACATAGGTCTTTTAAGCTCTACAGCGTTATATGAATTAAATTCTTCTAAGTTTTTCAAGAATTTAACCCCTACAATTTTTCTATTTATATTTAAAAGTGCATAGACTTTTTTTACATCTTTTTCAAACTCTCTCATTTTTCACCTCCTCTTTTAAATAAGTATGTATTTCTATCCCCAATTTTTAATTTACATAAATATGTATTATTCATACACTCACTAAGTTATCATGTTGTTATTTTTGTGTCTAATTAAGTTTTTCTATTCTATTTATAAATTATATTTATGCAAAAAAATAAGCCTGAATTAGGCTTATTTAAATTTAATGTTGTCCTATTTATATTTTTTAGATAGATTTCACAACTTCTTATTTTTCAAAACATTTACTATAGATTTTTTATGTCTCCATAGAATTAGTAAGCATCATACTAAAATATTTCATAGAAATATTACTTGAATCTTTTTCATCTTCATAATCTTTAGCTTCGGGTTTTACTCTTTCTGTCTCTTTATCCTCAGCTTTACCTTTTATTTCATTTTCATGTCTTAGTTTTTGCATTTCCTTGTGTATCTTTTCCATTTTATGATCAAGATGTGCAATCTGATCTGCTGCATCTTTTAAATCTTCCTTTAGATTTTCAGGTACTTCTTTGTCATATTTATAATAAATCTTATGCTCAAGACTAGCCCAAAAATCCATGGCAATAGTTCTAATTTGTACTTCTACATAAACCTGCTCTACTCTATCAGACATAAAAACAGGGATTTTTAAAATCATATGGAGGCTTTGATACCCGTTTGGTTTAGGATTTTCTATATAATCTTTGTATTCGATTACTTCAATATCCCTTTGCTGCATGAGCATTCCTGCAACTCTATATATATCGGAAGTGAAAGAGCATATGATTCTAATACCAGCGATATCAAGGACATTTTGTCTTATTGAATCTATGCTAAACTCATAGCCTCTCCTTTTTAGTTTGTTAATTATACTTTGAGTATTTTTGAGTCTGGATTTTACATGTTCAATAGGATTGTAGGAATGAATATATTGAAATTCCTGCTGAAGTATGCTAATTTTAGTTCCAATTTCCTCCATTGCAAACTTATAGTACATCATATATCTAGTTAAAGATTTCTGGAGATTTTCTATTTCTTCTAAGTCTTTGAAATACTGATCTTGTGACATATTTCCCTCCCTTATCTTCTTCTATCTCTAATTAAAATAAGTCTAATAAGCTGAGCAATCCCAGCAGCCATAGCTGCTACATAAGTAAGGGCAGCTGCATTAAGTACTTTCTTTGCACCAACCCTTTCATTTACAGTTATAAAATCATTTTCAGCAAGTAGACTCATAGCCCTATTGCTTGCATTAAACTCTACAGGCAGAGTAATTATCTGAAACAATACTGCAACTGAAAATAATAATATTCCTATATCAATCATACCACCTAAAGCTGGAATTAAAAATCCTACAAATATAAAAAACCATGCAGCGGATGAACCAAAGCTGGCTATAGGGAATATCTTGTTTCTAATTTCAAGAGGAACATACCCCTTGTCATGTTGAATAGCATGTCCTACTTCGTGAGCTGCCACACTCACAGATGCAATAGAACTTCCTGCATAGACTTCCTTTGAAAGTCTTAATATTTTATTTACTGGATCATAATGGTCACTCATATGCCCAGGTGTAATCTCTATTGAAATTTCACTTAGATTTTGTTCATTTAAAAGTATTCTTGCAACTTGAGCTCCTGTATAATTTTTTCTAGTTTGTACTTGAAGGTATTTTGAAAAGTTGTTTTTCACCTTTCCCTGTGCATATAATGTAAGTAGGATTGCAGGTATTAAAACAATCATTGTCTGATCAAAAAATATATACGGATACATATCAATTCCCCCTTTTGAAAATTAAAATATCAAATTTTATAATTAGTATAAATCCAAAATATGAACCTAACATGAACTTTTTAGGCAAATATATTCAAAATATAAATTCATATTTAGTTCATAATCTGCAGATATAATTCATTTAATTTTAGAGTGTTTTTAATTAATGTATTAATATAATTATTTATGGAGGTTACTATGTTTAATATTCTTGTAGTAGAGGATGATAAAAATCTTCAAAGACTTATGGAGACCGTACTTAAGCAAAATGGATATATGGTGTTTTGTGCTTCCAATGGATTGAGCGCTCTTGAGGTTTTAGATAAAAATCATATAGATTTAATGATTAGTGATATTATGATGCCTGATATGGATGGATATGAGCTGACAGACTCTTTGCGAAAATCGGATTATCAGCTTCCAATTCTTATGGTAACTGCAAAAGAGAGTATGGAGGATAAAAAAAGGGGATTCATGTGTGGAACAGATGACTATATGGTAAAGCCTGTAGATATGGATGAGCTCATTCTTAGGGTATCTGCTTTACTGAGAAGAGCCCGTATTATGAACGAGCATAGGATTTTTATAGGAAAGACAGTTTTGGATTATGATACCTTAACTGTATCTAGGGAGGATATTAATCTTACTCTTCCTCAAAAAGAATTTCTTCTTCTTTTCAAGCTTCTTAATTATCCTCGCCAAATTTTTACAAGGCAACAGCTTATGAATGAGATATGGGGACTTGATGCTGAAAGTGATGAACGAACAGTTGATGTTCATATCAAAAGATTAAGAGAGCGCTTTAGCGATTGGCCTGATTTTGAAATCATAACTGTGAGAGGCCTTGGATACAAAGCCGAAAAACTGGAGAATAAAGAATGAAAAAAATATCAGTAAAACTAGCTGTTGCCTTTATTATATTAATCTTGCTTTCTTCTTTACTCTCCTTTTTAACCTCGGCTGTGTATATGCCAAATCTTCAGCAGGAAATAAAGGAAAGTCAGGAAGCCATAGGAATATTAATTAAGGATTTATCTGAAAAAACAGATTTGAGTAATGAAGAGATTTCAGATATTATCTCTTGGTATACCTATGAAACTAGTATTTTAACTCATGAGGAAGAGGCTTATATTAATGAACAGGAATATCTTATTCTTCTTGATGGGGGTATGATTCACAAGCCTTTTAGAAGATTTAGTGGCGTTAGTACTTATCTTATGATTGATGATGATATTATGAGAATACAATTGAGACAGAATCAAAATATATGGAAAATAGCGGCTTCTAGAATTTGGTTTCCCGGTATATCCTTTGTAATTATTGGCTCAGTTTTAATCATTTTTGTGGTGAGACATGCAGTAAGACCTATTATAAAACTTACAAACGCTACAAGAGAGATTACACTTGGAAATTTTGATGTAGAGATAAATTATAATAATAAGGACGAAATAGGACAGCTTACTACTAACTTTAATAGAATGATTAATGAGCTGAAAAAAATTGATACTCTAAGAAAAGATTTTGTAAGTAATGTTTCCCATGAATTTAAGACCCCTATTGCATCAATTCAAGGCTTTGCACAATTACTCCAGCAAGATGATCTTTCTGATGAAAATAGAAAAGAATATGCCCGTATAATATCTGAGGAATCTTCAAGGCTTTCACATCTTACAAGTAGCATGTTAAAGCTCTCTAAGCTTGAAAATCAAGAGATAATACAAAAGCACAAGGGTTTTTATCTGGATGAGCAGATTAGAAAATGTATTTTGTTACTTGAGCCAGAGTGGAGCAAAAAATCCATTGATTGGGAAATCAATCTTGATAGAGCCATGATTACTGCTGATGAAGAACTCCTGCAACAAGTATGGATAAACCTTTTAATCAATGCAATAAAATTTTCCTCAAATGATGGGAAGATTATTGTCTCTCTCAATCACTTGAAGGAAGGTGTGGAAATTTCAATAAGAGATTTTGGCAAAGGAATGAGCAGTAAGACCAAGGAACGTATTTTCGAAAAATTTTATCAAGGTGAAGAAGCACACGATGTAGAGGGAAGCGGTCTTGGACTATCCCTTGTAAAAAGAATTTTAGACCTTCATGGAGCCCAGATTAATGTAGAGAGCTCTCTTGGGGAAGGATCTGAGTTTAGTGTTACTTTAAATATAAACTAATATCATTTATATTATTGCTTTTTAGATTTGTCAGAATATGATATCATATTAAAAATGCATAAAATGTTAATAGGGGGATTAAAATATGAAGACTGATGGCGGAATTTTATTAGAAAGTGGAACTGGCGAGGTAGAAATACTTCATTTTACAGTCAACAATGAGAATTATGCTATTAATGTAGTAAAGGTAAAAGAGATTCTTCATATAGATAATCTTTCGAAAGTGCCTAATACTAGTAAGGCTGTCCCTGGTATTTCTCTAATTCGAGGAGATGTAATTCCTATAATTGATATGAAATATGTCTTAGAAAAAGAAATCAATGAGAATGTTAAAAAAAGTATGATTTTGTTATGTGAGTTCAATAAAATCAAAGTTGCTTTCTCAATAGATGAAGTTTTAGGTATAACAAGAATAAAATGGAGTGATATTCAAAAACCTAGTGTAGTGACTTCTGAATCACTGGTTATTGGAAATATAAATTTAGAAAGTAAAATCCTAATGCTACTGGATTTTGAGAAAATAGTTATGGACATAAGTCCAAAATCAGGTATTCATTCTGAGCGAATGATAGATGTCAAGGCAAATAAAGATAGGAGTAATTACAAGCTAGTTCTGGCTGATGATTCCCCTTTAATCAGAAAAGTTCTTCTTGATAATCTTACAAATTCTGGATTTAATAATCTTAGAATATTTGATGATGGACAGCAGGCTCTTGATTATATTAATTCTGTATATGATAGACTTGGAGATAATTTTATGGATGAAATAAATCTTCTAATAACAGATATAGAGATGCCGCAGCTAGATGGACATACATTGACTAGAACTATAAAAGAGCATAGAGTTTTAAGAAAGCTTCCTGTAATAATTTTCTCATCTTTAATTACTGGGGACCTTCGTCATAAAGGTGAATCTGTGGGAGCAGACGCTCAGATGAGTAAACCTGAAGTAGAAAATTTAGTTGAAACAATAGATACCTTCATTAATATTGCATCTAAAAATAAATAATATTATTTAATATATAAAAGTCTCACTTGGCTGGAATATTACTTCCTTGCTAGTGAGATTTTTTTAGTGATTCAATAAAAAAATCTATATTTAAAAATCTTATTATATAGGCATATAGTTTTTTTATCTAGGTACAAATACTATAACTTCAGAATTATATTATGGGTTTGAAGTTTTTTAGGGGGGGGACTTATATGAATAAAAAAAGGAGCATTTCTTTTATTTTATTTTTTATTATTTTAGGAAATATGAGTATTGGCTGTTCTAGTAATAATGTTTACAATAACAACTCTAGCAATAATACAAGACAAGAGTTTAAGATAACGTCTGACAATCCCGTTGTAAATGGTGATGGTATAGATATTATATTTACATCATATGATATTCAGGCAGAATCAACTGTAACTGTAGAGAAAGTAGAGCCTCAAAATATATACGATGAGGATGTGACAAAGGAAGATGTATTAATAAAAGCCTTTGAAATAAAAACTCCTGAAATAAATTCATTTACGGGATTAATAGACATAGAAATACCCTATGATGAGGATTTTATAGAAGTTGGGAGCCCTTCTAAAAATGTTGGGGCTATGTACTTTGATGAATCCTTACAGGAGTGGACACCTATCCCTTTTGAGATAGATGAGAATAATAAAAAAGTTAGAATATTTACTAACCATCTATCTACTTATAGTATTTTTACTGTTAGAAATGAAAATACTAGAGCTGCCCAGATAGTTAAAGTCAATTCTTACCCTACTCTTCCAAGTGGAGTTTCAGGTGTATTTGAAGATGTAATTAATGAGGCTATGAACAACAATATGAGTCCGGGTCAAAAGGCTTTTGAGCTAGGTCAAGGAGCTGTATCTGATTGGCTAGGTATAAGTGGTGCAACTTTAACTACTATAACTCAAGTTCTTTATGTATCTGAATTTGCTGAAGGTCTTGGAAATGCCTTTAATAATGTTGGATTAGCTGCTGCTATGGTTCAGGCCGCTTATGATTTTAGTAGTGGGAAAGATGCCGCACTTTTTTCTAATCTTACTAAAAACTTATCTTATTTTTCTGTTGGGAAATGGGGCTATAATGCTCTTCAGTTAGGCTTTGTTGGAGTTTATGCAATAGATTACTCACTCAGCAAATTTGCAGCTAGTGCATGGGATGGTAGAAATGAAATCTGGTATAGTGCATATAACCTTTATTATCAGAGGGAAAATAAAAGATCTGCTCCAGATTGGTATAGAACAATCTATTCTCTATGGGAAAAAAGTGATAGTAGCAAAGATCCTAATTTCTTAAAAGATGCTATCAATGATGAGCTGGATTCTTATATAAATGCTTTTTGGAGACTAGATGAAGTAGATCAAGCTTTTTGGCAATCTGAGGTTCAAAAAACAGGATTTAGTGGCGGAGGAGGGCTAAACGAAGCTCTGAAAAGAGATATCAGTAATGCTCATAAAGCACAACTTGTAAAAGATCTACAAGAGCCTGTTTTTGATGTACTCGAAAGAAATATAAGATGGAAGCTAATGGATGAGTATTCTAAAGAACTTCTTAACTTAAGAAATTATCTAAATCAAGTAACTACAGTTTTAATAACTGAAAATTTAAAGCCTGATGAAAAGGCAACTTACGATGGTTATATTGTAAGGTTTGGACCTTTAAATGATACAGCAAATGCAAGTTCTTGGACCGGAACAATAAAAAGTGATGGAACAGTTCAAACTAGATTTACAGCCCTTGGTCATATACAATCAGGTGCTCCTGATAAACTATTTTTATATAAACCAGATGCTAATCCAGATACGGATGCACCCGAAAAAGAATTTAGCTTTATTGTAAGTTTTCCAAATATGCAGATCAATTTAAAGGAAATGCATCCTACTATGGATGAAATTACAGGCAACTGGGAAAATGTCTATATGACATTCCCAGATGTAGTAGTATCTGAGAATCCTTCAAACGAAGAAGGGGAATGTGATCTAAACGAAGA
Source organism: Acetoanaerobium pronyense (assembly GCF_017874355.1). Classification (GTDB taxonomy): domain Bacteria; phylum Bacillota; class Clostridia; order Peptostreptococcales; family Filifactoraceae; genus Acetoanaerobium; species Acetoanaerobium pronyense. Next base: position 24,483 of record NZ_JAGGLI010000002.1, read on the forward strand.
GATAGTTAGACTTTTTAAAACAGCTAAGCTTAAATGTAAATTTGAAATTCAAAAGATAGATGAAAATAATGCTACTTTAGTATTTGGTGTAGTAAGTGGAGTAAATATCTCAAGCGGTGAGTCTCTTGATATAGACCCTGAACCTCCCGTAAATTCAACTGCCACTTATAAAGATGGCGTTTTGAGCTCTACTGTATTTATGGAAGGCGCTGAATTTCCTTTTAATTTTGAAATAAAGAAAGGAAGCGATGGTAATATAAGTTTTGTTACAAAATCAACTATCTCTGGAGTAAACGATGATGGTTCCAAGTTTTCTCTTCCTTTTACTTTAACAGGTCAAAAATACTAACAATAGAGACTGCCACGAGGTGCTTTTATGTTACCATCAGTTGAATTTACTATATTACAAAGATTAATAACTCTAAAAACCTATGATATATTTATTTTTTTAAGTATAGTAACAGGGTTTCTTTTATCCTTTAAAGTTTTAAAGCAAAATGGTCTTTCTCTAAAGGCCATTTTGCTAATCTATATGATTATAACTTTTAGTTTTTTATTTGGCGCTAGAGCCTTAAACTACGCTATACAATACAAGACTTATAGTGAAATTGGAATTTCTTTTTTTACATTCAGATTAGCTTATTTTTCTCTCTATGGTGGAATCATTTTTAGTTTTTTAGTTTTGTTACTACTAATAAAAAAATTACACCTTGATTATTATGATGTATTGGATAAATTGTCCCCTTGCTTTCTGATTAGCTTTTTTATAATGAAAATCGGTTGCCTTTTAAATGGATGCTGCTATGGAAAGATTACAGATTCTTGGTTTTCTATACCACTACCTATAAAAGAGCAAGCTAGACTCTCCCAAAATACATTTGCTTCCTCCTTATTTGGAAATATATCTATGAGGGTTTATCCGGCTCAGTTAATGGAAGGTATCGGAGCTCTATTAATAATTATAATCTTATTTCTTCTTAGAAAAAAGCTTTTACAGGGTGAAACTTTTCTACTTTCTGCCATGCTTTTTAGCTTTTTAAGATTTATAGTAATATTTTATAGACAGCTTCCCTATTCGGATTTTATTAAGCTTTGGTTTTATCCAACACTTTATACTCTTATTATTGTATATACCTTTCGTATGCTAATCAAAATTCATTTTAAAAAACACAAGATTCTATAAATTTGAATTTTTGCCAAGGCCTTATTTCATCAAGGAGATATATTTCTTCCTCTAAGACTCTCCCCACTATACTTGATTTTCCTGAGTTCTTCATCTGATTTAGTGCGACTTGAAGCTCTCCAGAATACCTAGTATATTCCTTTGATTCAATGATTATATCTCCTTTTTCAATAACTGGCTTGGGGTTTATTAGTTCAAAAGTATAGTCCTTGTACTTCACCCTGCTCTGAGTCGACCTAATCATATAGCTAGATACATCTCCTCTAATGAACCTCCCACCACTGATGCAGTAGCTCAGTGGGGGTTTCCTATCATTAAAAGCTAGGTATTTCAAGAGTAAAGAAGGTTTGCTTCTTTGTTTCATGCAAGGCATGTGAATATACTAAGCTTTCTAAATAGGCAACACTGTTTAAGTGGGCGGGAACACGCCATCTACTACTTTTAGCTTACGCTATCCGTAGATACTTTGTTTCTTTGATATCTCCAATGTATCTAATGTCTTTATACAAATGCTTAGATAGTATGTTTCTAGCACCATGGATATCTCTATGAGCTGTATAACTGCAACTGCATTTGTAATTTCTAGTAGAAACCTTTTTTCTTCTACTGCAAACAGGACATGTTTGACTTGTATAGCTTTCATCTATCTCATTAATAGTTATGTCACTGCTTTCTAGCTTATATTTAAGGTAATCCTTTAGCTTTCCAAAGTTCCAATTGGATAGTTTTTGGTTTACCTTTTTTGTATTTTTGCCCTTTGTGTTTCTTTGGACCCCTTCAACCTTACCAATGACAACTTCTTTAACTCCTTCATTTACAGCAAAATCTACAAAGCTTTTAGTTGTTTTATGAAGGATGTCTTTAATTTGAGCCTCTGATTTTGACAAAATGTATCTCTTAGCTTTATTGTACTTTTTATACTGCTTAGAGCCCTTCTTGCATTTACTCATAAGTCTTTGAAGCTCAGCCAACTTTTTGTTTCTTAGCCTATTTACTGACCTCATCTTTCTGCCAGTTATAATTAGGGCGTTTTCACTTTTAGTATAGGCAGCAATTGTATGGATTTCTCCAAGGTCAATACTGCAGATATTATCTCCAGTATTTGGACTTATAACTGCTTCATCATCATATGTTATTGAAACCATAAGCTTTCTGTCATAGATAAGCTCTATTTCTTTAATATCATGAGCTGGAAGGTTTTTTACCCGTATTGTAATATGCTCCCTTCTTTTGCCATTTCCTGTGCCCATAGATAAAGTTATCTTTCCATTTAGATGAACTGTAAAGGCTTTATCCACCCATTTAGTATTGAAGTTTTTCTTTTTCTTGTATGGATATTTACTTTTAAGGCCAGCCTTTCTTGCTTTAAATGCAGCGTCTCTTGAAAATAGATACTTATGACAAACAGCTTGTACTGATTGACTATGAAGGGGATATTTATCTTTTAGTTCCTTTTGAAGTTGAGTTTTACCTATCCACTTACCATTATTTGCAAGTGAGTACTCTTTAGCTATTTTAAGGCAGCTGTTATATATCTCAGCTGAAATACGATTACACTCAAATAGTCTATCTAGATTGATCTTAGTTGTAAAAAACTCAGTTTTAAGGCACCTAATCATTTTAGTCCTCCTTTCTCTCAGATTCACAAAACATATGTTCTTCTATATCTACCCAAATATTTCACACAAAAAACTGGATTCTTAATTATTTTTTTGTTTTAAGACAAAAAAGCAATCCATCCCGCCACTGAATTTAAGAAAAAACTCAGTGGGGGATGAATTGCCTAAATTCTGTTAAATCTAAAAACTTTTTCCCAACAATCTCCTTTAAATTTTCTGTATGGGATTTATCTTCATCTAAATATCTGGCTTTAATCTGAGGATATTCTTCATAATGAAATTTTATTAACTCTTTTTCCATTGGAATCAGCCTGTCAATTAAATCTCTATTGTCCTTATAACTAAAAAGTCCTTTTTTTACTATATCTGGGATTTCTTTACTTCTCACTTTTATATAGCTTTCTTCATTTGCCATAAAGTTTAAAAAACCTTTCGCGCATGAGAGCTGGATATCTGATTTTAGCTGACCTATATTATTTTTACATTGATACATCAAAAAACTAATCAGTGCATTTCTTGAAAAGTATATTGCCTTTGAAATCCTTTTTGATTCTTGAACAATGAAGTAGCTTATAAGCTCATATCTCTCAGAAAAGCTTCTCCTTGAAAGAGGAGGCAGCTCAATAACCATTGGAATCCGTCTTCTAAATGTATCCAGTAAAAAAGAATCTGGTTCTTCTGTAGTCGCCGCTATGATTTGAACCTTTACTCCCTCTACATTAGAAACGCTGCCAAGCTCTCTATATATTCCATTGTCTATATATGTAAATAGCATCTCCTGTCCTTGATGGGATAGCCTATGGACTTCATCCAAAAATAATATTCCGCCATTACTGACTTTTAAAAGCCCTTCCTTATCTTTCTCAGCTCCAGTATATGAGCCTTTTTTTGACCCAAATATCTGAGCTAAGAGTAGCTGAGGGTTGTCTGAGTAGTCCGCACAGTTGAGGGTTACAAAAGGTGCATTTGAGGGCTTTACTTTAGAGGCTATTGCGTACTCATGCATTTTTTCTGCAAAATACGACTTTCCGGCCCCTGTCTATCCAAGTATTAAAGTGTGTAGTCCATTTGGTGGATACAAGATAGCTGATTTTGCCTTTTGGACAGCTTGCAAAAGGCTATCATTTTCTCCAATTAAGCTTTTAAAAGAGCTTTCTTTTAGTTTAGAAATTTTGATGTCTACTGCCACCGATTTTTCATTTGATTTTATATTTTCCTCAAATCTTATACTTTTATCTAATGCTGGTTTATACTGAACAGGCCTAGTAAGTATTTTTTCTAGATATCCCTCTTTTACAAGGTCATTTAAATACCTACTTGCAGTAGACCGATCAATTTTTAAAAAATCTCCTAAAAGCTTGGCGTTCACATGGCTTTCTTTTTCAAAAATTTTTTCTAGTTTTTCTAGTACCTCATATTTTTTATTCATAATAAACACCTCACACTTAGAGACTTTGATTAGATAAAAGAATATTTCAATGCTTTATTATTTGTTAAATAACTTAGTTTCTATAGCCACAGTCGTCTGAGGTATTTCACAAGGTTTCCCATAATAATACCCTTGAAGCAAATCTATTCCCATTTCAATGAGTACATCAGCCTCTTCTTTTCTCTCTATTCCTTCTGCTAGAGCTATTATATTATTTTCTTTTGCTACTTTTATATAATTTACTACTTTTTCTTGTTTTTTTGGTTGTTTATCTATATTTTTAATCAGGCTCATATCTATCTTCATATACTTCGGATTCAGAGCTAGAAGAGCATTTATATCTGAGTACCCACTTCCTATATCATCAAAAGCTGTAGAATATCCTTTACCTTTATAGTAGGAAAGAATGTTATTCAGATGAGGATAATCTTCGATATAATCTGTTTCTACCACTTCAAATACTATATTTTTAGGATCTAGTCTATATTTTGTTAATGCTTCATCAGTGGATTTCAAGCACTTCTCAGGGTCATAAATAGATGTAGGTATGAAGTTTATAAATACTTTTTTACTTATATTTTGCTTAGCCGCATTTTTAATTACGGTTTCTCTACATAATCTATCTAAAAAGAACAATAAATCCATATTTCTGGCTTTACTAAAAAGTTCATTTGGAGGAATTATACTCCCATCTTCTCTTATCCCTCTTGAAAGTGCTTCATATCCATATATCTCACCCGTATTTGCACTTATTATAGGTTGGAAAAATGTTTTTATACTAGATTTATCAAGTACATAGAGTATATCTTTTCCTGAAAAAAAATCTATATAGTACTGAAGGGACTTTAATTTTTTGAGATTTTCATATTTTATTTCATTTTTTTCAGACAAAGGCATTAGCTTTATATCTCTTTTTTCAATACAACTAAGATTCATTTCTAAAAATAGATTTATAATTTTTTCTAAATTCTCTTCTTCTACTAAAAAAATATCATTAACTAGTTTGAAATTTATATTTTTAAGTAAAAGAGAATTTTTCACTGGATCAATATGATGCTCTGTAGGTACTAATATACAAACTGATAAATCTTCAAATATTGGGATTTTTGAGCAGCGGTCACAATTCAATTTTATACCCCCTAAAATATTACTGTATTTTTATCTATATTATAGTTTTTTTATCCATGCCTATTAACTAAGCTTCTTTTCAAATCTCGTTCCTTTTGCCTTTATATATATCCATTTGGCTGAAAAAACACCAGCATACCCTGCAAACCCTCCTATAAGTATTCCGCCGAGTATATCCGATGGATAATGAACCATAAGATAGTTTCTAGAAACTCCCATAAGGATTACAAATAAAAAACCTATAAAACTATATTTTTTGTTAAAGCTTAAAAATATAGCACTCATCATTGCCATAGCCGCTGTAGTATGACCTGATGGAAATGCATGGCCATAGTAATATCTGCCCCCAACATACTCCCACCATGTATGATAGATACTACTTATATCTTCATACGGCCTAGGTCTTGAAATTAAGGGCTTTAATATTATATTTGTCAAAATGGCTCCTAAAGCCATTCCCAATAAAACTGCTATTCCAGCTTTTCTTGTCTTTCTAAATAATATCATTATTAGTCCTATTAAAATCAAACCCACTCCATAGTCTCCAGTCATACTTATAAATGTAAAGAAGGGGGTTAGAGAATTCTTCGTAGCTACTGCCAGTTCATGAAGTATATTAAGTATAGTATAATCAAACCTATAAAAAATTTCGTTAATTCCTGCTGCAATTAATGTAGTATCCATTTTTATGCCTCACTTTAATATTTTGCAAAATGCCATATATTTCTTTAACTTTTTTAGTTTTAGTTCATTGAAAAGAAAAAGCTTCCTAAAATTAAAATAAGAAGTATAGCTGTTATGATGATTCCTATGGGATGTCCAAAATTAATAGTCCATCCTATTCCAAATCTCTTTTCTACAAATATGCTCGAATCATCTTTATTATAATAAAAGGTTCCAAATTTCCAGAAATTATCATCATCCCTATCAATTATTTTATCGCTTACCTCTTCGTGTTCATCTATTTTGATCCTGCTACCACTTTGGCCGGTTTTAAATGCCACATAAATAGCTCCTATCATTGGGCTGAGAGTCACAAGAACATTTGCGAATATATGGAATTTATTCCCCTGATTAAAAATTCCAATTATTACAAGCTGCATATACATAAAATGAAGTGTAAGTAGTATTATTAAAAAAGCTATATATTTAGCCCAGTAATTTTTTGCAATTAGATTTTGTTTTAAAGATGTTTTAGGCTTTGTCGCTTGAATATTAGGCTTTACTCTCACTATCATTTTATATATTCCAAAAAAAAGACCTGTCATACCAATTTGATTTATAGGTATTGAATAGGCTGTTAAAAACCCTTTTTCTCCATAGGTTGTAGGATTTCCTGTAAAATCAAAGTTTATTGGTATCTGATTAGGTAAGCTTTCATAATTAAAAAAAGTAATCATCAATGTAGTAATAGAAACTAAAAGCGGAAGCATAAATAAATAAGGTGATATGAATTTAATATCTGGTTTTTTTGATGTATTTACAACTACCATTTGTTTCTTACTTAGAGTCCATCCCTTGGCTTTTTTTAATTCTTTAGCTTTTTTATGAACATAGATATAATTTACCCACAAAATAGCCAGTAGTAAAAATATACCCATCATCTGTAGATTATAATTTTTTGTAATAAAAGCTGTACTATTTATAATTATTGAAAATCCCACAGAACTATAGATAAAATTTCTTTTATAGAGATTTTTAAGATCTATTACTTCTTGTTCATTATTTACTTTTTCAGGAATAACCACTCCAAATAACAAGGTTTTTCTAATGAATTTTGGCATGAGTAGACCCAGTAAAATAAGGGGGATATATATTGTTAGCAAGTTAATTAAAAAAATATATACAAACATCTTAGTCCCCCTTTATTACATTATAGCTATCGTAATTTTTTTCAACAATATTCATGAATTCTTCTTTTGATACCCCTCTTAGATATGCTTCAGCCGAGATATTTTTAATGATTTCATCAAGATATTCTATATACTCCTTTGTTTTTTCGGCCTTTAAATCTGGGTTAATCATCACTCCACTTTTCCTATGAATCACAACCCAGCCCTCTTGTTTTAGCTGGTTGTATACCTTGTTTACTGTATGAAAGTTGATTCCAATATCTGCAGCAAGTTGTCTTACTGATGGCAAGTCTTCACCTAGCTTTAGCTCTCCAGATGCAATAGCCCTTATTATTTGATTTTTTATTTGCTGATATATAGGGACTTCTGAGTCAAACTGTATATATAAAAGCATGGTATCCCCCTTTATTTAATCTCTTCAAATTTTTTTGGATAAAATTTATATAAAATATAGCTTGAGATAATATATAAAATAAAAAGAATAAAGCTGAAAAAAAGAATAACATTGGAAAGTTTATCTGATATACCTCTATATAAAAGATAAAACCCTCCAATAACTATAGCTCTAATAACTAGTGAAAGAAGTACATTTAGATTATTTTTTACTGCTGCCGTAGGGCTAAGCCAGTTTAAAGAAGGTCTTTCAATATTTATAAATATATCTACCGTAGATAAAAACAAAGTAGCAACTATGCAAAATACAAAAGCATTTAAAGCGGTCTCAATATTTATATTTAGGTATACTCCCGCTGTAATTCCAAGAAGAATAGAAGCAAAAAAAGTGATTATAAGGGTTGAATATACTCTATACCTAATATTATCTTTTCCAGAAATCGGCATAACTCTAGTTTCCCAAAAGCTTTTTCCTTCTCTTGAAATTACTGTAGCTGAAAGACTCCCAACAATAGCAGGAGTTGTAATTATCCCAGCATATATATACACAATATATGAAGAGAAATATGGTGATGAGAGTATCTCATTTGATAGCTCTCCAGTAAAAGACAGCATAAAAAACATTATTATTGGTAAAAACATTATAAGAACTGAGTTTAACAAAAATACTGGAGTTCCAAATATTATTCCAATATGTCTTTTGATTAGCTGTAATCCTTTACTTCGTTTTTTATAATAAATCTTACCTCTGCTTTTTATCCCTGAGCCTTCCTCATTAAAAGCTAAAAGACCCTTCATATATATATGCCTTGCTATTATTTTTAGAAGATAAAAAAAACCTGCGTTTAGAAGGATAAATAACGCTGCGTCTATTAATGACCCTGTAATCATCTTAGTAAGCCAAATACTAGGTGGGAAGCTTCTTCCAATTAATCTAAGTATTCCATCTTCCTGTAAAAGCATTTGATTTAGAGTCTCAGGACTCATCTCCATTTTAGCAATCAAAAGCTGGATAAAAATAATCCCTGTTAGTAGCATTATATTTCCAGCTATTGCAAGGATATTTCTTTTTTTGCTTCCTCCAACAAAGGACATAAAAGGAATAATTATAAGGGTTGCTAAAATCATTGGCAAAATAGGAGCCATAAAAACAGCCATTATTCCTGTAAATATAACATAAATATCTATCCCTGTCCCTAAGATATGTACGATAATTGAAGTTCCAAGGAAAAAAGTTCCAATCATAAAAAGATAGATGTATACTGCCGCAAGTTTAGAAAAAACAATAAAATCGGCTTTTACTGGAAGGGTTGCCAGAAATTTGAGGTCCTTGGAGTAAAAGAATACAGATATAATAAAAGGGATACATGCAAAAAACATCATCATCACAGTCCCTATATACATATAGGTTATTGTAAGCTCCCCTTGATTTATAACTAAAAATACTTCATTTACCTTCTTTACAATTTGAAATGCAGGTATGATTAATAATACTGGTATTAGAATAATTATCAAAGAAAGCCATTTATTTTTCACATTGGCACTTTGAGTATACTTGCTTAAAAAATCCTTTATCTGAATTTTAGTAAGTGCAATAAATTTATTCATCTTTTGTCATCTCCAAAAATACTTTTTCAAGGGTAGTATCATCACTTTTTTTAATATTTTCTACAGTATCACAAACTATAAGCTTTCCTTTGTGAATAATTGCCACTCTATCACAGATATTTTCCACAACCTCTAACCCATGGGATGAAAAAAATACAGTCCCTCCATTATCACAGTGCTCTTTCATTAAATCCTTTAAAATTTTTGCAGAGTATGGGTCAAGACCTACCATAGGCTCATCAAGTATAAAAATTTCAGGTTTTGGAAGAAGTGCCCCTGATATAATGAGTTTTTGCTTCATACCGTGAGAATATGAATTTACGGGTTGTGTTAAAGCATCATAAATTTGAAATTCCTTTGTGAATTTTTCAATCCTTTCCTTCCTCATCTCTACAGACACATCATACATATCCCCTATAAAGTTTAGATAATCTATTCCCTTAATTGAATCAAATATAGCAGGATAATCAGGAACATAGGTAAAGCTTCCCTTTGCCTCTACTGGTGATTTTGAAATATCAAAGCCATTGACTTTAATGATACCAGAACTTGGAGACAGTATCCCTGTAATCATTTTTATAGTTGTGGTCTTACCAGCCCCATTTGGTCCAATAAAACCCATTATCTCTCCTTTTTTAACCTCTAGTGATATATTTTCTACCACATTTTTTTGCTTATCATAGGATTTTGATACATCTTTTAATACAAGCATGACGTTCACCTCTTTATATTCATGAATTTATTCTATTAACACTTATATCTGTTATATATAATATATAACAGATATAAGTTAGTTTCAATATTTTTTATTTTTATTATATTTTATAGTACTTTATGCTTAATTTTTTATGCTATAATATAGTTTAAATATCCATTAATTTTGGTTTTTTATTTTGCTTTCATAGTAAGCACTCTTACTGTGAAGACAGGGGGAGCAAAATGAATATAGATTTTTATGATTTGATATTCTTAATTATTATAATCTTTGGTTTTCATTCTTTTGTTTTTCTCTATATAAAAAAAAGAAATGGAAACCTTACAGATTTAATAAAAAAAGAGAGATCTAAGTTTTTTACTATTTTAGAAGCTAGCCCAGATTCTATAGTGGTAACAAGATTCAGTGACGGTAAAATTATCCTTGCCAATAAAAAATTTTTAGATACTACCAAATATACAAAAGACGAAATAATTGGGAGGACATCTTTAGAGTTAAATATTTGGACAAATAATTTGTCTCGAAATAGATTTATAAATCAACTGAGAAATAATACTGCCATACAAAATTTTGAAGAGTATTTTTATACAAAAGATAGGACAATTTTTTTAGGTAGCGTTTCTTCAAATATCTTAACTTTAGACTGTGAACAATATATAGTTTCAATAATAAGAGATATTACAGAGCTTAAAAAAACTGAGAGCAGATTGATTGAAAGTGAACAAAAGTATAAGGCTATTGCCCTATCCTCTGCAAGTTGGGAGGCTTGGTACGATGAACATGGCTGGCTGCTTTGGACTAATGATATGGTTAAGGAAATCACTGGCTATGATGTAGATGAAACATTTGAAATCAATGATATTATGAGGCATATAGTAATTCCTAGGTACAAATGCAATATCACTAAAAGATTTGTAAATGAACTTTCAAAAGATGAGTGCGGAAAAGAAGAATTTAAAATTAATCATAAAATTTCTGGTGAAAGATGGGTCTTGCTATCTTGGAGACCTGTTTATGATGAAAATCAGATATTTAAAGGAATCAGGACGAGTGTTATCGATATTTCTGATCAGAAAAAAGCTGAATTTGCAGCTCGTGATCTAGCTTCTCAACTTAGAAGAGAAAAGGAAATTGCAGAAAAAAATTCACTAACTGATTCTATGACCGGCCTTTCTAATAGACGTTATTTGGAAGATAGGATATGTTATGAGTATTCGAGAATGAAAAGATGTAATATAGAGCTTTCCATAATAATGATTGATGTGGATTTCTTTAAACAATATAACGATACATTTGGTCATTTAGAGGGAGACGAATGTTTAAAAATAATTTCTAAGCTTTTGAAAAAAAGCGTTAAAAGGGGTACTGATTTAGTGGCAAGATACGGAGGAGAAGAGTTTGTAATTTTACTCCCTGATACTAGCAATCGTGCAGCCTTTAAGATTGCAAATAAACTTAAAAACAATATAGAATCACTTGAAATACCTAATCCTTTATCTGAAGTATCGGATTTTGTCACTGTAAGTATTGGTGTAGCTACGTTCAACAATAAGACCAGTCTTCCTCCTAATCATCTACTTAGTGAGGTGGATAAAGCTCTTTATTTTGCTAAAGGAAGTGGACGAAATATAGTCATTAATGCTTAAAAGCCTTATCTCATAAACTTGTGAGATAAGGCTTTTTATAGCGTAAAATACTGAAAATCTATCCTTTATATATATCAGTATCATCTTCGGCTTTGATTGAGAGCTTTGGGTCAAACATAGGGATTGGTTCTAATTTAAATGCACTTAATCTGTGCATTTTATCTATTTTTTCCTTTAAATTTCCCTCTGCAGTTCCTTCTCTTATATACTGATTTAGCTCTTTATATGAAAATCCTAATACATCTTCATCTGTTTTCCCCGTAAGCCCATCTGCAGGTGGTTTTATAATATATTTTTCAGGTATATTAAGCACTCTACCTATTTGTATGATTTCATCTGATGTAAGCATACCTAGTGGAGAAAAAGCACCTGCAGTATCTCCATATATAGTAGCATAGCCTACCCAATCCTCAGAAAGATTACTTGTATTAATCACTCTACTTTCGGCTATTGATTGGGAAATCGCATAAAGTAGTGTCATCCTTACCCTTGGTGGAAGATTCAGAGTAGTTTGCTTAGATACATCCTCTATTAAATCCCCTTTTATCTCATTTAGAGAGTTTCTGAAGGCATCTGTCATTGGCTTTATTGAGACCTCTTGATGCTTAATTCCTAAAAATTTACATAGCCCGTAGGCATAATCAATATCATTTTGCTCTCCATCGGGCATTAATATTCCAAAAACATTGTCTTTTCCTAAAGCTTCTACACAAAGAGCTGCTACAACAGAGCTATCCTTTCCTCCAGATATACCTACAACAGCTTTTTTGCCACCTGTATTTTCCATAGTTTCTCTTATCCATCTGATTAAATCATTTTTGATTTCAATAATTTGACTTCCCGATAAATTCATTTACTTTACCTCCATGTTTAGACTTTTCAGCTCTCTCAACATACATTATTCCCTTTTCAGGATCCACAAAATCATTTTGCATGTCAATGACAACAAGCATTTCTCCACCTCCATATTATAAATAAAAATATTTATATTTAATATGATTTTTTATAATTACCCTCTTTTTTTACTTTCTCACTTTTATATCACATTGACAAAATAAAGCAAGAAATGATATTATGTTAGACGTCAAACAGTTTTACATCGAACTAATTAAAATTATATCTACACCCTGGAGGATAAAATGAAAGATAAAACGATTGGAATGGAGTTACGCTCTTTAAATAATTTAATAAAAAGGTATATCGAAAATTCTAAGCATTTTGAGTATGCAAAGAAGATAACAGGTACCAACGGCTGGATTATAGCTTACCTCGCTGAAAATGAAGGAAAGGATATATATCAAAAAGACCTTGAAGAAAAATTCACCATAACTCGCTCCACTATATCCAAGGTTATTACACTTATGGAGCAAAAAGGGCTTATTGAAAGGGAAGCAGTTGCAGGCGATGCAAGGTTAAAGAAACTGATTCTTACTCCTAAAGCAAAAGCTTTGCATAAAGCCATAGTAGAAGATTTAAAGGATATAGAAAATAAATTGATGGAAGGATTTACAGAGCAGGAAAAGGAAAACTTATTTTTATATTTTGACAAGATGAAAAAAAATATGGGAACTGAAGAAGCTTAGGAGGTTTTTGAATGATAACAACACTTGCAAAAAGCATAAGGGAGTATAAAAAGCATTCAATACTTACTCCAGTTTTTGTAACTATTGAGGTACTTCTTGAAGTAATGATACCTTTTTTGATAGCATACTTGATTGATTTTGGAATAGATTCTGGAAATATGACAGTGATTTTAAGACTTGGAGGACTGCTTCTTATTGCAGCATTTTTTTCACTGATATTTGGAGCCCTTTCTGGAAGAAGTTCAGCAATCTCTTCCGCTGGATTTGCAAAAAATCTACGAGAAGATATGTTTTACAATATACAGACCTTTTCATTCTCAAATATTGATAAATTTTCTTCATCAAGTCTTATTACAAGGCTTACTACCGATGTAACAAATGTACAAAATTCATATCAGCTCATACTTAGGATGGCAGTTAGAAGTCCAGTAATGCTTGTATTTGCCTTGGTGGCAGCATTTACTATCAATAAAAGTCTATCTCTTATTTTTCTAGGTGCTCTCCCAGTTCTTGGGATTGGACTATTTTTTATTATAAAATACGCTCACCCTATTTTTAGAGAAGTATTTAAAATATACGACAAACTAAACAACGTGGTTCAGGAAAATCTAAGGGGAATAAGAGTTGTAAAAGCATTTGTAAGAGAGGATTATGAAACAGAAAAATTTTCTAGTATATCAAAAGAGATATATGACAAATTTAGCCTTGCAGAAAAAATCTTGGCCTTTAATATGCCTCTTATTCAGTTTTGTATGTATGCAAGTATGATACTTCTTTCATGGTTTGGAGCAAGAGCTATAGTGGCATCTGGAAATAATCCTGCAATTGGATTTAGTACAGGACAGCTTATGAGTCTAATGACGTATACTATGCAAATTTTGATGAGTCTTATGATGCTTTCTATGGTTGTTGTGATGGTTTCTATATCTAGAGCATCTGCGGAAAGAATAGTTGAAGTTCTAGACGAAGATACGGACCTCAAAAACAAAGAAAATCCAATAAAAGAAATTAAGGATGGAAGTATAGAGTTTGAAAATGTAAGTTTTTCTTATGTCGGAAAATCCGATAAAATGGCACTTAAAAATATAAATCTTAAAATAAATTCTGGGGAAACTGTGGGAATTATTGGAGGTACTGGTTCTTCTAAAACAACTCTTGTGCAGCTAATCCCAAGACTTTACGACGTAACAGATGGAAGTGTTAAAATCGCTGGGATAGATGTAAAGGATTATGATTTAAAAACCCTAAGAGACCAAGTTTCCGTAGTACTTCAAAAAAACATTCTTTTCTCTGGAACTATAAAGGAAAACCTTAGATGGGGAGATCAAAATGCAACTGATGAAGATATAAAAAATGCAGCTATGTTATCACAGGCAAATGACTTTATAGAAACTTTTTCAGACAAATACGATTCTCATATAGAGCAAGGCGGGAGCAATGTATCTGGAGGACAAAAACAAAGACTTTCAATTGCAAGAGCTCTTCTGAAAAATCCTAAAATACTTATTTTAGATGATTCAACAAGCGCTGTAGATACTAAAACCGATTCACTTATTAGGAATGCTCTTATGAACGATATCCCTCACACAACTAAAATAATAATTGCTCAGAGAATATCTTCTATAAAGCATGCTGATAAGATAATAGTCATGGACGAAGGAAGCATTAATGGGCTTGGAACCCATGATGAGCTTTTAAAAAGTAATGAGATATACAAAGAAGTATATGAATCTCAGATGAAAGGAGAGATGATTAATGTCTAGAGGAATAATGAGAAGCAATAGACAAATGGGTCCTGTAAATTTAAAAGACGTTAACAAAGAAACCGTAAAAAGACTTCTTGGGTATGTAAGCAGCTATAAAATACGCCTTATATTTGTTGTTATTTCAATAATAATAAGTGCTTTTACAGGAGCTCTAGCATCACTTTTCCTTAGAACTCTAATAGATGATTTTATAACTCCCCTATTAATAGAAGCTGTCCCTGATTTTTCAGGTCTTTTTAGAGTTATTCTTATGATGGCTGGGATTTATCTAATAGGTGTTATAGCCTCTTTATTTTATACTTGGACTATGGTTTCTATCTCTCAAGGTGTTCTAAAAAAAATAAGGGATGAGATGTTTTCTAAAATGCAAAAACTCCCTATAAGATATTTTGACAGTCATAGTCATGGTGACCTTATGAGTCACTATACCAATGATATAGATACTCTGCGTCAGATGATATCACAAAGTCTCCCTCAGGTGCTTTCATCTTTGATTACAATTGTAGCCGTAATGGGAGCCATGCTTTATCTTAGTATATGGATGAGTATATTCGTAATATTGTTTTTGATTATAGTTCTTAAAGTGGTAAAGCTAATCGCCGGAAAAAGTGGAAAATATTTTACAGCCCAGCAAAAATCTCTAGGAGAAATTAATGGATATATAGAGGAAATGATTAACGGTCTTAAGGTTGTAAAGGTATTTAATTATGAAGATAAATCAAAAGAAAATTTTGACAAGAAAAATGAAGCTCTTAAAGAAAATGCCACTAAGGCCCATACCTATGCAAACATACTAATGCCAGTCATGATGAATATTGGATATATACTTTATGTTCTTCTTGCAGTTTTAGGAGGAGCTTTGGCAGTCTTTAAAATAACCAATATAAGTCTTAGTGGAATAAACATAATAACAGTAGGGATGATTGCGTCCTTTCTTCAGCTTTCAAGAAGCTTTATCAATCCCATAGCACAAGTCTCACAGCAACTCAACTCTGTGGTTATGGCAATAGCAGGAGCTGAAAGAATATTTAAGCTTATGGATGAAGAGTCCGAAAAAGACGAAGGATATGTGAGTCTTGTCTATGGAAGATATGAAAATAAAGAGCTTGTGGAGTCGTTTGAAAAAACTGATATTTGGGCATGGAAGCACCCCCATGAAGACGGAAGCATATCATACATTCCCCTAAAGGGAGAGGTTCAGTTTTTTGATGTTGATTTTGGATATAACGAAGACAAGCTCGTCCTTCAAAATATCTCTCTTTATGCCAAGCCTGGACAGAAAATAGCCTTTGTAGGAGCTACAGGCGCCGGCAAGACTACTATAACAAATCTTATTAACAGATTTTACGACCTTGCAGACGGCAAGATTAGATACGATGGAATTAATATAAATAAGATTAAAAAATCTGATTTGAGAAGCTCTCTAGGAATAGTACTTCAAGATGTAAATCTTTTTACTGGAACAGTAATGGAAAATATAAGATATGGGAGATTAGATGCAACTGATGAAGAGTGCATAGAGGCTGCAAAGCTTGCAAATGCGGATAATTTCATAAACCTTCTTCCTGATGGATATAGCACTATGCTCACTGGAGATGGAAGCGGCCTTTCACAAGGACAAAGGCAACTTATATCTATAGCAAGAGCTGCTGTAGCAAATCACCCTGTAATGATACTCGACGAAGCAACCTCATCAATAGATACAAGAACAGAGGCTATAGTCCAAAGAGGTATGGATGCCTTAATGGAAGGCAGGACAGTATTTGTAATAGCACATAGATTATCTACTGTTCAAAATGCTGATGTCATAATGGTTCTTGATAACGGAAAAATCATCGAAAGAGGAAATCATGAAGAGCTAATATCTGAAAAGGGTAAATATTATCAGCTCTATACAGGAATATTTGAACTTAATTAGTTTTAAAAAGTTGTATAATATTTAGAACTAAAAACTTCCCTTGTATTAGAAGTAAAAATAGAGCTCTCTAATATCAATGGAAGTTTTTTAAAATCCATCTTGACAATAAATTATTAATTGCATACAATATAATTATGTAAAATTCATTTTATTCAAGGAGGCTTTTTATGAATGTAAATTTCCCATTGGAAGAAACTGTAATCAAGCGTTATAGCGTTAGAAACTATGATGACAAAATTATTGAACAAGAAAAGATTAAGGCTATTGAAGATTTTATAGAAAACTTAGATAATCCATTTGGAAATAAGATTAATTTTCATTACCTTGACAAATCCCATATAAACAACGAAGAAAAGCTCGGTACCTATGGTGTAATAAAAGGGGCCAGCAAGTATATCGGAACTACAATAAAGTTAGAAGGTATGGCTTTGGAGGCTCTTGGCTATGAGTTTGAAGCTCTTGTTCTTTACCTTGCCTCTATTGATTTAGGTAGTTGCTGGCTTGGAGGAACCTTTGACAGAAAAGGATTTGCAGATGCTATGAATATTAAAGAAGGTGAGCTTTTTCCAATAATCACCCCTTATGGTTACGCTGCACCAAGTAAGCATGAAAAAGAAATCGAAATGAGAAAGATGATCCAAGCCGATAAACGTAAAGACTGGGGTGAACTTTTCTTCAAAGATGATTTTAACACCCCACTTTCTCAAGATGAGGCAGGTCAATTTTCTTTCCCTCTTGAAATGGTAAGGCTTGGCCCATCTGCTTCTAATAAACAGCCATGGCGAATAGTTTTAAAAGATGGAGATTTTCATTTTTATGAATATAAGGAACCAGGATATAGTGATTTCTTTCCTTACGATATCCAAAGAGTTGATATGGGAATAGCTGCAGCTCATTTTGATTTTGCAGTAAAGGAAAAAACCCTAGATGGAGAATTTAAGATATTATCAAATAATATTGAGCTTCCTGAAAATATAGAATATGTTTTTTCTTGGATTTCTAAGTAAAGGAGATGGATGAAGTGGCTAGTATCGAAGTAAACAAGATTGCTCCAGATTTTGAATCAAAAGATTTTAAAGGGGAGACTTTTAAGCTATCAGACTTTAAAGGAAAGAAAAATATCCTAGTTGTGTTAAACAGAGGGTTTGTATGACCTTTTTGCAGAAAGCATATGATGCAGTTGCATCAAGATTATAAAAAGTTCGATGAGAAAGATACAATAATAGTAGCTATCGGTCCTGAAAAAACAGACAAGTTTAAGAGCTTTTGGGATGAGTATAAACTAGAGTTTTATGGGATTCCAGATGAAAGTCAGTCTATCCTTAAGCTTTACGATCAAAAGATTAATATATTCAAGCTTGGAAGGATGCCTGCACAGATGCTTATAGATAAAAATGGAGTACTAAAATACGATCACTTCGGTCACTCAATGAAAGATATTCCTGAAACTTCTGAAATACTTGATTTAATAGAAAGTATGAAGTTAGATTAATAATACTTTAATAAAATATGGAAAATACATCTTATTTCACTATGTAATTAGCAAGAACCCTATGAAATAAGCAGAAAAATTTGCTTATCCATAGGGTTCTTGTATTTTAAGGGGGTATTCAATGAAAAACTATTTTGTTTTATAAGCTAGTTTGCATTTTCAAGAGCATTAAGAAGTGCATCTACATAGTCTTGTCCAATAGATGAACCTATTGAGTCATATACACCTTGAGATATACTTACAACTTCATCTATAAAAGACTCATCGAATTCAACCAGTTCCATACCTCCTGAAACTAAAATATCCTTGTTTTCTTCATTTACTCTTGCTAAATCTCCTTCTATTTCGGCTGCTGCTTCTTTTACTGCTTGCATAAGAGCTTCCTTATATAAAGGATCTAAGCTTTCAAATTTTTCTGAGTTGATTAAAAACTGATTACAGTATAGGATGTGATGTGTCATTAATAAATAATCCTGAACTTCATGAAGATTCGCTCCAACATTTGTATCAGTAGCGTTTTCTTGTGCGTCTACAAGTCCTTGCTGCAAGGATACATAAACCTCTGGCCATGGAAGTGGTGTTGGTGATGCTCCAAGAGCTCTCCAAAATGCCATGTGATTTTGATTTTCCATCGTTCTTATTTTTAATCCTCTAAAATCCTCTATTGTTTCTATCTTTTTGTTAGAAGTTGTCTCTCTAAATGTAGCACCTTGTAAATAGTGAAGCACTTGCATATTTTTTGCTTTATACGCTTCGTTTATCTTCGTATAAAATTCGCTATTATTTAGTGCATAATCTATAGTTGCTGCGTCATATTTTGCAAATACCATAGGTAGGTCAAATATAGCAACCTCTGGAACAAATGATACTGTCTGAGCTGTCTGAGCCACTACAAAATCTATGTCTCCAGCTAGCATCTGTGCTTGAAGCTCTTGATCATTTCCAAGCTGACTATTTGGAAAATAATCTACAGTCAGTTTTCCACCTGTAATCTCATTTACCTTTGCAGATACTAATTCTCCATAAAGTTGTGCTACAGCCCCTACTCCGGAATTATCAGCACCAATTAATTTTACTGGTTCTAAACTATCAAACCCTGTAGCCTCACCAGTTGCGCTAGGTTCACTTGCCTGAGGCTCACCAGCTCCACAACCTACTGCCATAACAACCATAAGTAAAGCTAATATAAGTACTAATCTTTTTTTCATTTTCTTTCCTCCTCTTTTTATTTTTTAGAGTTTACTATAAGAAAGCAAGACTAAACCATGGTACATATGTGATTAAAAATAATGCTACAGCAAAAGATAATATAAATGGTATTGCTTTTTTTGCTACACTCATTGGCGGAACATCTGAGATTGTCCCTGCAACAAATAAATCAAGTCCAAATGGTGGCGTGGCAAGACCTATAGATAAACAGCAAACCATTATTACCCCAAAATGTACTGGATTTACTCCCATGGCTTGTACAGCAGGTAATATTATTGGAGCAAGTATTACTATAGCTGGACCTGTGTCCATTACCATTCCAAGAATTAGGAAAATAACTACAATTCCTGTTAGTACTGAAAGAGTCGATGTAAAATTATTTAAAATAAATCCTTCAATAAGCATTGGTGCTCTTGCCATAGCAAGAACTCTTCCAAATGCAATTGCAAATGCTAGTACAAAACAAAGAGGAGCATACGTTTTAACTGCCTTCCCTAAAAAAGGAATAATCTCTTTGTAAGTAAATGTCTTGTATATAAAGAGAGAAACTATTAATGAATAAAATACTGAAATTACTGCCGCTTCTGTAGGTGTTACAAATCCTGCATAAATACCTCCAAGTACTATGATTGGTGATAATAATGCCCAGAAGCTTTCTTTGAAGAGTCTCAAAAGCCCAATTGATCTAAGCTCTTTCATCTTAATTCTTATTTTTTCCTTATCTTCACCTTTTTTTAAACTATAAACAACCGCATATATCATAAGAAATAGTCCTATCATTATTCCAGGTATTATACCTCCTAGAAATAATGCTCCAGTTGAAACACCGGTTGCCAAGGAATAAAGTACAAAAGGTATTGATGGAGGTATAATAACTCCTAGCCCCCCTGCTGTTGCAACCATTCCTGCTGACCACGTCTTGTCATAACCCATCTCCACTAAAAATGGTATTGTCATAGCTCCTACCGCTGCAGTTGTTGCAGGACCAGAACCAGATATAGCCCCATAAAAAAGACAAGTTAGAATTACTGCACAAGGCAGTCCTCCTGGAAGATTACCTACAAAATATGCGAAAAAGTTAAATAATTTTTTTGATATTCCACCTTCTGCCATAAGTACTCCACCTAATATAAAAAGTGGAACTGCTAGTATGGGCGTTGTATCTGAGCCTGAAAAACTATTGGCAATAAGTTGCTGAATCGAACTTCCTGTACCGCCTAAAACAAGAGGTGTAAGTGCTCCTAATACCATACTCATTGCTATTGGTACTGCGAACACAAGACTTACTAGAAAGACTAAAAATATCCACAATGCCATTAAATTTCACCTCCTGGTGTATCTAGGCCTTTTTTTACTCCTGTCATCTCTATCTCTTCTTGTGCCTCTTTTATAGTAGCCTCAAGAGTAGATTCTGGTCTTTTATTGAAGTTTTTGAAATTAGATATTATCTCTTGGAGCATTCTAATAGCTCCAAGTCCAAATCCTACAATAGTAGAAAGATACATTATCCACATAGGGATTTGCATTGCTGGAGAGGACTGCCCAGTTCCCATTACTCTCATTGTATAGTCCACGGAGTACTTAGTAAAAATAAGAAATATTACAAGTAATAATATATTAGTTGCTATTTCTATGGATTTTCTTACTTTAATTGGAAGAAGATCCATAACAACTCCAACTCTAAGCATATTTCCTTTTTTAATTGTATATCCTAATGATAAGAAAACCGTCCATATATAGCAGTACCTTGCAAACTCCTCTGGCCAGCTAAAAGAGCTAAAAAAAGTTCGTGCTATTATCTGCATCATCATAACTGACGAAATTGCAGCTAATAGTATAATCAATATAGATTCTTCCAGATGTTCATCTATCCATTTTATAACTGACATATTTTCCTCCTTTTCTTTTCAGAAGTCAAATACACCTTGTAGTTTATTAGAGCTATTCTTTTTCTGAAAGAATTGTCAATAACTCACTGCGCATTGCTTCAATCGGTGCTTCTTTTCCACTCCAAAGTTCTATTTGCTGTGCCCCTTGATAAAGAGACATTCCTAGGCCGTTTATTATCTTACAACCTATGGATTCTGCATCTTCAAGGAATTTTGTTTTTTCTGGATTATATGTAGCATCGAAACAAATTTGATTTTTGTTTAAAAATTCTTTTGGTACTGGTGTCATATCTAGGCTTGAAAGCATTCCCAGTCCTGTATTGTTCATGATTACATCTGATTCTCCTATAGTGGCTTTATATAGCTCCATATCCTCTATATCTACAGCCTGAGCTATATTTGCAAAGTTTTCATTGATATCGTTTGCCAGTTCCTCAGCCTTTGAGAGTGACCTATTTGTTATATATATTTTTTTTGCTCCGTTGTATGCAAGTACACTACATATTGCTCTTCCTGCACCTCCTGCTCCCATACAGAAAAATACAGTTTCTTTAACATCTAAATCAGGAACCTCTTCCATTAAAGATCTAAAGAATCCTATTCCATCTGTATTATACGCTTTTAATTTTCCATCTTTAAGTACTACTGTATTACTCGCATTCATCTTTTGGCACAGTGGATCTACTTCATCCACGTACTTCATTATTTCTACTTTATTTGGTTTTGTGACTGCAAAACCTGCAAAATTCATGTATCTAATACCATTTACTATATCTTCTAAGTGATCGTTTTCAACTTCACTATAGAAGTATAACATATTAAGTCCTGCAGCTTTATATGCTGAATTTTGCATTCTTGCAGCGTATGATTGGTTAAGTGGTTTTCCTAATAGCGTTACCATTTTGGTGTTTATATCTACTGACATTTTTTATTTCCCTCCTCGTCTATGATTTTACATTTTTTTTTTACTTTCTAGTCAATTTTATTTTCTTCAAAATATTTTTTAGTATGAATAAGGCATTGCTCTGCATGCCCTGCTGCACCCCTTGCATTAAACTCTTTAATATTAGGAAGTTCTATTGATATCGGATTTTTTGGCATGGCATTTAGATATCCCTTTAAATCTATTTTTCCAATCCCCGGATAAAGCCTACCTTCTCTTGCAACCCTAATCATCTCTGGGTCTTCAAGAGGAGGAATTTCTAAGGGTCCGTCACAAAGATGAATGAGTCCAAATCTACTTTTATCAACCTTCGCTAAATCTTCAGGTACCACATGAGACCTATAGGCATGAAGAGTATCCACCATTAAAAATGCATTTGGCTTTTTTACTTCATCTAGTATTTCAAGGGCTTGTGAAAGCCCTTGAACAGCTGAAAATGTCACAAATTCCAAATTCACCTTTAAATTGTACCTTGCTGCCATATCACAGATTTTTCCAAACTCATTTACAGCAAAATTTTTGTCCTTTGACCATATGCTTGATAGTACATCTGTAGCTCCAAGCTCTGCACTTGCTTCAAATGCCTTTTCATAATTGGCTACATCTAAATCTTCTCTAACTCTTGCAAGCTCTATATCCATTATTTTCATATCGTATTCTCTAAGTGCATTTTTCACTTCATTAAATAGCTTCCTATCTTCACCATATCGGAAAAGTGGTTCACCCTCTAAATACATAGGGATAGGCCTTAGACTTACATAATCATATCCAGCCTCTGCTCCTATTTTAATCTGAGTCACGGGATCAACTCCAGGAATAGTGAGATACGGAAGAGAAAATTTTCTTGACATAAGTAATCTCCTTTCCCTCACCTTATTTATGAGAAGTAGAGTGATTTGGAGGAACTAGCTCTCCATTTTCATTTTTTACAACCTTACCATTAACTACATTTTGCTTAGGTGTATAGATGTCGTTTATATTCCAGCAACCTGGTGTAGGAACCACTATATTTTCCATAGGTACATCCAGAAGATAAGGCTTATTACTTTTTACCGCTTTTTCAAGAGCTGGTAAAAATTCCTCTGTCGAATTTATTTTTATTGAATCAACTCCATATGCCTTAGCTACATCAGCCCATTTTGGAGAATACGAATCCCCATTTGGAGTAGTAAACACTGTTCCAAATTTAGTCTTATAATTTGCATATTCAAGACCTGCTATTGTTCCAAATGCTGAGTTATTCATAACCACCCATATTACAGGTATACCTTGCTCTACAGCTGTTGCAAGAGCCCCAGGATTTACGCCAAATCCTCCATCTCCAACAAGAGTTAATACTACTTTATCTGGGGCTGCCAGCTTTCCACCAATCAAAGCTGAACCCCCAAAGCCCATAGTAGCTAATCCTGAGCTATGGTGTATAGTACTTGGAATAGTAATATCAAACTGCTGTGCAACTCCATTTTTGTTCCAACCTACATCTGTGAATATTATTGCATCCTCAGGGATAACCTGTTTTACATCTTTCAATATACGCTGTGGAGTCATAGGGAATCTACTGTCATCTGCTATAGATTTATTTGAAGCCTTGAAGTCTGCCTTTTCTTTTCTTATTAAATCTCTGATTTCTGGTTTTTCCAAGCCTTCCGGTATTATTTTTTTGGCTTCATCCAAAATCTGCATTAAAGCTTCCTTTAAGTCTGCAATTGCACCTATGCTTACTGGATAATTTCTTCCAATTTCACTTGGATCTATATCTATCTGTAAAAATTCTGTATTGCTCATATCAAATGTTACTCCTGGATACCAACTAGAACTATCAGCCTCAGCAAATCTAGTTCCAAGTCCCAAAATAACATCTGCATTTGTTGTAAATTTATGGGTAAATTCAAGGCCCCAAAATCCAGTCTGTCCAAGCATTAAAGGGTGATTATCAGGCATAGAACCTTGTCCTGAAAGAGTTCTAGATACGGGGATATCTAAGAACCCAACAAGGTCCTGAAGCTCCTTTGAAGCATTTGCGAGAAGTATCCCTCCTCCAGCATGAATTACAGGATTTTTAGCACTGATTAATTTTTCTGCTATTTTTTTTGCAGCAGATGGTGCAAGTGCCGGTTTTATAGTTTCCCTACTATCTTTATATGTTCTTTGAAATAACTCTTCATCAATTTTTTCTGAGAAAATATCCATAGGAACAGATATAAGTACAGGACCAGGTCTTCCGCTTTCTGCAAGTCTGAATGCTTTATCTAGTATTTCAGGCATGGCCTCAGGATCATCAACCCTCCACGCTCTTTTTACTATAGGCTTTAGTATCTCATACTGAGATGCATCACTGTGCATATTAACTTCTTGGTGTGGATGCTTTCCATAGTAGTATCTAGGAACATCTCCTGCTATTACTACCATAGGTATAGAGTCAAAAGATGCGTTTGCTACTCCAGTTACTGTATTTGTAAGACCCGGCCCAAGATGAGAAAGGACAACCCCTGCCTTTTTCTTTACTCTTGCATATCCGTCGGCAGCCATTGCTGCAAGCTGCTCATTTCTAAATGAAACATACGTAAGTTTTTCACTTCTAGAAAGTGCATCTAAAAAACCTATTACAGTATGTCCACAAAGTCCAAATATATATTCAACACCTCTTCGTTCTAAATAATCTACCATTTGTTCAGAAACTAATTTTTTCACGTTACTGCCTCCTTATATATCCTTTTCAAGCTCTTCGTTGTAAAACTCTCCAAATAACTCTTCATCTGAAGGTCTATCTTCTGGAATCTCCTTAGATACCCATGTTATATTCATATAGTGTTTTAGGTTTACGTTTTCAGAAGTAGCATTACCTCCCCACGTCCCACAGCCTATACTTGATGTCATTGGCATTCCATTTGTAAATGCACCAGCATTTGCTTTTGACTGAGGTTGTCTTACCATAATTCTTCCAACTTGAGCATTGAGGGCAAGGGCATGAATATTTTCTTCATTATATGAATATATCCCAACACTATGTCCTTTTCCGCCAACCTCATGGATTGCTTTTACTATCTCTATTGCGTTTTTAAATTCACCTTTGTATTTATGAACTGCAAGTAATGTAGTTAATTTTTCTCTACACCATACATCTTCATAAGATTCTGTGTATGAGCCTGTACCTCTAGCTACGAGGAATTTTCTATCTTCTGGAATTGAGAACCCTGCAAGCTCTGCCATTTTCTGAGGGGATTGGGCAACAGAATCAGATAACCTATGACAATCTTTATCCCACATCACTTTTTTTACTGCTTCTTGCTCCTTTTCACTTAGTAAATATCCCCCTGCAGCTTCAAGTGCTGATACAGCATCCTCAAATATACTTTCCTGAATTATTATATTTCCATCAGCCGAGCATCCAGATCCATAATCAGAGGTTTTTGAAAGCATAGTATTTATGGCTGCTTGAGCAAGTTCATCTTTTGCTGTCTCGTCCCATACCATAGTAGAGTTTCCAGCCCCTACTCCATATGCAGGAGTTCCCGAACTATATGCTCTTCTTACAACGCCTTGTCCTCCTGTTGCAATTACAAGATCACATTTGCTATTTAGAGCTTCTGATAAAGCCTTATTAACTTTAGCTTTGCCTTGCCCTAATATTTGAATTAAGTCTTCAGGAGCGCCAACCTCTCTAAGTCCTTCTCTCATAAGCTCAATTGTTCTTCCACCAGTTTTTACTGCTCTTGGATGAGGTGAGAATATTATTGCATTTCTTGCTTTAAGTGCGTATATTGAGTTTCCAGCTGGAGTAAGGTCAGGGTTCGTAGCTGGAACAACACATGCAATTACTCCCACTGGTTTAGCGTATTTTACAATTCCTTTTTCAGGTATTTCTTCAATTATTCCCACACTTTTTTGTCTAAGTGCATCTCTAAGTACTCCTCTTATTTTAAATCTCTTGTTTTCTCTACTTACAGGATCTCCAAGCTTACTTTCTTCTATACTCATCTCAACTAGCTCTCTAAAAGTCCTTTTATTTGCAACCTTCCAAGCTATAGCTCTTATTGCTCTATCCACATCTTCTTGACTCCAAAGTTCAAAAATCTTCTGAGCAGCATCAGCTTTTGCAAATTTTTCCTCAATCTCATTTATTTGGTCTTGATCTAATTTTTTATAGATCTCTTCCATTGAATTCATTCTACTCATTATATTACCTCCGCATTATCTTTAAAATATTTAAGTAAGGAAAACGATTTTCTTTTTTAGAAAAATTTTTAGAAAAATATAGTTATTTTATAAGATCCTTTGATCTTCCAGCTCTTAATAAATAAGAATCGGTTTCATGCTCTACTATGTTTTGAATCTCTTTACCAATTTCCAGTAGCTTAAGAATATCTATCCCTGAGTTTATATTCATCTCATCGAGCATGTGTACCACATCCTCAGAGGCTACGTTTCCTGCTGCTCCTGGTATAAATGGACACCCTCCAAGACCCGCTATCGATGTGTCAAAGTTTGTAATTTCGGCTTCCATTGCAGCCATTATATTTGCAACTGCCATGCCCCTTGTATTGTGAAAATGAAGCCACCATTTTACTTCAGGGTACTTTTCCTTAACCTTGACGCATAGTTCATAGACTTGCTTTGGCATTGCCATACCTGATGCATCAGAAAGTGATATCTCTGTGATTCCTACCTTTAAATATGCATCTATTATACTCATTACCTCTTCTTGGCTGATGTCGCCCTCCCATGGAGAGCCAAATGGCATTGAAATGGAACCAGATACCTCTAAGCCATTTGAAGTCGCAAGGTTGGTCATCTCACTAAAAGAGCTTACACTTTCCTGTGGCGTCATATTTATATTTTCTAGATTGTGCCTTAGACTTGCAGAAACATTTAGCTTTACCTTTTTGCATCCACATGCTATAGCTCTTTCTATACCTTTTACATTTGCTACTAACGCTCTAAACTCTACTTCATTAAAATCCTTAAATGCTAGAAAAAGTTCATCAGTATCTGCCATCTGTGGAACTGCCTTGGGATTCATAAAAGATCCAAGTTCAATAACTTTAAATCCGGAATTAATAAATTTCTTCCCTATATCTATTTTCTGGGAGGTGTCTAAAATCTTTGCTTCATTTTGAAGTCCATCCCTCAGCCCAACCTCACAAAGTACTACTTCCGATGGAAGTTTCATTAGCTAAACTCCTTTCAAAATTTTCAGTATATTCTATATTTAAGATAATTCTATAGTAGTTTCTATTGCAAGTCTAATACCTGTTTTGTATAATAATGATAGTTTCTCTCTATGATTTTTTATAAAGTATTTTTTTGTTAATCTGCTAACATACTGTAATTCGCTATGTTTTAAAGTATTTTCACTAGATTTTTTTTTAGATTTTTTCTATGATTTTTAAAATTATTATCTTTAATTCTGATAAGGAGGCATTTATGACACTTCAACAACTTAAATATTTTTTAGAAGTATGCAACACTCTCCACTACACTAGGGCATCAGAAAATCTAAATATATCGCAGCCTAGTCTAAGCTATGCGCTCAATCAGCTGTCTGATGAGCTAGGGGCTCCACTTTTTAAGAAAAATGGCAAAAAAATACTCCTTACAGAATACGGAGAAGTATTTCAAACCTATGTTGAAAGTTCACTTCAAATACTTGCACAGGGAGAACAACAGATTAAAAATATGATAAATCCTCAAATAAAAAATATTAATTTAGGATACATATATAGTGTGAGTTTTGACGTAGTTCCCAAATTAATTGATGAATTTTATATATCCCAGGGAGATAGAAAGATAAATTTTAGCTTTCAGGTTAATATGACAAATTCCCTTATTGAAGAACTTGAAAAAGGAACTCTTGATGTAATACTTTCCCCCCCTCCTGATGTCTCTTATGACTTTATAGATTCTATTCCTATTTTAGAGCAAGAACTTTTTCTTTTGGTCTATGAAGGTCATACCCTTGCAAATAAACCCTCTGTCACAGCTGATGATTTTAAAAACGAAAAATTTGTAATGATAAATAAAAAAACAAATCTATATTTGCAGACCGAAGCTCTATTTAAAAAACATAATATATTCCCAGAAACAGTTTTTAAGGTTGATGAATGTAACTCAATGGCAGCTTTTGTAGGAGCTCAGCTTGGAGTTGCTATTATGCCTCAAATACCTTCCCTTGATAATTATAAAGTTATAGCCATTCCTTTTAAAGATAAGAAAATGTCAAGAACCATAAGCCTCTTATGGAATAAAAAAAATCCCAAACACGAGGCGTTAAAAAAATTCATAGATTATTTTGATGCTTCCAGAAAAAATATTGGCTGATGATATTATAAATTAAAATAGACTTTAATAGCCTGAAAAATTTACAAGCTATTAAAGTCCTTTTTAATTCTTAGAAAATAATAATATACTTCTGTCCAAAATCGCTGCCAGAACTACAGTAATAATTGACCAAGCAAATACCCCCGGAGTATTTAGATTAACCCTCTCTATTTGAAAGCTTGTGCCCATGGATATTCTTGGCTGACTAAGTACCTCTGCTGCTATTATTATCTTCAGGTTTAGCCCCATAGCTGCTGACATCCCACTTTTCAGATACGAGCTTATTGATGGAAAATAAAGGTCTTTGAGGCGTGTAAATCTATCAACTTCGTATATATCCATCATCTCTATTAGCTTTTTATCTACATTTCTAATACCTTGAACCACATTTTCATAAAGCACTGGAAAAATCACAACAAAGCCTACTAGTATAGGGGATTTCTCTGACTGAAGCCATATGAGGGCAAGTAGTATGATTGCCATAGTAGGAAGTGCTCTAATCATTGTAACAAGAGGCCTTAAAAGATAATATACAGGTTTTGATGTACCTGCAAGAAGTCCAAGTATCACCCCCGATATCAAAGCAAGTACAAACCCTATAACTGCTCTTTTTGTTGTATTAAATACAGCTAGTAAAAACCTTTCTGAAGTGGTTATCCTTATGATTTCCCTTAGAGTAGCTTCTGGAGAAGGAACAAGTATTTCCTTCCCCACTAAAGCTGATAGTATTTTCCATAAGGCAATAAGAGCTATTACTGATATTATTGTATATAGTAACTCCCTATCCTTTTTACTTTTGGTAATAGAATCCTTCATCAGGAAGTTTCCCCCCTACAGTCTCTTTCTGGTAGTCATGAAGCACAGTTAAATATTTCTCTATAGCACTCTTTGCATCTTTTGCTCTTACAAATTTTATATTTGATCTTTCAAGACCATTTATTACTGCTGGTTTTGAAAGACCAGTTTCAAGCTCTTCGCTATACTCTCCAGCTAGCTCTGGATTTTGATTTAACCAGTTTATTGATTCTTCATATTCCTTTATAAATTGCTCCACAAATTCAGGATGATTTTCAATTAGTTCATTTTTTATTATTAGGGAAGCCTGTGGATAGCTATCTTCTTCTGTCAATTTACTCCACTCCTGCTGAAGGTCAAATAGCATTACTGTGTCTGGTTTTTTTAGCATTACATTTGAAAGTGCTGGTTCTGGAATCACTGCTATATGAGAATTTCCTGATATAAATCCTGAAGCTAGCTCAGCCCCTTCTCCCATATATGTAAGAGTAACGTCATTTTCTGGGTCTATTCCGTTGTTTGATAAAACATACCTTAATACTATATCAGGAGTAAGGCCTCTTCCTATTGTATGTATTTCCTTCCCTTTCAAATCTTCAAAGCTACTTATCTCTTCATTTCCAACCATATATAGTATTCCCCATACGCTTGACCCTACAAGTGTATATTCTACATCTCTGTTATAAAGCGATGCTGCAAGGTTCGTAGGAACTACAGCAATATCAATCTCTCCAGATATTATTCTGGCTGCCATAGAATCCGGTGACTTTACAGATTCATAGTTCATATTTATATGATCTCCAAATGATGGGTTTTCTTTAAACATTTTTATCATACTTAGTGTAGGGGCTCCTGATGGACCTGCTACATTTATAGTCATCTCTTCTAGAACTATTTCATCTACTATATTTTCTTCTACCTTTGGTGCTTCTTGGGAGCAACCAGCTAAAAGCATCCCTCCTAGAGTTAATATCATAATCATGCTAATAATTTTTTTCATACATACCTCTCCTCGTCTAATGTTTTATAGGTTTTAATAATGATTTATGCTGTTTTAAAAATTTTTTTACCATTTCCCTGCAAAAGATTTATCAACTTCCCTCTTATATTCACAAGCTCAATACTGTCTAAGCTTCTTAGGTGCTGACTTTTATCTATTTTTATTATCTCTTTTACTGTGCATGGATTTTTATCAAGAACTACTATTTTGTTCCCAAGAAGCAGTGCTTCATCAATCTCATGGGTCACAAATACAATTGAGTTATTCCATTTGTTCCATATTTCCACTAGGCTGTTTACCATATTTAGTCTTAAATCATAGTCTAAGGATTTGAAAGGTTCGTCCATAAGAAGCATCTCAGCCTGAAAATTAAATGCTCTTGCTATGGAAACTCTTTGTCTCATTCCTCCACTTAGTTTAGAGGGAGTGGCATTTTCAAAACCCTCAAGTCCTACTATTTCTATAAGCTCTCTTATCTTTAGGTCATTGGCATTTTTGTTGACAAGCTTTATATTTTCATAAACACTCTTCCATGGAAGCAGTCTATCCTCTTGAAATACATATCCTATTTTTTCTTTTTTTTCATGGATTTTTCCCTCATCAGGCTTTAAAATATTTGCAAGTATATTTAGAAGGGTTGATTTCCCGCACCCTGATGGTCCTAGTATACAGGTTATTTCATTTTCCTCTATAGTTAGGTTTAAATCTTCAATAACAACTAAATCATCATAGCTTTTGTGAATACCTTGAAGCTTCAAGTTAAGCACCCCTTTTATCTATATCTTCCTTATTTTTTTCATCTTGAAGTACATAGTAAACAAAAGAATCTATCTTTGATTTATCAATTTCATTTTCATTGCCATCAAATGTCATATTAAGTATTGGAATTTGATTATCATTATCAGTGTCTTGATGTAAAATGTTTATGATTGTATTTGTATTTTCATACATAGATGATATGTTAATGATTCCATTAATATCATTTATATTTCCTGTTAATTTAGAGTATCTGTATCTTCCATTTGCCCCTGAGTAAAGGCCCATATCTTTATTTGCTCTAGGCTCTAGTTCATCTAGATTTTCTTCAAAAGAAGACTCTCCAAATATACTTGAAATGATTTTAATATATGATTTAAATTTGTCCATTAAGGTATGGGCCGTCTTTTCTTCTTTATTTTTCTTTTGCTTTAGATAGTCCATCCATAAAAACCACATATATTCGCTCAGAGGTTGATACAGTATCTTAATGTCTTTTTCTTCTAGATTCTTTAACATATTGTTGTTTAAGAAGTTATTGAAAAGAATACTTACTTCTCCTGTTGCCAAAAGTTTTTTTGAGACTGTTTTACTAAGTGAAGCTTTAACCCTAAGAGCCATGTCCTTTAAAGTATCTATTGAAAGTTTTTTCGCTTTTATTAGATTTTCAGCTTCCTTTAAAAAAGTTTCTCTATCTTTTATATTTGCTAGATTTATAATGTCTCCAAGAAGAAGCACTAAAAATGTATCTTTTGAGATTCTGTCATTTTTTATAATTTCTTCTGCAAAAGGAGATACTATATCTACATCACTTAAATTTTCTTTATTGAGTTTATCTCTTATAAGTCTGCTATACTGTCCATCAGCTTCTGACCCTTCTGTTGCAGGAATTAAAAGAGAGTATTTCTCTTTTTCCTTTTTATCCTTTAGGTTATATATACAGTCCCCTAAAAGGGCTGTAAGAGAAAGATATTCTTTGGAAAGAGTATATTTTCTTCCCATATCTAAAGATTTTTCGTTTGTCATAGGAAGGACACTAGCTTTCCTGCCATTTGCTTCAAGATATGCCTTAAAAAGACTGCTGTATGGATACATATATGGAATCAATATTGTAGCATCCTTATCAATCTCACTAATTGAGTTTTTTATATTTGTAGGTATGTGAGCAGTTTGCTCAGAATAATATTTAAGTGTCTTTGCATCTTCATTTTTTACTATTTTTGATTTTAAGCTATTTACAAAAGCCTCTACCCTCGTTAATACTCCTACACTTGAAAAATGCTCATCAACTTCTATATTTAGATAGGGCTTTCCCTTCATTTCTTCTTTAAAATAGTGGGAAACCACAGTATCAGGGCCGCATCCATGATTCGTAATATATATGGCATAGAGATTCGGATGGTTTTTGATTATCTGTGCTCCCGAAAGTATATGTTGTCCAAATGGCCAGTACATATTTGGATGCTCCTTTGATGTATCATGATCATGGGCTGGAAGGTTAGAAAGGGTGAGGACTTTGTATCCAAGCTTTTCTAACTTTTCTGGAATGCCCATGTTTAGTATAGGATCTACTATTCCATAAGTTCTAGTTACTATAACAAAAGCTTTTTCATCTTTTCCAAGATCTTTAATAGTTTGCTCTCCTAATTTTTCAACCTTTGTTTCAAATGTATTTAGTGCCTTCATCCCTTTTGCAAGGGCAATTGATCCTTGGATAGTATTTTTTCCAAGCTCCTGGGAAAGATTTAGAAGTGTCTTCATCATGTATTTTTTCCCAAACTCAAATGAAAGTTCAGGAGTAAGTAGCTTTATTCCCTTTTCTCTTAATCCCATGGTTTTATCAATAAGCTTTGGCCATGACTGCATATAGACGCATCCATAGTTTTGTCTTGTCTTAGAAACTTCATGAGCCATAGTATATATACTTGGCATAAATATATAATCTACACCTTTATCCATAAGCTCAGCAACATGTCCATTGATTAACTTGACTGGATAGCAGGTCTCCTCCATTGCAAACTTTTGACTTAGCTCAACTGTTTTTTCGCTGCTGTTTTCTGAAATAATAACATCAAATCCAAGCTCAGTAAAATATGTATTAAAAAGTGGAAATAGTTTTTGAAGTACCAGCACCCTAGGAATACCTATAGTTTTCTTTTCAGCATTTGTCCTTCCTTTATAGCCGTGAAGATAATACCTCTCTATCTCTTCAAAAACTTTAGTTCTTTTGTTTTCCTGATTTTTCGTTTTCTTTTTTAAACTTTTAAAATCAAACTCTCTATCAAGATCAAACCCTCTAAAATCGGATGATTTTCCTTGCATTTCTTCTTGGGCAAGTATTGCTGCTCCATAAGCCCCTGTAACGCTAAAGAATTTTGGAACATAAATCTTGTCTCCAAGGATATTTCTAAATGCATTTATTACTGCCTGATTGTAAGCTACTCCGCCTTGGAAAAATACCTTGCTTCCAATTTCTTTATTTCCCACTACTTTGTTAAGATAGTTTTTTGCAATAGAATATGCAAGCCCAGATGATATATCTTCTATCTTGTCTCCTTGGCTTAGGCTTTGAGCGATATTTGTTTCTATAAATACTGTACATCTATCTCCTAAATCTACAGGATTTTCAGATTTTAGAGCTATATCTCCAAAGCCTTCAATTTCTATATTCAGCTTTTTAGCCTGTTCTTCTATAAATGAACCTGTACCTGCCGCACAAATTTTGTTCATCTCAAAATCCGATACTACTCCATCCTCAAGTTTAATAAACTTGGAATCTTGTCCACCTATTTCTATTATTGTATCCACATCTTTATCTAGAAAAAGTGCAGCTCTTGCCTGAGCCGTAATCTCATCCTTGATTACATCTGCACCTGCAAAACTCCCTGCCATATATCTTCCTGAACCTGTAGCTCCAACTCCTAAGACCTTAATTTCCTTATCTATATCTTTTTTAATTTCTCTAAGACCCTTTTGAACTGCACCTATAGGGTCTCCCTTGGTTCTTAGATATTTAAAAGAAAGTACCTCTGCCCGTTCATCCATAAGTACTACATTTGTACTTGTAGAGCCTATATCAAGGCCTATATATCCTTTTACATAGTCAATATGTTTTGTATCTTTGCATATATGCTTGTTCAAGCTATTATTTTTTCCATCTATGTATAGTGGTGCTAAACTTATTTTTTCTTTAGTTTCTTTTAAGGCATCATCTGCTTTGAGTATATTTCCAAGTTTATTAAGATTTATATGCAAAGAATCTTCAATGGATATTATGGCTGCTCCTAAGGCTGCTATGTTTGAGCAGTTTTCTGGAATTATAATATTTTTTTCATCAAGATTTAAAGTATCTTTAAGAGCTTTAATTATAGCTTTGTTATAGGCTACTCCTCCTGCAATTAAAACCGTTTCTCCTATATCGCTTTTTTTAACTACAGTGGCCTTATAATTTTTCACAAGGGAATATGCAAGTCCAAGGAGCATATCATTTACATTTACTCCTTCTTGCTGATGATGTATGATATCCGTCTTTGCAAACACACTACATCTCCCTGCAATCCTAGGAATAGATGTGGCAGCTTCTGCAAGAGTAGAATAATCTTCAAAGTTTATACCCAGCCTTGAAACTTGCTCTTCTATAAATGAGCCGGTACCTGCTGAGCAGTTGGAGTTAATAGATATCTTTATAGGGGAGCTTTTTTCATCTGACATATTTGTAATATATTTGGAACTTTGCCCTCCTATCTCTATTATAGAGTCTATATTTTCATCAAAGGATTTACCTCCTCGAACCAGTGAAGTAACTTCATTAATCCAGCTAAATTCGCTATCTGTGGATAATGATTTGCTTCCCTGTCCCGTGAATCCCCCAAATGTAATCATCTCTCCATATTTTTCTATAAGACTATTTATGTTTTTATTTAGTTCCTCTTTTACTCTTCCTTTATGTAAGATATAGTGATTTTCTAAGACTTTAAGATCTGAGTCTATAAGTACTAATTTAATTGATGAATATCCTATATCTATTCCTAAGCTATACAAAATAACTGCCTCCTTATGCAAACTTCCTAAACCACAAAAGCAACTAATTAATATGTTTTTCACAGAAAAATACACCAATTAATTTAATGCGAAAACCTAATTCGTTTGACTGCGATAATCATTATCGTTTATACTGATTATATCGTTAGATTTATAATAAAAAAGTATCTCACGATACATTTTTTAAATTTTGTTAGCTAAAGGGGAAAAGCAATGGACGCGGTAATAAGACAACTAATTAACTGCAATTTATTTAATCATTTAAATTATAATGATTTGAATTCTCTTTTTTCAGATATAAATTTTACAGTTAAATCATTTAAAAAAAATGAAGTCATATTTTCTCCTCATATGAGGGCAGATACACTTGGAATAGTAATAAGTGGGAGTATTGATGTGCAAAAGATTTTTGCTAGTGGAAAATCTGTAGTTGTAAGCAGAAGATTCGAGTATGAGCTTATTGCAGATGCTTCAATTTTTGCAAAAATAGACTACTATCCTTCTACAATCACTTCATGTGAAGATAGTTTGATTTTTTTAATCAATAAAGATAATCTTATAAAACTATTTTCTAGGGATGAAAACATTATGACTAAATTTTTGGAATCTGTATCTACTAGGGTACTTAATCTAAATACCTCTATTGAAATTCTCTCTATAAATTCGGTGCCTGGAAAAATTGCATATTTCTTACTTGAAGAAAGGGAAAATCAAAATAGTGATACTATAAAGCTCAAATTCCCTAAAAAGACCTGGGCAGAGCATTTGAATGTTTCTAGACCTACCTTATCAAGAGAGCTTCGAAAAATGGAGGAGGATAATATAATATCCTTTAATAAAAGGTTTATATATCTACATAATTTGGAAAAATTAGAAGAACTGTGTTCTGTATGATGTAATAATTTTTCAAAAAAATGGAGGGGAAAATTTAATTCCCTGCTCCATTTTATTAGTTAGTCTTTGTATATACCATAGGCTTTATTTACATTTTGAACAAATAATATACCATTACCTGGCTCATTTAACTTTATTTTTTCATTAATTCTTATACATACATCATCTGTAATTTTATTTTCTACTAAAATAAGTACTATCTCTTTTTCAGGCTCTATCTCTATTGCAAATATCTTGCTGGTTTCATGAATCCCTGAACCTCTTGCATTTATTATAGTTGCGCCCTGTGCTCCTGCTTCACTAGCAGCATCAACTACATCTTCTCCTCTTCCTTTATCCACAATAACAAAAATCGAATCGTAATTTGTCATGGCTTCTCCTTCACTTTCACACTGGTATAGTTTATCAGTTTTATATTTATCAAAACCCATTATTTTAGATACATCTAAGGAAAATGCAATTCCGTGATTCTCCTTTTTAAAATTAAATTTTTCATTTGCTTTTTCTAGAAATCTACATCCAAGCTCTCTATTTGCAAGAATCAAAACTATTTCCTTTGTAGATTTGTTTAGCTCAAAGAAGCTTAAAAAGGAATTTCTTACTGTTCCAGTCCCTATAATAACAGTTCCCCCTGATATACCGCACTCTTTGGCAAAACTGATTACTTTGCTTCCCATACCATGATTCAAAATTAGTATATTAAAATCATAAATTATCATGATGACTGAGTTTCCTTTCTAATATTTTTTGTGTTTTTCACTTTAAATACAAGGCCTAGAATCTGTAGTGTAATTATAGGCATCATAGCAACCATGGCAATCATACCAAACCCATCCATTAAAAGATCTGCCTGCCAATAGCTATTTGCCGCTCCATGGGTAAATGCCAAAATAAATGTAGCAGTCATTGGTCCTGTTGCAACTCCTCCTGCATCAAAAGCTATACCAACAAAGAGCTTTGGTGCAAAAAATGTAAGCCCAGTGGCTATAATATAACCCGGAAGAAGATAATGCCACAGCCTTATATCACTTGTAAGTATTCTAACCATAGAAAGTGCTACAGCAAGCCCTACCCCGCTTGCAAGGGCAATAAGGACTGATCTTCGCTTTACATATCCTGCCGTGACTTCTTCTATCTGGTGAGTAAGTACATAAACTGCAGGCTCTGCAAGAATAGTAACTACTCCAAGTACAAATCCAATCCCTATGAGAAAGATATACCTCTCTTGTTCAACTAGATAGCTTCCTATAAATGTCCCTACCTCCATAAAACCACCATTTACTCCAATAAAAAAAAGAACTAGTCCTATAAAAGAATATGCGAAACCTACTATCATTCTCCTGTTTTTTCTCTTTCCTATAGATTTAGAAACGAAAAAAGTGATTATATAAATTACAATTAGAGGCAAAAATGCTATTAAGCTATCAGAAAATGCTGGTCTTATCTCTCTTATAAATGTGCCTATTATAGATGTCTGAGAAGCTGCATCTGTAGATAAGGTTCCTGAAAACTCATCAGCAGTGCTAAACACATCTAATATCATTACTGAAGCAATCGCTCCAACGGATGCTATTGCAACAAGTCCAAAACTATCCTTTTCAGAGGATTTACTATCCTTTTTCTTTAGAGAAATACCAAGGGAAAGAGCCAAAATAAAAGGCACAGCAAGCACTCCTGTTGTGGAACCCGATGCATCAAAGGCGATTGCTAAAAACTCTTCCGATGTAAAAAATCCAAGTATTAATACAAAAAAATATGATACATTTAGTATTATATACAGTGGTAAATCAAAGAGTATTCTTAAAAATCCTAATACCATCATACCAGCTATTCCCACTGATACAACAATCATTATTGTGTTGCTTGATATACTCCCAAGAGTGATTGTATCTATCTGGTTTGCAAGTATTAAAAGTCCAGGCTCTGCAAAGGAAATAAAAAAACCAAGTATGAGTGCTCCAGCTATAACTATCCACAACTTGTTTCTTTTTGTAATTTCTTCTCCTAGTATCTCTCCTAAGGGAGTCACTCCTAAATCTACTCCTAGTAGAAATAATGTTAAGCCAAAGGTTATTATAACAGCTCCTATTATAAATCTAAATATAAGGCTTGACCCTATAGGCACTGCTGTAAAGCTTAATAAAATAACTATCAAAGTAACCGGAAGTACCGATAAAAAAACCTCTCTCAATTTTTCATTAAATATGTTCAAATTTCTATCACATCCTTTTCCTATCTAATTAAACTCTACCCCTTTCATATGAAAATTAAACTTATCTTATATCAACTTAGTCAAGAGTTACAAGTTTAGGTTTAAAACCCTTTTTAATAGTGATAAAAATAATTTTTTATCCAAAATAAAAAGCCCTATTTCAGGAATTTTAGTTCTCCAAAATAGGACTTTTATATTTAATTCAATCTTTTCAAATCTTTAAATCAAGAAACTACTTTTCTAATAATTATTTTTTTATGTTGTAAAATGCTTTCATACCCGCGTATTGAGCAACTTCCCCAATCATTTCTTCTATTCTTATAAGCTGGTTGTATTTAGCTACTCTATCTGTTCTTGATGGAGCACCGGTTTTTATTTGTCCTGCATTTACTGCAACAACAAGATCAGCTATTGTAGTATCTTCAGTTTCTCCAGATCTATGAGATATAACTGCTGTGTATCCAGCTCTTTTTGCCATTTCTATAGCATCTAGAGTCTCTGTGATTGTTCCTATTTGGTTTAGCTTTATAAGGATAGAGTTAGCTATTCCTTTTTGTATACCTTCTTCAAGCTTCTTAGTATTTGTAACAAAAAGGTCATCTCCAACTATTTGGATTTTGCTTCCAAGCTTTTCTGTCATAAGCTTAAATCCATCCCAGTCATTTTCATCAAGTCCATCTTCAATAGATATGATTGGATACTTTGATACCATATCTTCATAGAATGCAACCATTTCTTCAGATGAAAGCTCTTTACCTTCTCCTGCAAGTACGTATTTTCCTTTTTCTTTACTATAGAATGATGATGCAGCTGCATCCATTGCAATCATTATTTCTTCTCCTGGCTTGTAGCCTGCTTTTTCTATAGCTTCAACTATAGATGAAAGAGCCTCTTCGTTTGAACCAAGGTTAGGTGCGAATCCACCTTCATCACCTACTGCAGTGTTTAGTCCTTTTCCTTTTAATACTGATTTAAGAGAGTGGAATATCTCAGCACCCATTCTTAGTGCTTCTGCCCAAGAATCAGCACCTACAGGCATTACCATGAATTCTTGTATATCCACGTTATTGTCTGCATGCTCTCCACCGTTTATTATGTTCATCATTGGAACTGGAAGAACCTTAGCATTCACTCCTCCAACGTACTGGAACAGTGGAAGTCCAAGCTCTTCAGCAGCTGCCTTAGCTACTGCCATAGATACCCCAAGGATAGCATTTGCTCCAAGTTTTCCTTTGTTGTCTGTTCCATCAAGCTCTATAAGAAGGTTGTCTATGCCTACTTGATCAAATACATTCATTCCCTCAAGCTCTGGAGCTATGATTTCATTAACGTTTTCGATTGCCTTTTGTACTCCTTTTCCAAGGTAACGTCCTTTATCTCCATCTCTAAGCTCTACAGCTTCGTATATCCCTGTTGATGCTCCTGATGGTACTGCTGCTCTTCCCATCTCTCCAGATTCTAATACTACCTCTACCTCTACAGTTGGGTTTCCTCTTGAATCAAGTATCTCTCTAGCATATACATCTGTAATAAACATAATTTGTTTCCTCCTAAGTTTTATATTATTTTAATATAACTTTTACTTCAGTATTAGTGTAGTTCCTGTCATTTCTTGTGGTTTTTCAATACTCATTAAATCAAGTATCGTAGGTGCAAAATCTGAAAGTCTACCACCTTCTCTTAGCTTTGCATCTTTTGCTGCGTCATCAACTAATACAAAGGGAACTTTATTTGTGGTATGAGCTGTAAAAGGTCCTCCATTTGCATCAAACATCTGCTCTGCATTTCCATGATCAGCAGTAACAAGAGCTACACCACCGAGCTCTCTTACTTTATCAAGTACTCTCCCAAGACATATGTCCACAGTCTCTACAGCTTTTACAGCCGCTTCAAATATTCCAGTATGTCCCACCATATCAGGGTTTGCATAGTTTAGCACTATAAGGTCTTTAGGATCATTATTTAAGTCCTCTATAAGCCTATCCGTAACTTCATAAGCAGACATTTCAGGCATTAGGTCATATGTTGAAACCTTTGGTGAAGGAACAAGAATCCTAGCTTCATTTTCGTAGGAATCTTCTCTTCCACCATTGAAGAAGAAGGTTACATGAGCGTATTTTTCTGTTTCAGCTATTCTAAGCTGACTCTTTCCTTTAGATGCTAGATACTCACCTAATGTATTTTCTAATGTCTGTGGTCTATATGCTACATCTACATTTGGCATTGATTTATCATACTCTGTAAGAGTCACATATACTGTGCTGAAAAAGTCTCTGCTAAATCCATCAAAAGTTTCATCAACTATTGCCCTTGTAAGTTCTCTTGCTCTATCTGGTCTAAAGTTAAAGAATATTACTGAATCTCCTTCTTTTAGGGGAGATGCTTCTCCTATAACAGATGGAATTATAAATTCGTCTGTAATTTTTTCGTTATAGGTTTTTTCTATGCAAGACATTGCATGCTCGAATTTTTGCCCTTCTCTATTTACTATTGCATCATAGGCAAGATTGACTCTTTCCCATCTCTTGTCTCTATCCATGGCGTAGTATCGTCCTGAGATGGTAGCTATCTTTCCTATTCCCTGCTCCTTCATATAGTCTTCTATTTCTTTTATATATCCTCTTCCGCTATCTGGATGGGTATCCCTGCCATCCATAAAGGCATGAACTAGGACATTTTTCACTCCCTCTCTTTTAGCCATAAGGATAAGTCCTTTAAGATGATCTATATGCGAGTGTACGCCTCCATCCGATAAAAGCCCCATAAAATGAAGTGCTTTCCCTTCATTTTTTGCATTATTCATAGCCTTTAAAAGATGTGGATTTTTAAATAGATTTTCTTCTTTTATTTCTTTTGTAATTCTTGTAAGTTCTTGATAAACAATTCTTCCTGCACCAATGTTTAGGTGCCCTACCTCAGAGTTTCCCATTTGTCCATCTGGAAGGCCCACATCTTCTCCCCCAGCACCGATTAAAGTATGGGGATAGTTTTCAAATATGGAGTCAAATACCGGAGTATTTGCTTGCTTTACAGCATTTCCTTTCTCTGTAGGCAGATATCCAAATCCGTCTAGTATAATTAATGCAACAGGTTTTCTCATTCTTTACTCTCCTTAAAAATTAACAAGCTCTATAAAGTCCTTAGGCTCTAAAGATGCTCCACCTACTAGTGCCCCATCTATATCACTTTGATTCATTATTTCCTCTACATTTGAAGGTTTTACACTTCCGCCATACTGGATTCTTATTTCTTCTGAGATATCTTCAGAAGATACATTTTTGATAACCTCTCTAATATAAGCTATTACTTCGTTGGCATCTTCACTTGAAGCTGTTTTTCCAGTACCTATAGCCCAGATTGGTTCGTATGCTACTACTATTTTTTTTATATCTTCATGATTAATTCCTTCAAGTCCTTTTTCAACCTGAGATTTTACTATAGATTTAGTATCTCCAGCTTCACGCTCCTCAAGGCTTTCTCCTACGCACATTATTGGAATAATGCTATGCTCTAGAGCTTTTTTCACTTTTTTATTTACAGTCTCATCTGTTTCATTGAAATACTGTCTTCGCTCTGAGTGTCCTATAATTACATAATCTATCTCAAGGTCTTTAAGCATAAGAGGAGATATCTCTCCAGTAAATGCTCCATTTTCTTCAAAATGCATATTTTGAGCTCCAACCTTTATATTTGTTCCCTTAGTTACTTCTTTTAAATCTTTGAGGATTGTGTACGGAGCGCAGATCACTGCTTCTACATCAGTTTCCTTAATGCTTCCTTTGATCTCCTCAACAAAGCTCTTTGCTTCATTTATAGTTTTATGCATCTTCCAGTTTCCTGCAATTATTGGTTTTCTCATTTCACCCTCCTTGTATAATGAATAATCTGCCTTATTTACTTTCTAATACATCTATACCAGGAAGTATTTTTCCTTCTAAGAATTCAAGAGATGCTCCTCCCCCTGTAGATATATGAGTCATTTTCTCTGCATATCCAAGCTGCTCCACAGCTGCTGCAGAGTCTCCTCCACCAATTATGGAAACTGCATCTGTATTTGCAAGTATCTCTGCAAGGGATTTTGTACCGGTTGCAAACTTAGCCATCTCAAATACTCCCATAGGTCCATTCCATATGATTGTCTTTGCAGCTTTTAGTTCATTCTCAAAAAGCTCTATTGTTTTTGTTCCTATATCAAGTCCCATAAATCCTTCAGGTATATTATCAGACTCTGTAACCATAGATTCTGAAGTTTCATTAAATTCCTTTGCAACCATATGGTCTATCGGAAGAAGAAGTTTCACTCCTTTTTCCTTAGCTTTTTCCATAAGTTCTTTAGCAAGGTCTAATTTATCATCCTCTACCATTGATGAACCTATCGCTATACCTTCAGCCTTTTTGAATGTGTATGCCATCGCCCCACCTATAATAAGTGTATCTACCTTTTCCATAAGGTTTTCTATAACTGATATCTTGTCAGAAACCTTAGCTCCACCTAGTATAGCCACAAAAGGTCTTTCAGGATTTTCAAGAGCCTTACCCATTATCGAAACTTCCTTTTCTATAAGAAAGCCCATTGCAGATGGAAGATATTCAGCTACTCCAGCTGTAGAAGAGTGAGCTCTATGGGCTGTACCGAATGCATCATTTACAAATACATCAGCTAATGAAGCCAGTTCTTTTGCAAAATCAAGATCGTTTTTAGTTTCTCCCTTTACAAATCTAACATTTTCAAGAAGAACTATATCCCCTTCACTCATTTCTGATACAAGCTTTCTTGCATTCTCTCCAACCACATTTTCATCTTCTGCAAGCTTTACTTCTTTGCCAGTAAGCTGCGAAAGTCTTTTTGCCACTGGTGCTAGGGAATATTTTGCTTCGTATTTTTTGTCTGGTCTTCCAAGGTGTGACATAAGGATTACCTTAGCACTCTTTTCAGTAAGATAGTTTATAGTCTCTAGTGCTCCCTTTATTCTTCTGTCATCCGTAATATCTCCATCTTTCATAGGAACATTAAAATCACATCTTACTATTACCTTTTTCCCAGCTACATCTATATCCTTAACACTCTTTTTATTTAACATTGACAAAGCCCATCTCTCCTTTTGCAATAAAATCCAATTTATTTAAAAAACAATTAATCTATTTCAAAATGTGAATACGATTAAAAGCCCAGCCCCTTACGGGTGCATGGGCTCTATAATTTAATATATTAGATTCCTTTTTTTACCATGTAAGCAACAAGATCTACTACTCTGCAAGAGTAACCCCACTCATTGTCATACCAAGAAACAATCTTTGCCATGTTTCCTTCCATAACCATTGTAGATTGACCATCTATTATTGAAGATCTTGAATCTTTTTTGAAGTCTATAGAAACAAGTGGCTCATCTGTGTATCCTAAGATTCCATTCATTTTTTCTGATTTAGAAGCTTCTTTAAGTGCTGCATTTATCTCTTCTGCAGTTGCACTTTCTTTAAGCTCTACAACTAGGTCAACTACAGAAACTGTAGGAGTTGGTACTCTTAGGGCAAATCCGTTTAGTTTTCCTTTTAATTGAGGAAGTACAAGAGATACTGCTTTTGCAGCTCCAGTTGTAGTAGGAATTATTGATAACGCTCCTGCTCTTGCTCTTCTAAGATCTTTATGGTTTTGATCAAGTAGTCCCTGATCGTTTGTATATGAGTGAACAGTAGTCATTAGACCTTTAACTATTCCAAATTTTTCATCTATAACCTTTGCAAATGGAGCAAGGCAGTTTGTAGTACAAGAAGCATTAGAGATTATATTATGCTCACTTGGATTGTAATTTTCTTCATTTACTCCCATAACTATAGTTACGTCTTCGTTTTTAGCAGGAGCTGATATTACTACCTTTTTAGCTCCAGCTTCTATATGCTTAGATGCACCTTCTCTATCCACAAATACTCCAGTAGACTCTACAACTACATCAATTCCTAGTTCTTTCCAAGGAAGCTTAGCTGGATCTCTATCTCCTACTATTGATATTTCAAAGCCATCAACGATAAACTTACCATCTTTAATTTCAACATCTCCATTATAGATTCCAAAGCAAGAATCATATTTGAAAAGATGTGCAAGGGAAGAAGGATCTCCCGGGTTGTTTATTGCAACTATTTCATACCCAAACTTCTCTTTTCCGCCATTTTCAAAATAAGCTCTAAGTACGTTTCTTCCTATTCTTCCAAACCCGTTGATTGCAACTTTTAACATTTGTAAAAACCTCCTTGAATAATATGAATATATATGATTATTTTTCTCCGCCTGTAAGTTTTAATAAATACTGGGCGGCACTTTCGTCTGTTACAAGTACTAGGTTGCTATTAATTCTAGCTATTGATAGTATCGCTTCTGCCTTTCTTTTTCCTCCTGCTATACCTATGATGTCCTTAAGCTCTTTATATTTG
Organism: Acetoanaerobium pronyense; assembly: GCF_017874355.1. Classification (GTDB taxonomy): domain Bacteria; phylum Bacillota; class Clostridia; order Peptostreptococcales; family Filifactoraceae; genus Acetoanaerobium; species Acetoanaerobium pronyense. The sequence goes on from NZ_JAGGLI010000002.1 coordinate 69,299, forward strand.
TCAAGTTTAATGCCTATAGTACTGGTTTCATGGACCTGCTCACCCTCTATATTAAAGTAGTGACCAAAGGCCTCAGATACAGCACCTTTTTTCTTTATAAGCTCAAACTCTTCAAAACTTGTTTTTCGTCTTTTAGCCATATCTTCTGCATTTCCTATGCCAAATATCAGCATGTCTATATTGTCTATGGCTTCTACAGTACTTTTTACCTGAGGAAGGCTTATTATGCTTTCAATTATACTTTTATCTATATTGTCAGGAACATGAAGGAGAGAATAATTTCCATTTAATTTTTTGGATATCATTGCAGCTATATTATTTGCTTGAATCTCAACTTCTTCTCCAAGACCTCCTCTGGCTGGAACTATAGTGACTTCTGACTGCTTTTTTGATTGAGGCAGACAGTTTGCAAAGGAATACATGGTGGTTCCTCCTGTAATTCCTATTGTCTTATGTCCTTTAATCTCTGACAAGAAATATCTCCCTGCCGCCTTTGCCATATCATTTACAAAATCTGTATCTGACTGGAGCTGCGATGGGATTATTATAGTCTTTTTTATTCCAAGTCTATTTGTAATCGACTCTTCAAGTTTACTTATACCCTTAATTTCTGAGATAAACTCCATAAGATTTTCTAATACGTCAGTACCCTCATGGGTTATTATCATTCCTGATACCTCAACATTTATGAGACCTTCAGATTTTAAAAATTCAACCTCAGACCTTACAACTCTTTCTGAAAGACCCATTTTTGCTGATAGGGTTCTTCTTCCTACAGGACCTGACATTGATATCTCTTTTAAAAGAAAATATCTTTTTTCCATAATTTCAAGTATTTCAGGCACAATTTTCCTCTGAATATCAACAAGTTTTTTCACTTTAAAACCTCCTAGAGGGACTAAAAGTGCCCGCTCTATTCATTAGCGTCCCTGTGTGAGTAAAATCATGCGGGACATTTTCAGACCGCATCAGTCTTTACCGTCCCGCTTCTAATTTAATTTTAACCTATAGAATTATATTTTTCAAGTCTATTTTTCGAAAAAATCTGCTTCTTCTAAATTTCTTTTCTAGAAGATGATGATGGAATTTGCAGTTCTTCTCTATACTTCGCAACAGTACGCCTAGATATATTTATACCCTCTTTATTGAGTAAGTCACATATTTTTTGATCACTAAGGGGCTTTTTCTTGTTTTCTTTATCTGTAAGTGCTTTTATTTTGTCCTTAACATTTAAATTAGATATCATCTCTCCTGAATCATCCATAAGACCACTTCCAAAGAAATATCTAAATTCAAATAAACCATAGGGTGTGAGCATATATTTTCCATTTACGGTTCTTGATATAGTGGATTCATGATATCCCGTCCTCTCAGCTATATCCTTTAGTATCATAGGTTTAATACTCCCTTTTCCCTTTTCAAAAAATTCATGCTGAGAATCTACAATTTCCTGTGCAACCTTTAGGATTGTATTTTTTCTTTGCTCTATGTTTTTAATAAGAAGAAGGGATTTTTGAAGCTTATCTTTTATGTATTCCTTTGCTTCTCCAGCCTCCTTATTTTTAATCATAGACTGATAAAAATTGTTTATAGTGAGCTTTGGAAGACTATCATCATTTGACCTTACAAAAAAACCTGCATTTGATTTCTCAACAACTACATCTGGAAAGACATATTTGCTGTCTTCATTATCCAGTGCTCTCGCAGGTCTTGGTTCTAGTGACCTTATTTCACCTATATATCTTCTAAGGGTATCTTCTGTTATAGAATATTTTTTACAAAGCTCCTTATATTTTTTATTTCCGATTAATCCCAAATCGTTTTTTATTATACTTTCAAGAATCTCATCATGCTTTTCATTTTCTCTTAACTGAATAATAAGACATTCCTCTATACTTCTACTTCCTATCCCTGAAGGTTCAAGACTCTGTACTGCTTGTAGGGATTTTTTCATATCCTTTAAGGATATTTCTGCATTTATGGAAGCGCTTTCAAGAGGCTCCTTAAAATAGCCATCTTTGTCAAGAGTCCTTATGATATAGCAAGCTCCTTTAAAAACATGACCAGAAATTTTTAAGAGTCTGAGCTGTCCCTCTAGATAGTCATACATATTTATCTTTTCCTTTATAAAGTTTTCAGGATTATGCTCTGAATCCTCATCCTGAACTTCATAAAGAGATTTTGAAATCTTATATGTATTCTCACTCATATCTTTAATATATTTTTCCCAGTCGATTTCATCTTTTTTTGTGGCTTCAATTGTAGGATTTTCGTTTATCTCTTCGTTTATAAGTTTTTCAAGTTCAAATCTGTTCATCTGAAGTACTTCAAGTGACTGCTTGAGCTCAGTTGTAAGTATCATCTTCTGAGTCTGATTAAGCTCTAGCCCAAAACTCATCTTCATGTTGCATTCTCCTTCTATAAGCCTATATATGAATTAGAATATTTCAAAATATAATTATAATATCATACGTATACAAACCTCTTAATTGAATTCTATCAAACTTTGAGGTTTATTGCAAAAAAATATACCGACTTTTAAGATAGTTGGTATATTTTTTGCTTGAAATTTTTCATGCGTTTTCTTCAATAAATGAATGAAAAGCATTATAGATAATAATATTTTTTTGATATAGACTATTCAATCAGTCCCTTGAGCTCCTCTTTATCAAAATGGTATTTTTTATTACAGAAATGGCATATAATTTCAGCCTTTTCATCTTCTATTATAATATCTTCTATTTCTTTATTTCCAAGGCTTATAAGCGCCTGCTCAATTCTTTCTCTACTACAATCACAAAGATATTTTATATCAATCTTATCATAAACTACAGGATCCAAATCCTTCATTATAATGTTTAGTATTTCATCTGTTGTAGCTCCCTCTTCTATAATGTGAGAAATAGAGCTTATACTACTAAGATTTTTTTCAAGAGTCTCTATGGATTCTTCCTTCGCATCTGGCATTAATTGAACTATAAATCCTCCAGCAGCTTTAATACTATAATCTACATCCACAAGAACACCTAAAGCTACTGCAGATGGTTGCTGCTCAGAATATGCAAAATATGCTGTAAGATCTTCGGCAATTTCCCCATTGACAAGTTCAAACTGTCCATTGTAAGGCTCCTTCATTCCAAGGTCCTTGATTACACTGAGTACTCCTTCACTACCTACAGCAGAGCCTACATCTAGCTTACCATCAGGTCTTAATGGAATGTTTACAACTGGATTAAAAGGATAACCCTTTACTGTTCCCTTAGAGTCAGAAACTGCAGTCAAACTTCCTATAGGTCCATTTCCTTTTACAATTACTGTTAATTTATCCTTGTCACCTTTCATCATTATTCCCATTATGCTGGTTGCAGTAAGAACTCTTCCAAACGCAGCCGAAACTACTGGGGAAGTATGATGATAGCTTCTTGCCTCTTCTACAAGACTTGTTGTATCTGCTACAAATATTCTTATAGAGCCGTCCTTTGACGCTCCTCTTAATACATGACTCAAATTTCTCTCTCCTTTATTATATAAAATCAGGTTTTATTATTTTCTACATGAAAAAAATATTCTCTGTGCATCTTCACTTATGCTTTCACTATATTTAAAGTCCGAATAAACCAAAATATTTTCAAAGCCTGCATCCTCAAGTAGCTTTATCATTTTATCTGTTTTGTGGGCTTTTTGAATATGGGATTCTTCATATCTTGCATAGTTTTTATTTTCCTTTTGAAAAATATTAATATCCATATGAACCGTTTCATCAAGTTCGTCATAAAAATTTTCCCATATGTATGCCTTATCATCCTGAGTTTCTCCGAAGGTGTTGTTTCCTAAAACAACAGATAGCTTATAAAAGCTGCTTATATCAAATACAAAGGCTCCACCCTTTTTTAGTCTATCATATATATATTTGAATATATCTTTAAGTTCATTGTTTTCTAAAATATAATTGAAGGTGTCATTTACAGCTATAACACAATCAATCTCATATATATCAAGATCTAGTTCTGTAATATCCTGACTAAGAAAAAATACTTTCGAATCATATTCAAGGGTCTTTTCCCTTGCTATCTCAAGCATCTCATCCGAGTAATCTATCCCTACTATTTCATAACCATTTTCTAAAAGCTTGAGGGTTATATTTCCAGTCCCACATCCTAGTTCAAGTATATTCTTTACATCACTACCCTGCTTTTTAATTAGATTGACTAAATATTCAAGCCACATATCATAATCTATCTCTTGCATCATATCATCGTATATCATAGGTAAATAAGTATATGCTTTCATGTAATCTCCCCTTATCTTACATATAATAATACTTATAGGAATGGATGTCCATATGTAAGATTTTTTAGAATAATCGTAAATATCTATATTTTACATCTTTTTCCTTCTCTGTTGCTTTTTGAATTTATACTTGATATAATTTCACTTGTCCAAAAGATAATACTATTTTCCCACTCCCCCTTTAGTATTTATCTTATAAAAAGGAAGAGGCATGCCTCTTCCTTTTTTGTTATCTAAAATCAGCTCATTAGATACATGTAGTTTATTATTATAAAAAATCCAACTGTAATCGCAATAGGTACATACGATAAAATAGATGGTTTTTCTATTTTAGTAGCTACTACTTCAATATAATCATTGCTTTTCCTAAGGCTTTTGATTATTGATTTTAAAAGCAGGAAAGCTATAAGAGCAACTACAGCCAGCATAGAAAGCTCAATTATCATGGAAACTGGATCCTGAAATATAGATTCTAAATCTACAGATGTCTCTGGTCCATACACAGTCACTAAAAATCCTAGTGAAGCTGCTATTGCATTGTTGGCAGTATGGGCTATTATAGCAGGCCATACTGACCTTGTAATCCTTGTAACGTATCCATAGACTATTCCAAGAATTAGAGGTCCAGCAAAATTGTATATATTGAAGTGAAACAGTGCAAATAGGATTGCACTATAAAAAATCGAATACCTATAACCATATTCCTCATTTGCCCTAAGAAAAAATCCCCTAAACAATAACTCTTCACATACTCCTGGCAAAAGAGCCAGTATCAAAAGATAATAAAAAAGCTCAGTAGTATCTGTAGCCATAGGAACCTGAGGAACATTATAATAACCAAGGTATCCCATGATATATATTATTATTAGATTGAAAAATACTGCTATAGGATAGGTTATAAATGTTATAACTATAGCTTTTTTAATGTTTTCAAAGGTAGTTTTTTTAAGTCTCAAGTAGTTAAAAGCATTTAAAAGCTTTCTTCCGCCCTCTTTTATCTTTCCATCAAGGTCTGAAAAAACCTCTGCAAATATAAAGGCTGGCAGAGCAATAATCAAAAGCTCCGTTATTATAAGCCCTGTAAATATATCTCTCATCTGGAAATATGCCCCAAATGTGAGAAAAAGAACTGCTAGAGCTAAGTATAAGGTGTTGGATAAAAGGCTTTTCATCAAATCAGAGCTCCTTATATTTCATATTTATTTAAAATTTTGATATACTGTATCCGCATCTTCCCGATTGTTTTACTTCATAAAGGCTTTTATCTGCTTCAAGTAAAAGCTCCTTTGAAGAAATTCCATTCTCTGGATAAATAGCAATCCCTATGGAGCAGCTTATTTCTATTGATTTATTTTCAATCATAAAAGGTTTTTTATAATTATTTATAATGGATTTTGCAATTTTTTCCACTTCTGATATATCAGCTAGGTTTGGAAGTATTACTATAAACTCATCCCCTGATATTCTTCCCACAAAATCACTTTTTCTGATACTCTTTTTTAGTATAGTTGAAAACAATTTCAAAACCTCGTCACCTACATGATGCCCATGGGTATCATTTATCATCTTAAGATAATCCACATCTATAAAACAAACTCCTAGCTTTTCACATGCTACCTTTGAGAGTTCTAGCCACTGCTCAAGTCTCTGCATGACAAATGTTCTATTTGGGAGTCCTGTAAGAGGATCATGCAATGCCATAAGCTTGGTTTGCTGCTCCACTTTTTTCATTTCTGTGTTTTCTATCTCAAGGTCTTGTATAAAGTTTTTCATTTTTTGAACCTTTTTGTACTGGCTACTTATATCCGATACCTGTATCAGCAAGAGCTCATTTTCTTTTAGTTTAGAAATTTGGAGATTTTGCATTACTGAATCATTTTCAGGGGTTTGAGAGTTTTGAAATAGATTTTTATGAAGTGCTCCAGATAAAAACCTAGAATTTCCCGTTTTAATTACATCTTCTATAATTTCCATATAAGACTTTTCTTTTAATTTTGGGGCATATAAAAAGATTTTCTGCCCAAGAGAATCCTCTTTACTTATATGATTTTTTTTGACCATCCATTGATTCCATGAAACTATATTCATATTAATATCTATGATTACTACTCCTATGTCTAATTTATCAATTAAATCATCTAAAAAATCATTCATCATATTCTCCTAAGATTTCATCAATTTTTCTTATTAGCATATTGAGAGATTCAAGACCAAGAGCAACTACTACCGCACCTTCTACCTGAGTTTCTTCAAGGAAAAAGCTGGTATACATTATAAGCATATAAACACTTGATTTCAAGTACATTTTTTGTTCGTTTTCAGAAACAAAAATAAGTTCTACATCTGGTATAGAAAAATCAACTTTTGTGCCAATTAGATTTGAAAATTCTCCAATTATAGAATTAAGAATCACATTACTAATTTCTTTTAAAACGTCAAAGTCTGTATCTATAAGATGAATATCCTCAGGATTATAGGAGTATGAAGTATCATATTCTCCCATACATGAATCAACTAATATCTTAGCTTTTTCTGCAGGGAATATTAACATTGCCTTCCCTGAAAAATCATCTCCAAATTTCATAGAAGAAGATACTATGTGCCCATGCTGAAAAAGAGGCCTATTGCTCTTTGTCATATTCCTCACGTCAATCACTTCTATTTCAGGAACCTTTAGAAGAACCCTTTGATTTGCCATTTCGGAAAGCATGTTTGCAGACTTCCCTATAAATACATTTATATGCTCTTTCAAAAGGTCATTTTGATCTTCATTTAACACTTTAAGCCCCCCCTAAAATATCAATTAATGTCTGGAGCTTTTCTGGGTTTAGCGGTTTATTTATTTGATGCTTTATATTTAAGGCTTCTAGCTCTTCCTTTGTTCCTTTTTGTATATCCGCAGAAATAACTATAACATTAGGGTTTTTCCCCGCATCATTAAGCTTTTTTATTAATTCCTGACCAGTCATCTCTGGCATTAAAAGGTCTGTAACAAGCCATTTGGGATTATGCTCATCCCAGCAGTCCCATACTTCTTTTCCATTTACACAGCTTATTATTTCAATATTCTCTATATTGGTTTTAATGGATTTCACTATAATATTTCTCACAAAAGAAGAATCGTCAGCCACTATTATTTTCAATTTTTATGCCTCCTGTATAGAATACTTTGAATTAATCTAATTATTACTTTATTATATCATATCCCAAAGTACAGCTTTTTAATCTTTATAAATATAACTAAAAAAAGCCCTTCATCTTTGTATTGTTTAAATAAGATGAAAGGCTTAATATATCTTTAGTCTCTGTCTTTATCTGTTACTGCAAATACATATGGAATGTTTCTATAATAATCTCCATAGTTAAGTCCATATCCTACTACAAATTTATCTTCTATAGTAAAGCCTACATAATTTGCATCTACTTCTGCTTGCCTTCTGCTCGGCTTGTCTAGTAGTACGCAACAAGCTACTGAGTTTGGTCCTTTTTCCTTTAAATGCTTCAGCACAAAGTTCATTGTAATTCCTGAATCCACTATATCATCAACTACTAAAACGTCGTACCCTTCTAAATTGTCATTTACATCAGACACTACTTTCACAGTTCCGCTAGTGCTTTCACTGTGTCCATAACTTGATGTAGTCATAAATCCTATTTTAACAGGAAGATCTATTGCTCTAACAAGGTCAGCAGTAAATACAAAGCTTCCTTTAAGTAGAGAAATTACAAAAAGTTTTTTTCCTTTGTAATCCTTTGTTATCTGCTCACCTAACTCTTTCACTCTATTTTTAATATCCTCTTCAGAACAGAGTACTTCCCATACCTTTTTATCAATATCCATTTCCTACCTCCAAACAATATTTGATGATAATTGTAAATAATAAGCATAATTTTGTCAACGACTTCTATCTACTATTCCCCTCATCTTTAAAAAATTCCTTTGCAAGCTGAGTCTTTCTTATTTCTTTTAATACCTTTAATATCTGATTTAGGGTATATTGTATGCTTACTAGAATTAAAAACAGTATAAAAATAAATGTTATTAAATAATTCATATTGAGATTCATATTATTTCTCCTTAAAATCTTTAAAACTAAACTCTCTTTACCTTTATTGTGATTATACGTGAGTATCCTATTAATATCAAGAATATAAACTTGCTTATATGAAGTATATTCCTATTGATATATTTCCTCTTTGGTGGCACAATAAAGCTATACTTTAATTAATGAAATTATATTATTTAAAATTTATATATGAGGTGATTAGATGTTTGAAAAATCCTCCAATGAACTTGCCATTAACAAACTATATATTTTGTATATTTTGTCAAAAATGGAAATTCCCCTTAGCAATAGTCAGATTATAAATATATTTATGGAAAATGATATACTGGATTATTTTTCTCTCCAGCAATATCTTCATGAACTTAAGGATGCAAACCTTGTCAGCTCTATAGAGGAAGAGGGACACTCTTTGTTTAGCATATCTCCTAAAGGAATCACGGCCCTTAAGTATTTTGAAAATAGAATCCCATCAGGTACAAAGGATTCTCTTGATGTATATGTATTTGAAAACAGAGAAAATATCCTAAGAGATAGAGAAGTAAAGGCTGAGTTTAAAAAAATCAAGGATGGAGAATTTGATGTAAAGCTTCAGATTTTGGATGGAAAGATACCTTATATAAACATAGATTTAAAGGTTCCTACAAATAAGACCGCTAAAACTATTTGTGACAACTGGAAGGAAGATGCATCTAATATATATAGCTCTATTATTGAAAGTCTGATAAATCATTCCTAGATATTGACACATGAAGTCTTATATCTCATAATGTTATTGATAAATCAAAAGTATATTCAGGAGGAAAAGAATGCTTACATATAAGACCAGCGGAGTTTGCGCTAGAGAGATAAAATTCGAAGTTGAAGATGGTAAAATTACATCAGTTGATTTTGTTGGAGGATGTCCAGGAAATCTCATTGGACTTTCAAGCCTTGTAGAAGGAATGGATGTGCAGGAGGCAATAGACAGACTTTCCGACATCAGATGTGGAAACAAAAAGACATCATGTCCAGACCAGTTTTCAAAGGCTTTAAAAAGCTTTATGGATTCATCTACTGAATCAGCTTAATTAAATAATCCAAGATTGAAACCTAGTTTATATAGTTTTAAAACTAATCCACAATATAAGGGGCTATCCGAAAATAGCCTCTTTTATTATGAAAAAAGTATTAAATTAATTCTATCTTTAGATATATTAATTCAATCACTTACTTTCTTCTTTTCTAGATTTTTCCTCCCACCCCTTTAAACTTCTCCACAAAAGCAGCTATCTTTTGAAATACGCTCTGCTTTTTTGTAAGGTACTGAGGGTTAAGAGGACTCATCTTAGGAAGGATTTCATTTAGCTCAGTTCCATTTTGACTTGCATATTCTTTTTTTAATGAGCTTAATATATATCTCTTTGCAGCTTCTTCATTGAGTTTTTCTGAGGCTATCAATTCTTCTGCCTCACGCTGCTGCTCTGCCTGGGCAAATGTAAAGAATTCATCTATGATGCTAGCCTTATCTTTGATTTTGTCTAGGTCTGTCTGATTTATAAAGTCAACTACTAGGCTTTCTTTTGCACGGTTTCCCACACTAGAACGAATGAGTCTACGCACATCCTCAACTAGGGCTTCCTTGTCCTTTGATTTCTTGTTGTGCTCAAATATAAGCTCTAGAATATAATCCAAATTGATTTCTTGGGATTTAAGTAAATCCACTTCAAATACAACATCATCCCAATCAATATTAGATTTTTCTTTTTCCTCTCCAGCTTTTTCTCTTCTTATCCAATCTCGAATATCATTGTAGCTAGAACGGTAATCTTGGATGGTTCTTTCGCTTGGAACTTCAATTTCTTTCATAGCCTTTATTTCTTCATCACTTAGGTAGTAAACCTCTTTGAATTTTTCTACTTCTTCTGGGTTCGTAATATCCAGTTCTTGAACTGCTTTTAGTCCAGTGAATTCATCATAATTTTGAAGAATGTTTTCAACTCTTAAATATTCACCAAATAGCTTAGCGAAATCTTTTTTATCCTTTTCCGTACTTATGTTGTCTATATCTGGGAATCTCTCTTTTAATTCTTTTACTACATCAAGATATCCTCTTCTAGCTTCTCCAGTTGTGATATCAACAAAACCATTCATATATTCAGTATAACTTTTTTCTAGAACAACATTTTTAGTGTTTTTGTCTCCAAATAATGTAATTGCATCTATAGTTGCTTGTTCTAAGTCTCTAAAGGTAATGATATTGCCAAAGGTTTTAGTAGAATCATATATACGGTTTGTCCTGGAATATGCTTGGATAAGTCCATGATACCTAAGATTTTTGTCCACAAATAAAGTGTTTAAAGTAGAGGCATCAAATCCTGTCAAAAACATCCCTACAACAATGAGTAAATCAATTTCTTTTTCCTTTACTCTTTTAGCTAGATCTCTATAGTAATTTTGAAACTCACTACTTTCCACAGTATAATTGGTCTTGAACATAGCATTGTAATCTTTAATGGCTAAACTCAGGAACTCTTTTGCACTAGAGTCCATAGCTGAGGGTTCAAAGGTTTCATCTAATATCTCCCCTATAGCACTTTGCTCCTCATTTGCTGCAAATGAAAATATAGTAGCTATTTTCAGAGGTTTTTCACTATCCTTTTGAAGATTATTTAGAGCTTCATAATATAGCTTGGCTGCATCTACGCTGCTAACTGCAAACATAGCATTAAATCCTTTTGCATTAGGAATTAACCTATGGGTTTTTGTTTTAAAGTTATTGAGGATGTACTGGGATATTTCTTTAATCCTTACAGGATGAAGAAGAGCTTCTTTATTTTCTGCAGCAGTAAGTTTCTTTTCATCTTGCTCAGATTCTATATCTTTGAACTTTGGGCGTACATCATTGTAGTCTACTTTGAATTTAAGTACCTTTTCATCCCTTATGGCATCAGTGATTACATAAGAATGTAGCTCCCTGCCAAATACTGTGGCTGTGGTTTCAGAGCCTAGAGCATTTTCAGGGAATATAGGAGTGCCTGTAAAGCCAAATTGATAGAACTTTTTAAACTTCTTATTTATATTTTTTTGAGCTTCACCAAATTGTGAGCGGTGAGCTTCATCAAAAATAAACACCACCTGCTTATCATATATAGCTAGGTCTGTTTCACTTTTCATTAGATTATTTAGCTTTTGAATAGTAGTAACAATAATCTTGTTATCATCCTTCCCTATATTTCGCTTTAGTCCTATTGTGTTTTCTGAGCCATTGACACTATCAGGAGAAAAACGCTGGTATTCCTTCATAGTCTGATAGTCTAAGTCCTTTCTATCTACCACAAAAAATACCTTGTCAATAAAGCTAAGCTCAGTAGCTAGTCTAGCAGCTTTAAAACTAGTAAGAGTCTTACCAGATCCTGTAGTATGCCAGATATATCCGCCACTTTCAGTAGTTCTCCACTTCTTGGCTTGATATGAGCTTTCTATCTTCCATAATATTCTCTCAGTAGCAGCTATCTGATATGGACGCATGATAAGAAGAATATCGCTAGTATCAAACACTGAGTATTTGAGTAATACACTTAGCAGAGTATTTTTCTGAAAAAATGTAGCAGTAAAATCCTTTAAATCCTTGATAAGAGTATTATCTGATTTTGCCCAGTTCATAGTAAAATCAAAGCTGTTCTTGTCACGCTTTGTAGTATTAGCAAAATATCTACTATCAGTACCATTAGAAATCACAAAAATCTGGATGTACTTGTATAAAGAGTTGTCTGAGTTAAAGCTCTCTTTACTGTATCTATGGACTTGATTAAAGGCTTCACGTATTGCAACCCCACGTTTTTTCAGCTCTACTTGTACAAGAGGTAGACCATTAACCAAGATAGTCACATCATATCTATTGGCATGAGAACCTTTTTGTTCAAATTGAGAAATAACCTGCACTTTATTTCTTGCAATATTCTTTTTATCTACTAGATAGATGTTTTGAATATGCCCATCATCAAACACAAAATCAAATATATAATTATCGTGAATCTTGCGAGTCTTGTCAATATGATTATCACTAGGCTTGTCTAAATACTGCTCACAAAATCTGACCCACTCAGCATCAGTAAACTTAACTTTATTAAGCTCTTCTAGCTGAATACGCACATTAGATAACATCTTTTCAGTTGTATTCATTCCCTGTACATATTCATAGCCTTGACTTTCTAAATCAGTAATAAATTCCCTCTCTAGATTGTATTCGCTCTGATAGGCTTCATTTACCTGAGGACACTTAGTATATTTATCTAAAACTATGAATTTTTTTGATTCTGCAATAGTTTTATACTCTGCCATGACTAGACCTCCTGTTTTGGAAAGCTAAGAAGCATATTTCTATAGTACTCGTATTGCTTTTGACGTAGCTCTATCTCACGAGGAAGACCCTCAGTGATTGATGATGTTAAGGCATCGAATTTATCTAGTATTGATACTATGCGTTCTTGTTCTGTTATGGATTTATCTTGATTATTCGGATAAGGTATTGGAATTTTAACCTGTCTAAGTACATTAGCATTAAATTGAGGTTGTCCTCCACCAGACACTAATTTATTGGCTTGATTCCAAAAAAAATCACTCTGGGAAAAATGCCAGTAATATTTAGGATTGATTATATTTTTATCAAAATCAAGTTTAATCAAAAATCCAGCAAAGATTGCGGGGTAATCTTCTTCAAATATCATGGTTTTCCCATATGTAGCTCCTGTTCTCGCCATTAATAAATCATTTTTTTTCAGAATAAATTTTTTGTTCTCATCTGAAATATCAACAAATTTGGAATCTGAAGATATAAGTTTGCCATTCATATTTATATCAGTAATTCTAATAAATCTAGCTGTTCCCGATTCTTGAGCTTTTGCAGCATATCCATAGACAAATTTACCAATTTCTCCTAGCTCTTTCCACTCAACTTCCACTTCTTCAAAACTAAGTAGCTTGTCACGGTAATAAGTATATTGCTTTTTACGAGCTGTAAGCTCTGCTGTAAGCTCTGCTGTAAGCTCTGCTGTAAGCTCTGTAAAGGTGTCTAAAATGCGGACGATTTCCTCTTGTACTTTTAGAGGGGGGATAGGAACAAGGAATTTATCAGTATCAGGTGTTGAAATTTGTGGCATTTGCATTCTACTACCTATATTTTGGAAATATTCTTCATTTATCTTTAAAAAATAGTATACGAATTTAATATTAATATTTTCATTTTTTGAATGATAAGACCACATTTCATTCTTATGAGAAAAAGGTTTATCATAATATTCAAATTCAATAACTCCGCGTGATTTCACTATTATAGATGGTTCGCGATTAACATCTTTTTCTGGTATATCTTCAAAATTAACAAATGCTATAGTTTTTCCACCTGCAAATATTTTTAGTGGAGCATTATCCTTGTGTATTTCTTTCATTTGACCAGCAGTTATTTTTGTACCTTTAGTTCGCACTAATACCTTCCCTAAGGGTTTCCACTCAACATCAATTCCATTAGGACAAAGTGCTTTTATTAATCCCTCAAGTTTACTCATTATTTCCACCGCCTTTTTTCAAAAGCCTTTTCACTTCTTTTTCAAAGTCTGAATTTATCTTTTGATTTTTGTTAAATTCATCATATTCAGCTTTTGCTTTTTTATCAGCAAGTATTTTTGAAATTTTTCCTTTATCCTTTAAAATATCATATTTTCTAAATGCTAAAAACTCGTTTATACTTGTTGCAAACTCTTTCATCGTAAAAGTGTTTTCACGCTCTATCAAATCTTCTATGTAATCAAAATAGCCTGTAACTGCACGTTCAAGCTGTCTTATCTGTTTTTCATTAAGATAATTTTTAGCAACTGTAACATCACTTTTTAAAATTCTGCCATCAGGTGAGTTTTTCCAAGTTGTGAGTCCCATGTTTTTTTTGGTTTTATCTGCTTGACTCTCAATAATTTCTGCTGCTGTTTTGCCTGTAATGGCATAGTGAAATTTATTTTGCACCATTGCATAAAATTCCTTTGTTAATTCGGCATTTTTGTCGTAATCAATGCTACACTCTGCAAAAATATCTGTAATTTGCAACCAAATTCTTCGCTCACTTGAACGAATAGAGCGAACACGTTCCAACAGTTCTTTAAAATAATCTTTACCAAAGGCTGTTTTGCCTTGTTTTAAGCGATCATCGTCCATTGCAAAGCCTTTTGTCATGTATTCTTTTAAAATCCCTGTTGCCCATATTCTGAAGTTGGTAGCTTTTCGTGAGTTAACACGATATCCAACGGATATAATTGCATCAAGGTTATAGAACTTCGTTGCCTTTGTTTGAGTTTTCCCCTCCATAGCACCATGTTCAGTGGTTATTTCCAAAATGGAAATAACCACTTTTTCTTCTAATTCGCGTTCTTCAAAGATATTTTTCAAATGCTTTGAAATCGCAGGGACACCAACTTCAAATAGCTCTGACATAGCTTTTTGTGTGAGCCAAATGGTTTCATCTTTTACTACAGCATTAACAGACACATCTTCTTCGGGTGTATTGTATATCAAAAATTGCAATTCGTTATTCATAATTTACACCTCAATTTCTGCAATAATTTCATCAATCTCAGTTCTTAGCTTGTCTATTTTTGCTACAGTAGTTTTTATTTCTTGATTTAGCTCATTTATATCTATTATTTCTCTTGTGTCTTTTGCTTCTACATATGAGCTTACTGATAGGTTGTAGTCATTATCTACTATAGCTTCATAATCTACGCATTTTGCAACATGAGGGATATCTTCTTTAGTGTCAAATATCTTCATTATTTCTTCTATATGTTTTTCTGTTAGGACGTTGTTATTGGTTTCTTTTTTGTAGAAATCTGCTCCACTTGCATCTATAAATTGGGTTTTGTTATCTGTTTTATGTTTTGATAGGACTAGGATATTGACAGCTATAGAGGTTCCAAAGAAAAGATTTGGAGCTAGTGATATTACTGTCTCTACAAAGTTTTTGTCTATTAGGTATTTTCTTATTTTTTGCTCTGCTCCACCACGATAGAAGATTCCAGGAAAGCATACTATAGCGGCTCTACCTTTACTTGATAGGTAGCTCAGTGAGTGAAGTACAAAGGCAAAGTCTGCTTTTGATTTTGGAGCTAGTACTCCTGCAGGTGCAAATCTATCATCATTTATAAGGGTAGGGTCATCACTACCTATCCAGTTTACTGAATAAGGTGGATTAGACACTATTGCATCAAAAGGCTTATCCTCTGCATAATGAGGGTCTAATAGAGTGTTTCCAAGTGCTATATGAAATTTATCGTAGTTTATGTTATGTAAGAACATATTCATTCGAGCAAGGTTATATGTAGTATGATTTATTTCTTGACCGTAAAATCCATCTTCTATTATATGCTCATCAAATTGCTTCTTTGCTTGTAACAAGAGTGACCCAGAACCAGCCGCTGGATCATATATTTTGTTGATTGATGATTGGCCATGAATTGCTAATTTTGCTATAAGGTTTGACACGCTCTGAGGGGTAAAGAACTCTCCACCAGACTTTCCTGCATTTGCAGCATAGTTGGATATTAGAAATTCGTAAGCATCACCAAATAGGTCTATTTGACTTTCTTGAAATTCCCCAAAGTTTAGCCCTGCGACTCCTTTGATTACTGCTGCTAGGCGAGTGTTTTTATCTTTTACTGTATTTCCTAGTCTATTGCTAGTAGTGTCAAAATCTGCAAACAATCCTTTGATATCCATTTCAGAAGGATATCCATTAGCCGAGCTTTCAATAGCTGAAAATATAGATGCTAGGTCTGTGTTTAGGCTTTCATTTGTGTTGGCAGTTTTTGCAATATTTTCAAATAGTTGGCTTGGGTATATAAAATAACCTTTTGTCTTGATTGCATCATCTTTTATTTCATGAGTTATGATATCATCTGGAAGCTCTGCGTATTTTATAGTCTCGTCCCCTGCTTCTATATAGGCAGAGAAGTTTTCACTTATAAATCTATAAAATAATGTTCCAAGAACATATTGCTTGAAATCCCATCCGTCTACTGAGCCTCTTACATCATTTGCTATCTTCCATATTTGAGATTGTAATTCTGCTCTTTGTGCTGCACTTGTCATGTTTATTCCTCCAGTTAGTTTACTTAATTTTAGAATTGCTCCATCAATAGAAAATCTCTGATATTCATATGCTTTATTCCATTTCTCCCTCTATCAATTTCGTCCATAGTAATAACATATTTAGGATAGTTGTCTGGAATAGATTCAAGTACAGAAAACTCTCTCTCCATAGTTTCATCTGATGCAAGCAGATATGACACCTGTACATAAATTCTTGAATTTCCTTCTTCTGCTACAAAATCTACTTCATTATTAAGATTTTTTCCTATTCTGACATCATATCCTCTACTCAACAATTCCATATATACAATATTTTCTAGTGTTTGATTAATATCTCTCATATTGTTGCCATAGACTGCTTCTCTGATACCATGGTCTGCTATATATATTTTTTCCTGAAATTGCAGTATTTTTTTTCCTAACAAATCTTCTCTTTGCACCAAATGTAAAAAACAAGCAGTTTTACAGTATTCTATATAATTATATATAGTTTCTGTTGAAACGCTACGAAGCTCGCTTTTTAGATATTTTGAAATATTAGATGCCGAAAATGTATTCCCTATGTTGGCTATAAAGAATTGAATCATTCTTTTTAGTAGCTCTATATCTCTTACTTTATTGCGTGTAGCGATGTCTTTTAATATGATAGAGTCATAAATATCATTCAAATACTGCATAGCACTTCTATCATCAATAGGAAACTGATAAAGAAATGGCATTCCCCCTCTAACTAGGTATATTTGAAATATCTCTTGTTTATTTTTTGTTGGAAATAAATCCAATATCTCTATATATGAAAAAGGATAAATTTTTATTTCTACATAACGTCCAGCTAGGTATGTTGCAAGCTCCCCAGATAATAATTTTGCATTCGAGCCTGTGATATAGATGTCTGTATCAAAATCTATCATTACCGCATTAATTAATGTTTCCCAATCTTCAATTTCTTGTATCTCATCAAAAAAAAGATATACTTTTTGGTTGGATTTTTCTACAAATCTTTTTACATGCTCATAAATTCCATCAACTGTATTTTCAAATTGATTCTTTTTGCTCTCTAGATTTATTGACATGAAATATTTTTTATCCATCCCGTGATTTATTAATTCATTCTGGATAAGTTCAAGCATAACTGACTTTCCTGAGCGACGAATACCTGTTAATACCTTGATTATAGGTTGATTAATAAATGGACGAATTTTCGACATATATTTTTCTCTTAAAATCATTTCTATCACACCCTTTAAGTTACTTCATATTTATAGTTTTATACATTTATAACGAAAAGTCAAGAGATTTTCATGATTAATTTTCGTTGTATCGAAATCTTTTAACAATTATTGTATTTGTTATATGAATAATTCAGCTTTTTAGATATAAAAAAACCTAGAGTCTTTTAAACATTTAAATTTACATATGTTTAAAAATCTAGGTTTTTTATTTGGATGTTTTATTTGGATGTTTTATTTGGATGTTTTTTTTGGATGCTTTTATTCCTCTTCTTTTATTATTGACCTTACTTCTCCAATAAGATAAAGTGAGCCTGCATATACTATCGCTTCTTTTTCTCCCTTTATTTTACTTGCAATCTCTATAGCTTCGTTTATATTGTTTGTAGCTACTGCACTTTTGTTATGAGCTTTGATTTTTTCACAAAGAAGCTCTGCTGTAAGAGCTCTATCGCTGTTTGGGGTGGTAGCAATCACCTCATCAACCACAGGAAGTAGGATTGAAAGAACCTTATCTACGTCCTTGTCTTTTAGCATTCCAAATACTAGTGTAACCTTATAATCATGAAGGTATTTAGAAATTGAATCCGCAAGTACAGCTGCCCCCTCTTCATTATGAGCTCCATCTATTATTGTTATAGGGTTTTTCTTTAAAAGCTCAAGTCTTCCTCCCCATTTTGTCTTTTTAAGACCATTTATGATGTGCTCATCACTTATGTCAGCAAGGTTTTTGTCAGAAAGAAGCTTTAATGTAGTAGCTGCTGTAAGGGCATTTTTACTTTGATGATCTCCAATAAGCCCAATAGTCAGATCTTTAAACTCCTGTCCAAGAACATTCATATCCATTTCTTGTCCATAAAGAGATGCTCCCTTTACTTTTACATCTCTTGTATTTATTTCATATACTTCAACATCTTTTTCTTCTGCAACTTTAAGAACTACTTCTCTAGCTTCATCTTTTTGAGGATAAAGGACAAGAGGAGAACTTGATTTAATGATTCCAGCCTTTTCGTATGCTATACCAGATAGCTTGTCTCCAAGCTGGTCTACATGGTCTATGCTTATCGATGTGATTACTGTCATTACAGGCTCATCTATGACGTTTGTGGCATCATGCCTTCCACCAAGACCTACCTCTAGGACAAGGTAATCCACCTTTTCCATATCAAAATATAAAAAGCCTATAGCTGTTGTAACTTCAAACTCTGTAGGGTGAGGCATCCCTTCTTTTACCATCTCATCTACTTTTTCTTTAACTATAGTAGTTAGCTCTGCCAGTTTGTCGTTTGGAATATTTTTTCCATTTATTCTCATTCTTTCATTAAAAACTTCAAGAAATGGAGATGTATAAAGACCTACCTTATAACCTGCTTCTATAAGAGTAGTAGATAAAAACGAACAGGTAGAACCTTTTCCATTGGTCCCTGCAACGTGTATCACCTTTATATTATTTTGAGGATTGCCAAGTTTGTTTAATAGATATAGTATATTTTCTGTTCCTTTTTTCATACCTAACTTGTATGTGGAAGTGATGTATTGCAAAGCCTCTTGATAGTTCATTATTAGGACTTCCCCCTCTAAATTATTTGATTTATCATCATTATATATTGGAAATTTAATATTTCCAAGTTATTTTTTTTGAAAAAAATAGGAACCTTGAATTTAGGTCCCTATTACATCTATAAACTTTTTATAGCTTGCTTTTTACAAAATCTAAACGCTCAATCACAGCGCGATACATATCTTCAAATTTGCTTTGTTTCCCTTTTTCTTCATCAATCAGGCTTTGAGGAGCTTTTTTGATAAAGCCTTCATTTGAAAGCTTTCCAGCAACTCTTTTGATTTCCCCTTCAAGCTTAGCCTTTTCTTTTTCGAGTCTCTCAAGCTCTTTAGCAAAGTCTACAAGCTCATCCATAGGCATAAATAGCTTTGCCCCTTCTATAACTGCGCTCATAGCATCTTCAGGTATTTCTTTTTCATCACCTATATAAGAAACACTTGATGCTGATGCTAGATTGATAAAATAATCATGTCCTTTTTCAAGGGCTGTTTTTGACGTTCCTTCTGAAAGTACAATAAGCTTAGCCTTCTTAGAAGGAGGTACATTCATCTCAGCCCTAACATTTCTAATATTTCTTATGGCATTTACAATGATTTGCATATCATCTTCTTCCGATTTGAAATTATCTTCATCTTTATAAACTGGCCAGTCAGATACTATTATAGCCTTATCTTCTCCAATATATGACCAGATTTCTTCTGTGATAAATGGCATAAATGGATGAAGAAGCTTGAGTATTTTTTTCAGTACATAAAGTAGGGTATACATTGCTGCTTTTTTGGTATTTTCATCATCAGAAAACAATCTTGCCTTTACAAGCTCTATATACCAGTCACAAAACTCAGACCATGCAAAGTCATAAACCTTTCCAACAGCTATTCCAAGCTCAAATTTCTCCATATTGTCAGTCATTTCATTTGATAGGGTATTTACTCTAGATATTATCCACTTGTCTGAAAGCTCTAGATAAGGCTCTACATCTTCTCTAACAAATGATTTATTTTCCATGTTTTCAAGATGCATAAATATGAATCTTGATGCATTCCATATCTTGTTTGCAAAGTTTCTTGATGATTCAACCTTCTCCATATGGAATCTCATATCATTTCCTGGAGAGTTTCCTGTTGCAAGTGTAAACCTAAGAGCATCTGCTCCGTAAGTATCTATGATTTCAAGTGGGTCTATCCCGTTTCCAAGGGATTTACTCATCTTTCGTCCTTCTGAATCCCTTACAAGTCCATGGATGAATACATGCTTAAACGGTACCTCATCCATTATAAATAGTGATGAAAACACCATTCTTATTACCCAGAAGAATATTATGTCATATCCTGTAACAAGAGTACTTGTAGGGTAGAAGTGGTTTATCTCTCTTGTCATCTTAGGCCATCCAAGGGTAGAAAACGGCCATAGAGCTGAAGAAAACCATGTATCAAGTACATCTTCATCTTGTCTTAAATCAAAGCTCTTACACTTAATACACTGATTTGGTTTTTCCCTTGATACCATTATCTCATCACAGTCTTGACAGTAATAAGCAGGTATTCTATGCCCCCACCAAAGTTGCCTTGATATACACCAGTCTCTGATGTTTTCAAGCCAGTTCATATAGGTCTTATCAAATCTATCTGGTACTAGCTCTAAATCTTTATTTTCAAGGGCATCTATGGCTGGTTTTGCAAGGTCTTTCATTTTTACAAACCACTGCTTTGAAACAAGTGGCTCAACAACGTTGTTACATCTATAGCAGTGACCAACATTGTGAGTATGCTCTTTTACCTTTACAAGCTGCCCCATATCATCAAGGTCTTTTACTATTGCCTTTCTGCACTCAAATCTTGTCATACCTTCATATTTACCAGCTTTTTCGTTCATAGTACCATCTTCATTCATCACGATAAGCTGAGGAAGGTTATGTCTTTGACCTACTTCAAAGTCATTAGGGTCATGAGCAGGTGTTATCTTTACAGCTCCTGTACCAAACTCCATATCTACATAGTCATCCTCTATCACAGGGATTTCTCTGTTTAATATAGGAAGTATAAGAATCTTTCCTATAAGATGCTTGTATCTTTCATCTTCTTTGTTTACAGCAACTGCAGTATCTCCAAGGATAGTCTCAGGTCTTGTAGTTGCTATCTCTATGGTCTCATCAGAGTCCTTTACCTTATATATTACATGGTAAAAATTACCAGCAACCTCATCATGCTCAACCTCGGCATCTGATAAAGAGGTTTTACAGTCTACGCACCAGTTGATGATTCTATTTCCTCTATATATATGTCCCTGCTCATAAAGCTTTATAAAAAACTCTGTAACAGCCTCGTTACATCCTTCATCCATTGTGAATCTTTCTCTTTCCCAGTCGCAGGAATCTCCGAGCTTTTTCATCTGCTCTACTATCCTGCCTCCAAATTCTTCTTTCCAAGCCCATGCACGCTTTAAAAACTCTTCTCTGCCTAGTTCTTCCTTTGTAAGACCTTCCTTCTCTTTTACCCTCTCTACAACCTTTACCTCTGTAGCTATGCTGGCGTGGTCTGTTCCTGGCTGCCATAAAGTGTTGTAGCCCTGCATCCTCTTCCATCTTATAAGAATATCCTGAAGAGTATGATCAAGAGCATGGCCCATATGAAGCTGCCCTGTAATATTTGGTGGTGGAAGCACTATAGAGTAAGGCTCCCTTGATGGGTCTATTTTAGCCTTAAAGTAGCCACTATCTTCCCACATCTTGTATATTCTGTCTTCAAACTCTTTTGGATCATAATTCTTTGGAATATTTGACATATTTTCCTCCTTGTAAAAAAACATATAAAAAGCCCCTCATCCTGTATAAGGACGAAGGGACTTGTTCGCGGTACCACCTTAATTCTGCAAAAATTGCAGCTCTCGATATCTTTAACGCAGATACTACGTCTCTCCTACTCTATTCAGAGAGATGACTCCAAAGCTACATCCAGTATATCCAGCCACAGGATCTTCCAGCCGATGAATCCTGCTCTCTATTGCCTTTCATAAAGGACCTCTTTTTCTCAGTCGTTATTATTACTTTGAAATATATTATATAAATAATTGACTTTTTAGTCAATTGTATTTGAAAAAAAAGGATAGCACGAGGTCTATCCTATGGAAGGGCGTAAATTTAATTTATTTCTACTCTTTCACCTTTGCTGATGTAAACTATTTTCTCACATACATTTGTAAGGTGATCTGCTATTCTTTCAAGGTATCTTCCAATAAAAAGAAGCTTTGCTCCCTGGGTTATGTTATCCCTGTTTTCATGTATCTTCAGAAGTACTTCATTGTATATATCTTTATATATTTCATCAATTATTTCATCTTCTTCTCCAACCTTCATTGCAAGATAAGGATTCTCTTCCTCAAAGCTTTTTTTAGTATTTTCTATCATTACAAGTATTATATCTCTCATCTTTGGTATATCTCTAAGTTCTTTCATAAGAGGCTCTTTCCCAATAGCTATAACCTCTCTAGCGATATTTACGCAATAATCTCCCATTCGCTCAAGATCTGTAACCATCTTTATAAGGGAAAAAAGTATCCTAAGATCTTTTGCTGCAGGTTGCTGAAGGGCTATAAGCTCTATACATTTCTCTTCTACATAATCCATAAGACTATCTATTTCATCATCAAGCCTAAATACATTTCTTGCTCCATCAAGATCTTGTTCCTGTAAACACCTTATTGCTTCAACAAGTATATTTGATGTCATATCCATCATTCTAAGTACATCACTTGAAAGAGATTTTATATCATTATCAAAATTTTCCCTAATCATAACTTCCTCCTAGCCGAATCTTCCGGTTACATAATCTTCAGTTCTTTGGTCCCTTGGGGCTGTAAATATTTTACTTGTATCGTCAAATTCTATCATTTCCCCCATTAGGAAAAATGCCGTCTTATCAGATATTCTAGCCGCTTGCTGCATTGAGTGGGTTACTATAACTATTGTGTAATTTTCTTTAAGGGTTTCAATTAGATCCTCTATTTTTGATGTTGCAATAGGGTCAAGTGCTGATGTAGGCTCATCCATAAGTATTACTTCCGGCCTCATAGCAAGAGCTCTTGCTATGCAAAGTCTTTGCTGTTGTCCTCCTGAAAGTCCAAGGGCGGATTTATGAAGCCTGTCTTTTGCTTCATCCCAAAGAGCCGCTTCCTTTAAGCTTCTCTCCACTATTTCATCTAGCTGCTTCTTTTCTTTTATTCCATATCTTCTAGGCCCATAAACCACATTTTCATATATTGACTTAGGAAAGGGATTGGGCTTTTGAAAAACCATACCCACTCTTCTTCTTAGGGCAACCACATCAACATCACTTCTGTATATATCTTGATCTTCAAGATGAAGATATCCCTCTGTCTTTACTCCATCTATAAGGTCATTCATCCTATTTAAAGTTCTTAAAAATGTTGATTTTCCACATCCTGATGGTCCAATTAAGGCTGTTACTTTTTTTTCTTCTATATTCAAATTTATATTTTTAAGGGCCTGAAAATCTCCATAATAAAGATTCAAATCCTTTACAGATATCTTTGACATTATTTCACTCCTTAAATGTTATTAAAAACATTATGCTAGTTTTTAGCTTTCTGGTTATAATATATTTTTAAAATCTAAAGGTTAGATAATTTTCTAAATTTAAATCTTACAATATTGGCAATGGCAAAGAATATTGATACTATACCAAGAAGTACTAGCGCTGTACCATACTTCACCTCTTCAGGCATGTTTGGTACCTGAGTTGATATTATATAAAGGTGATATGGAAGTGCCATAGCTTGGTCAAATAAGGATTTAGGTAATCTTGGAAGAAAGAATGCCGCCACTGTAAGTAATATAGGCGCAGTCTCTCCTGCCGCCCTTCCTATGCCAAGTATTGCACCAGTTAAAATCCCAGGCATAGCATGTGGAAGCACTACTTTATAAATTGTCTGCCATTTTGTGGCTCCAAGGGCAAGGGATGCTTCCCTATAGCTTCTTGGAACACTTTTTAAAGCCTCTTCTGATGAGGTTATAGTGATTGGAAGTATAAGACAACCAAGTGTAAGGGCTCCTGCAAGTATAGAAGAACCAAAACCTAGAAATAATACAAATAGCCCTAGACCGAAAAGTCCGTATACTACAGATGGAACTCCAGCAAGATTTAGTATTGATAATCTTATAAATCTATATAATCTTCCGTGCTTAGCGTATTCTGTAAGATATATTGCAGACCCTATCCCAAGGGGAAGGGCAAATGCTATTGTTCCAATAACTAGATATAATGTTCCTACTATGGCAGGAAATATTCCTCCCTCAGTCATTCCTTTTCTAGGCATTTCAGTAAGAAATCCCCAGTTTATTGCGCCTATACCTTTTACAAATATAAACCCTATTATAAGAAGAGTAGGAACTACTACGATAAGCATCAAAACAGTTAGTACTGCAAAAGCCATCTTTTCTTGTCTTTGCTTATTCATATTACATCCCCTCTCTCTTTGCCTTTGTAAGCACTCTATCTGCAATGAGATTTATAACCGTAGTCATGGAAAGAAGGACTATACCTACTGCAAAAAGTGCATGATAGTGGGTACCATTTCTTACTGTATCTCCCATCTCAGCAGCTATTGTAGCAGTCATTGTTCTTCCTGACATCAAAAATGATGTTGGAATCTGAGCAGCATTTCCTGTAACCATCATAACCGTCATAGTCTCTCCAATTGCTCTACCTATTCCTAGCATTACAGCCGCTATTATCCCAGATGATGCAGCAGGAACCAGTACATTTTTTATTGTCTCCCACTTAGTTGCTCCAAGGGCTAGTGATGCCTCTTTATATTCCTTTGGAAGTGCTGAGATTGCATCATCAGATATACTTATTATAGTTGGCATTGCCATTAATGATACAAGTATAGAGCCTGTAAGCACTGTGAATCCTGATGAAAGAGAAAATGCAATTCTAACCCAATTTGAAAGCACGATTATACCTAAAAACCCAAGAACAACTGATGGAATTGCAGATAAAAACTCTATTATTATCTTTAGATAGATTTTAACTTTTGGATTTGCCACCTCTGATATATATATAGCACATCCTATCCCTATAGGAACCGAAATGATTATCGCTCCAAGGGTTACCATTACTGACCCTGCTACTATAGGAAGTATTCCGTATTGTGGATTTGCAGAAACTGGAAACCAGTATCTGCCAAAGAAGAATTCAGCTGGGGATACGTCATTAAATACCTTAACTCCATACTGAAAAAGAAATATAAATATAAGAGCTACCACAACTACTGCCGTTACTCCAAGTACCTTTATTATATTTTCAATAAAAAATTCTCCAAGTCTATGCTTTACACCTTTTTTGAGACTTTTTCTATGTACAATTTTAGTGCTTTCCTGATTTTGTAGATTCATAGCTAACTCCTTCATAACAAACGTCCTTTCTTTATTTATGAAGCTTAAACTTAAAGTGGATAAAAACATTTGCTTTTTCCCTTTATATATTTGTTAGGAATTTCACCCTATCCTCTTCTTTGAAAATCCCTTCCTTACATATTTCTCAAAGAAGAGGATAGTCCTTAGACTATCCTCGTTTTTATTTGTATAACAAGGCTTTATGTTTGGTTGACAATTTTTAAAATCAACTTACTTAACTGGAATAAATCCTATATCTTCTACTATAAACTGCCCTTCAGCTCCCATTACGAAATCCATAAATTCTTTAACAGCTCCCTGAGGCTCTCCACTTGTGTATAAGAAAAGTGGTCTTGCTACTGGATAGTCCCCAGCCTTAACTGTCTCCAGTGATGGTGAAACTGCTGGAGCTCCAGCTTCCTTAGATACAGCTATATCCTTTATTTCATCTGAAAGATATGCAAGTCCTATATATCCAATTCCGTTTACATCTTGCTTTATTGCTTCTACTATTGCTTGAGTTGAAGGCATAAGATTAGAACTTGTTGCATATTCTTCATCCTTTAGTACAAACTCTTTAAAGAACTGATAAGTACCTGAGTTTGATTCTCTTGAATAAAGTGTTATAGGAGCATCATTTCCACCAAATTCACTCCAGTTTGTCTTAGCTCCTGTAAATATATCCATTAAATCTTGCATTGTAAGTTCCCCTACTGGATTCTCATTGCTAACAACTACCGCAATACCATCTCTTCCAGTTATAAACTCTACAACCTCTACTCCATTTGCCTTTGCATCTTCAATCTCTTGATCTTTTATAGCTCTTGAAGACATCGCTATGTCTATAGTTCCGTTGATCATAGCTGCTATTCCTGTTCCAGATCCTCCACCTGTAACTGCAAGCTGAGCTTCTTCATATTTATCCATAAATTCTTCAGCCCATCTTTGTCCAAGGTTTACCATTGTGTCAGAACCTCTTATTTGAATCATTCTGCTAAAGTCAATATCATTCCCAGTAGATTCTTCTGAAGCTTCTGTTGCCGCAGGTGCTGGTGCCTCATTAGTTGTACATCCAACTGCTGCAAAACCCATAGTCATTAAAAGAGCTAACATTAAAGCAAATTTTTTCATTTTTTTAATCACCTTTCTGTTATAAGTATTTTTTTATAATTATCTTTGGTGCCTTACACAAATGATTATACTAAGGAGTACATATAACTTGGTTAAGGGAGTGTTAACTAGAAGTTAATTAATTGTTAAGTTGATGTTATGACTTTGTTAAGTGTGGTTCTAATGTGAATTTGTTAGATAAAGTAAGAAGCTCCTTTGAAACTCCTTTAAGCTCCATTGCTGTTTTATTTATCTCATCCATTATATTTTCTTGAATCTCATTTCCATTTGCTATTTCCCTAGCACCTTCTAGTATATAATTGATTACTTCCTCTATTTTTTCTACACAAAGATTAACTTCTTCTATTGATTTTATTTGTTCCCTTACTGCAAGACTGTTTTGTGATGTAATATTTGATACAGCATCCACAGATTTCGTTATTTTAACGAAACTATCCTTTACATTTTCAGATGAAGACTTTCCTTTCTCTGATTGATTCTTAGTGTATTCTATTTTTTCTTGTACACTTTTTATCCTATCTAGTATTTGATTTACAATATCTTCTATCTCTCCTGTTATTTCATCACTCTCAGCTGATAGTTTCCTAACTTCCTCTGCCACAACAGAAAATCCTCTTCCGTGTTCTCCAGCTCTTGCCGCTTCTATAGATGCATTAAGAGCAAGTAGATTAGTATCTTTTGATATTTTCTTTATACTATCCACAAATTTATTGATTTTTTTTGAGTCTCTTACAAGGTTATATATATCGTTTTTTGTTTCAAGAACAGCGTTATCTATATCTTCAATACTAAAAATAGCTCTTTCAATAGCATCTACCCCTAAACCTATAGATTCTTGGGTAAGTTTTCCCTCATCTTTTGCTATATTACTCATTTCCTCTACTTTTTGTGACTTATCATTCACGACTTCAATAGTATTTCTTATGGAATCCACTGCATTCTTGCTCTCTTTTGCACTATATAAAAATTGATGTGCTGTTTCTGTAATCTCCTTCGTCTTATAGCTTCCTTTACTACTTGTCTCTATCATGATATTTCCAGAAAAATCTAATGTCTGGGATGTCTCTTTAAGCTCCTTTATAACCTTTTTTTGCATATAAACCATTTCATTAATGCTATCAGAAAGATCTTGGAATTCATCCTTAGATTCTATGTGAGATTTCACAGAAAAATCTCCCTCTGATATTTTCTGCATTATTTTAACCATATCTTTTAGATGTTTTGTAAATTGACTTTTAACTAAAAAACTTGATGCGATTATCACTAGTATTATACTTACTAGAATTATAAAAAAAGTATTGAACCTTATCTCTCTTGCTACTCCTAAATACTCTTTTTCAGGAAGATTAAATATTATTATCCAGTCTGTTGATGGCACGCTCTGATAAAAATAACTCCACTTTTCACCTTCTAAAACAATATTTCCGTTTCCCTTAGTCTCATCTGACAAAAGATTTAAAACTTCACTGCTTATATAGTCATTTGATTCCTCTAAGAGTAATGCAGTCTGAGGATGACTTATATATTTATCTTCTTTATTTATTATGTAGCCAAAACCCGTATCTCCAATTTCCGTATTTTTAATGACTTTATCAAAATTTCCGAAATCCAGTGTTATTGCTATTGCTCCTATGACTCCACCTGTGGATGTAACTACAGGATATGCCATAGATACAGTTGGTACCTTTACACCTGTTTGGCTAAGCTGGGAGAGGTATATGTCACTTATTACAAAGCTTTTTTTCTCCATTGCTGATGACGCAAACTCAAGATCACTAGCACCTAGGCTATATCCCGTCCTTCCAAGACTGTCAGCCACTATTTCACCATCAAGTGCCACAATAAAAACACTTTCATAATATCCCATTGAATCTACATATATCTTTCTTAGAAGCTGATTTGTCTCGTTTACTGTTTCTGAATTTTGATTTTCTCCTAAAGAATTATATTCCATAAGAATATCTGTAAAATAATTATTGGACGAGAGATTCTTAAGGAGAAACTCCGTATCTTTAAGTGTAGTTCTTGTGTTTGTCACTATCCCATCAAGTAATATATTGAATTTGTCTATTTCCCTCTCCCTTAGTTCATTAAAGGTAACATTATAAGAATAAATCCCTAGTATTGATGTCGGAAGTACTGAAAGTACTAAAAATATCGCCATGAGTTTTGCTGCAATTTTGATACGCATAACTTCCCCCTTATGTCATTTTTAAAGGCATATGATTTCCGCCTAAAGATAATATAAGACATAAGAACTATTTTAATTTTAAGGTTTTGTTATTTTTGTGTTAATTTAATGTTAAGAAGCTAAAAAATGCACCAAAAAAGCAAGACTCTGCACCTACATGGGCTAGCCTTGCTTTTGATTTTATTATCCTATTATTTTTTTGTTTTGCTATCACAGCTTTTACAAACTCCTGATAGCTCAAATTTATGGTCTTTTATTTGATATCCCTCTATATTTGAACGAAGATGCTCAAAAGGACAATAGTCAATTTCTTTTTTATCTCCGCAAAGCTCACAGACTATATAGTGCACGTGGTCGTTTTCTCTATGAAGTCTATAGAGCCTTTTCCCTTCTTCATATATATATTCAAGAAGCTCTAGCTCAACTAGAGATTCAAGATTTCTATATATTGTAGATATATCTGCTTTCGTATCCAGTTTCTTATATAGCTCATTTGCATCTATAAATTTTTCTTCTCCTACGAATATATCTATTATTTCAGTCTTTATTCTTGTCATTCTTTGACCTTCACTTTTTAACCTTTTGAGTATTTCCTCTTTACTTAACATCTAATCACCCTACCGATTTTTAACTTTTAGATATATTAAACTACATACTTATTTTTTTATTGTTTTGAAAAATATACTTATCATAAGGATAAAAACACTTATAAGAACTATTGAACCACCTGATGGCAAATCAAAATAAAATGAAGACGTAATTCCTCCATATACTGATACCATTGCTATTATTATCCCATAAATTATTGTCTCTTTAAAGCTTTTTGAAATCTGCATAGCAGCCGCAACTGGAATTATCATCATTGAGGATATAAGTAGTACTCCAACGATTCTCATAGATATGACTACTGTGAATGCAATTAGAAAAATAAATATCTTTCCTATTAAATCAACCTCTATCCCCATTGCCCTTGCACTCTCTTCATCAAAAGACATATGAAAAAGTTTATAGTAGTACTTCCATATAAACAGAAGAATAACTAGTGAAAGGACTATCATTAAATATATATCACTAGTAGTTATGGCACTGACGCTTCCAAAGAGGTAAGAAAGAAAATTTCCTCTTATGTTTCGTGAAAAGCCCATAAGTACAGATGCAAGAGCTATACCTGTAGACATAATTACAGCTAAAGATATTTCTTCATACTCCTTGTATTTTTCTCTCAAAAAAAATATAAACCATGATCCTATAAGGGTGATTCCTAAAGCCCCATATACCGGCTCAGTGCCAAGAAGGACAGCGAGTACGACTCCTGAAAGTGCAACATGAGATAAGCTGTCTCCTATAAGGGACATTCTTCTAACTACTACAAAGGTTCCCATAAGAGGAGCAATAAGTGCTACAAGCATGCCTCCAAGCAGGGCCCTTTGCATAAAAGTATAACTAAGCATAACTCCTCCTACTAATGGGTTACAAACCCCATATTCTTTCCATAGATTTTTTTAAGGGATGTTTCTATATCTGAGATTTCATTTTTTTCATGTATATGAAATGTATTCTCTCCTATACATATTACTCTGTTTGAGTAGGTAGTAACTGCTGAAATATCATGACTTACCATAAATAAGGTGACTCCTTCTTTGTTTAATCTTCCCATGGTTTCGTAAAAATAATCTTGGGATTTTTGGTCTATTCCAACTGTAGGTTCATCTAAAAATATAACCTCAGGGTTTGATGCTATGGCTTTTGCTATAAAGGCTTTTTGCTGCTGCCCTCCAGAGAGATCTCCAATTCTTTTGTGTCTTATATTTTCTATGCCTATTTCATTAAGGGCTCTACCCATCATTTCATTTGCATCTTTTTTATTGTATCCAATAGAAAGGAGGCTTCCTTTTATGACTTCTTCTACTGTGGCTGGAAATCCCATATTAAATGAATTGGATTTTTGTGATATGTAGGCAAGCTTAGTTCTTTCCTTTAGATTTTCTACGTCTTTATCAAATAGTTTGATTGTTCCTGAATCTTTTTTTATAAGTCCAAGGCATAGTTTTAAAAGAGTAGTTTTTCCAGAGCCATTTGGACCTACAACTCCAAAATAATCTCCTTTAAAAAGGTCAAATGAAACATTTTTTATCACGCTGTGTTTCCCATATCTAAAACTTAAATCCCTTACCTGCATTAAAATTTCTTTCATACTTTAATCCTCTCTTACTATAAAATTGCAAGTTGATTGCATTAACATTTACATTATACCCTAAATTTTAAATTTGTAATGCAAAAAGATGGAAACCCTTATAAGGATTTCCATCTTTTTCTTAGGTATAATTCTAATATTTCAAACTATAGTGTAGGTATTATACTGCTGTCTTTTCGACTACATTGTCACTATAAAACATTGCTTCGTCAAATTCATTTTCACTCTTAGAAACAACCAGTGTACAGACAGCATCTCCAGTAACGTTTACTGCTGTTCTAGCCATATCAAGTATTCTATCAATACCCATTATAAGAGCTATCCCTTCAACTGGAAGTCCAACAGATGTAAGAACCATAGAAAGTGTGATTAGACCAACTCCTGGAACCCCAGCAGTACCTATTGATGCAAGTGTAGCAGTAAGAATAACTGTTAAAAACGCAGGAAGTGTAAGAGGAATACCATAAACCTGAGATACGAATACAACTGCAACTCCTTGCATTATTGCTGTACCATCCATGTTTATAGTTGCTCCAAGAGGTATAGTAAAGGAAGCTACCGATTTTGATACTCCCATTCTCTCTTCCATTGTCTCTATATTTACAGGTATAGTAGCATTTGATGAAGCTGTAGAAAATGCTACGTTCATTACTGGTGCAAAGTTCTTGAAGAATCTTATTGGATTTAGCTTTGCAAACACTCCAAGCATTACCATATAAGTCACTGCCCCTTGAACAAGAAGTCCTAAAAGAACTGCTGACATGTATTTGAGCAGAGGCACGAATGCATCCCAGCCTGTGGTTGCAAATGTAGAAGCTATAAGGCAGAACACTCCAATTGGAGCAAATTTCATTATAAGCATAGTCATTTGCATCATTATTTCATTTAGTGAAAGTATTACATCTGTCATTGGCTTTACTTTTTCTCCAAGTATAGCAATAACAATTCCCACAAATATAGCAAAGAATATAATTTGAAGCATATTCCCTGAAGCAAGAGCATTTACTGGATTTGTAGGAATAATGCCTAGAAGGACAGAAACTAGACCAGCGTTTTCCCCAATTGTAGGCTCAGCTGTTGCTACTTGAGAAAGATCAAGTCCTATACCTGGGTTTATGATTTCTGCGATAAGTAATGCTATTGTTATTGCAATAGCTGTAGTTACCATATAAAAGCTAACTGTTTTAATTCCTATTCTTCCTAATTTTTTCACATCTCCTATTGCAGCAGACCCTGATACAAGAGAAGCAAACACAAGAGGTACTACAAGCATCTGTATAGTTTGTACGAACCCTCTACCAAATAACCTAAGTACTCCGTTTATAAGAACATCATCTCTAAATGTTCCTGCCGGCACAACATAATGAAGAATAATTCCAAAAATAGCACCTAATATAAGTCCAATAAAAATTTTGGTCGTGAGGCCCATTTTTCTCAATTTGACCACTCCTTTTTTCAATTTTTTTTACTAAAGTAGGTTATCATAATTTTCGAAAAATTACAAAAAAATTATGTAATTTATAAAATAAAAATTTTATATTTAAATCATTTTCAGTAATACACTCTTTAGGAATTATTTATTTCAAATAAAAACACTTCCAAATATAAAGCTAACCTAGATGCTTTTTAGAAGTGTTTTTATTTTAGTTAAATGAATATTTTAGTTAATAAGTTTTTTTATATCTTCTACTTCTTTTGCAAATACATCAAGAGCAGACTTCACTGTATTTTCATCTGACATATCTGCCCCAGCTTTTTGGAGCTGGTCAATAGGGAAGTTATTTCCCCCGTCACTAAGAAATTCCATATAATCTTCTAATGTTCCTTTTTCACTTTTTAGTATTTTAGTTGAAAGAACTGTAGCTGCAGAAAACCCAGTAGCATATTTATAAACATAAAAATTGCTATAAAAATGTGGTATCCTTGCCCATTCTAAAGCTATCTGCTCATCTATCTTCATATTTTCCCCAAAATATTTTTTGTTGAGTTCGTAATATATATCACTAAACTCTTTTGCAGTAAGAGCTTCTTTATTTTCTACTCTCTTATGAATTTCTCTTTCAAATTCTGCAAACATAGTCTGTCTAAAGACTGTCGTTCTAAATTGCTCAAGGTGGTAGTTGAGAAGATAAAGCTTTTCATTCTCATCTTTTGAAGTCTTTAGCATATAATCCATTAGAAGGAGTTCATTTAGTGTAGATGCAACCTCAGCTACAAAAATAGTATATCTTGAATTTATATAAGGATTATTTTTTCTAGAAAGATAGCTATGCACAGAGTGTCCTAGCTCGTGTGCAAGAGTAAATAAGGAATTTAAATCATCTGTATAGTTCATAAGAATATATGGATTACTGTCATAGCATCCCCATGAGTATGCACCAGATTTTTTTCCTTCTCTTGGATATACATCTATCCAGCTTTCGTTAAAAGCCTTTTCGATTATTTTGACATAATCCTCTCCAAGGGGCTTTAGAGCTTCTATAATAAGGCTTTTAGCTTCTTCATAAGGTATTTTTCTATCTACACCTTCAATCAAGGGTACATAAACATCATACATATGAAGTTCTTCTAGTTTTAGTCCCTTCTTTTTTACCTCCAAATACTCATACATTGTAGTTAGTTTATCGTGAACAGCGGAAATAAGTGAATCATATACACTCAAATCCACATCATCTTCAAATAAAGGTAATGTTCTTGCACTTTCAAAGTTTTTTAGTTTTGACTGAATTACAAGATTTTTTATTGCCCCCATTAGTGTGGATGCAAAGGTGTTTTTATATTTGTCGTAGGTTGAGTACATCTTCTCAAAAGCTTCCTGACGTATGTTTCTATTTGGATTTGTAAGCATATTGGTATAATTGGCATGTGTCAGCTCAATCTTTTCTTCGGTTTTTTCTAGTACAGGAAATTTCATATCCCCGTAGCTAAGCATATAAAAGGTATTTTGTGCAGAGTCCCCCATCTCACTGGCTGAACTAAGGATGAATTCTTCCTTTTCTGAAAGGGTATGAGGTTTTTTTCTTATAACTCTTTTGATATATGTCTTATATATGCTATATTCTTGTGAATCTATAAGCTTATTTAATTCCTTGTCTTCAATGCCTAATATAAGGGGCTCTATAAAAGAAAACTGTGAGCCAATACTGTTCATTAAAGACTCCATTTCCATTGCAAGCTTTTGATTTGAGGATATATTTGCATCCTCATCTCTTTTCATATGGGAGTAGACGTAAAGCTTGTCCATAGTTCTTGAGACACTTGATCTTAAATCTAAAATGCTGAGGAGATTAGACTTAGGATTTTCTTTTAATTCTTCTAGTCTTTTCATTTCTTCGTCTATAAATTTAACTGCTGTATTTATTTCTTCCTCTGTCTTAAAAATTTTTGAAAGGTCCCATTTATAGTTTTCCATAAAATCCTCCTTGGTTTGTTTGTCATAATCCTTATTATTTATTCCCATCTGTATTCATAATAAGCTCTATAGATTCTTTCATGTTTTTAACAGCCTGATCAGAGCTTTGCTCAAGTAGAAGAGCCTTATGGACTTCAGACTGAATGGAAATCGATATATCCGCATAATAAGGAGATGTTGGTCTTGGATTTGCATTTTCAAAAGAAGGATACATATACTTAAGAAAGGGCATTGAATTATTTATCTCAGAATCATTGTATAGTTTTTTTATTGAAGGAAGATGACTGTTTCTCATGGCTCCAATTTTTTGAGCCTCTTCTCCTGCTCTAAATTTAGCAAATTCTATAGCAGCGTCCTTGTTTTTTGAGAAAGATGATACCATTACCTGCCATCCACCAAGGGTAGTCTGGTTTTTTCCCCTTGAATTTCCTAGTGGAAGTTCTGATATTCCAACAAGTCCTGCTACACTTGATTTTTCAGGATTTTGTGAAATTTCCCAGCCACTTGACCAGTCTCTTATAAAAATTTGATTTCCTTCATTGAATATCACCCTTGCATCTCCACTTCTAAATGTGGTTATGTCAGGGTGGGTCATATTTGGAGTATTTACGATTTGAACCATTTTTTCTATACCTTCTATAAAATCTTTACTTTCTATTTCAATCTCTTTTCCATCTTCTGATAAAACTCTGCCTCCATATGCCCAAGCAAACTCTAGGGCACTTGCTGTAAGTCCTTCGAACTTATCCCACGAAGCTCCAAATCCATAGAGATGGCTTCCTTCTCTTTCTATTATATAGTTTGATGTATCTATAAGTTCATCCCAAGTTTTGGGTACGGGCCTTTCATACTTTTCAAGTAAATCCCTTCTATAATAAAGCATTCCAGAATCTATCCTGTATGGTATTCCCCAAAGACTTCCCATAAATCTATTTGCCTCAAGTGGTCCTTTTAAAAATCTTTCTTCCTCTTGTTCATCTATATACTCATCAAGAGGCTCCACCCAACCTGCACTTGCAAATATAGGAGGCCAAACCACATCAGAGTCAAAGACATCTACTGACATCTCTCCTGACTGAAAAGCTTTTTTGATAGTTTCAAATTTATCCTCTGTATTTTCAGGAAGTTCCACTAAATTAACCTTTATATCTGGATTTTCATTTTCAAAAAGTTCTATTATTTCCTTTACTGCTCCACTTAAATCAGGCTGTGAGTAATAATTTATAATAATTTCTTTTTCCTTATTTGCAGTTACTAGGTTTACGGTCTGGATTATTAAAAAAGTAATTGCAAATGCCATTAAAGCAAGTATGATATTCTTTCTCATGCTTCCTCCCTCAACTGTTTTAGAAATATTAATTCTTATCTACATTATTATACATTATAGCTCTCTATTTTATTAGTTTTTTCTTAATTTTTAAAAAACATTATTTCTTATTTTAGGTTGAATATTTTGAATTTTTGTAGTATATTTTTTTTAAGTAAATTTTCTCATTATTTTATTTATCAAGAAAAAATTCTCTCACAGGAGGAAGTACTATGTCTACGCTCTTAAAAAGCTATATTCACTTTGCAGACTTTATAGCAAACAGCATGGGAAGCAATAGCGAAGTAGCTATTTATGATCTTACGGTAGATGGAGGTTATCTTTTTTATATTTCCAAAACAAGATTTACAGGAAGAGAGATTGGAAACAAACTTAGCAATAGCCTTATCGAAACTCTAAAAAAATATAAAGAAAATAAAAAAAAGTCATCTAATATCCCTTATATGTCAAAAATTCCTGTAAAAACAAAGGAAGGCAGGCTACTACGCTCCTCTTCATATTTTATCGAAGAAGGAGAAGATGTGGTAGGAATCATAAATATTGCAGTGGATATAACAGATATGGTCATAAGTGGAAACTTCATAAACTCAAT
This sequence comes from Acetoanaerobium pronyense, assembly GCF_017874355.1. Classification (GTDB taxonomy): domain Bacteria; phylum Bacillota; class Clostridia; order Peptostreptococcales; family Filifactoraceae; genus Acetoanaerobium; species Acetoanaerobium pronyense. Next base: position 105,820 of record NZ_JAGGLI010000002.1, read on the forward strand.
GCTAACGGAGCTTACAGGAGGTCCTGAGAGAAACCTCTCAGCAGAAAGCGATATATTGCCTGATGACTTTAGCTCTATGGAGCACCATGCTTACAGCATAATTGATGAGGTTCTTATGGAAATAAAAACCCCTCCAGATGCTCTTTCAGCAGATGAAAAAATAAGTATTATAAGTATGCTAAATCAAAGAGGAGTCTTTCAGCTCAAGGGAATAATAGGATACGTGGCAAAAAGACTTTATACTTCTGAAAAAACTATTTATAGATATCTCAATAATCTTAGGCAATAGGCAATTTTTAAATATAATTATTAATTAGGAGGAATGAAAATGGCTACAAGAAAACCTGAACCTTTTAAAATCAAAATGGTAGAACCTTTAAAAATGACAACTAAAGAAGAGAGAGAAAAAGCTCTTATCGAATCTGGCTATAACCCTTTTCTACTAAAATCCAATGACGTATACATAGACCTTCTTACAGATAGCGGAACTGGTGCTATGAGTGAAAATCAATGGGCTGGAATCATGCTTGGCGATGAGTCTTATGCGGGTTCAAGAAACTATTTCAACCTAGAAAGTGCTATACAAGATATTATAGGTTATAAGTATGTAATTCCTACTCACCAAGGAAGAGGAGCAGAGCAGACTCTATTCCCATCACTTATTAAAAAAGGTCAATATGTCCTTGGAAATATGCATTTTGATACTACAATGGCTCATATAGCATTAAATGGAGGAAGACCTGTAAATTTCGTGACTGATAAGGCATTTGATACTACTACTCCTTATGATTGGAAGGGAAATTTTGACCTTGAAAAAATGGAAAACTTTATAAAGGAAAAAGGTGTAGATCAAATAGGATTCCTTCTTATAACAATTACCTGCAACAGCTCAGGTGGACAACCAGTTTCAATGGAAAACATAAAGGGTGCTTCTGATATTGCTAAAAAATATGGAATAAGATGCTTTATAGATGCTGCAAGATTTGCAGAAAATGCTTATTTCATAAAAACAAGAGAAGAAGGATATGCAGACAAATCCATAAAAGATATCATCAGAGAGATGTTCTCTTATGGTGAAGGTTTTACAATGAGCGCTAAAAAAGATGCTATCGTAAATATAGGTGGAGTACTTGGAGTAAAAGAGGATGAAAATCTATTTAATGAATGTAGATCAAGAGTGGTTCCTCTTGAAGGTTTTGTAACATATGGTGGGCTTGCAGGAAGAGACATGGAAGCTCTTGCTAGAGGTCTTTATGAAGGAATTGACTACGATTACCTTGATTACAGAATCTCTCAGGTTAAATATCTAGGAGACAGATTAAAAGAAGCTGGAGTACCTATTCAGTACCCAACTGGTGGACATGCTGTATTTGTTGATGCAAAGAAAATACTTCCTCATATACCTTATGATCAGTTCCCAGCTCAGGTTCTATGCAATGAAATATATCTTGAGTCAGGTGTAAGAGCTGTTGAGATAGGCTCATTCCTATATGGAAGAGATGCTGAAACTGGAGTACAGCTTGAATCTCCTCTTGAGCTAGTAAGACTTACTATACCTAGAAGAGTATATACAAACGATCATATGGATGTAATTGCTGATGCTGTCATAGCTGCAATGAAAAAAGCAGATACCCTAAAAGGACTTGAGTTCACTTACGAGCCTAAGGTTCTAAGACACTTTACAGCAAAACTAAAGCCTGTAGAGTAAGTTTGAGCTTAGGGCAAAATAAAAATCTTTAAACAAAAACGCTTTAGCCAAAACTAAGTATTTCATTTTGACTAGAGCGTTTTTTAATTAATTTATTTATTTTTTATTAAGGCTTCTCTTTCAAGTCTCATATGTTTGACTATGAGCAAATCTAGCTTCTGACTAAGCTTTAAGATCTCCTCTTTGTATATTTCCCTGTAATTCACATATAAATTTAGCTCTCCCCTCAACATATCTATCTCTTCTTTGAGCCATTCATACTCTTTCCCCAACATTTTCTATCCCCCTATTATTTTATTTTTTTAGTAGCAAAGTTCATAAATGACATTCTCTCTACCATAAATTTGGCTACTATCCCTACGAATATACCTGTCCCCACAGATACATAGGATAAAATAGGCAGATAAACTAATATAGCCAGATTTTGTATAATAAGTGCAGCTGCAAGCATCTGTCCTATATTAAAAAAAAGTGCTCCACTGACGCTTACCCCTACAATGCTTATATCAAGTTTATGAAATTTTTTTGTAATTCCCATCGCTAACAGTCCAAGAATTCCTCCACTAATACTGTATAAAAATGCAGAAAACCCACCACCAAACATTGAGGAAATAAATATCCTCATCCCTAAAACCGCTAGAGCATCTCTAAACCCTGAGATATATAGCACGCTTAAAGTGATTATATTAGCGAGTCCCAGCTTAGCTCCTGGGGCAATAAAGCTTATTGGTGGAAGAAATGATTCTACAATATAAAGTACCAGACTTTGGGACACCATTAGTGACAAGTATACAAGTCTTTTTGTCTTAGTCATTAAATCTCTCCAAATCTAGAGTCTTCTTTCAAGCTCTTCTTTTTCCTTTTCAAATCCTTTTTTTCCTAAAAGAGCAAACATATTTTTCTTATAAGCCTCTACTCCTGGCTGATCAAATGGATTAACTCCTAAAATATATCCGCTTATAGCACAAGCTTTTTCAAAAAAGTATATCATATATCCAAGGTTATATTCATCTATCTTTGGAATATTGATTACTATATTTGGAACGCCCCCATCATTGTGGGCAAGTAGAGTTCCCATAAAAGCTTTCTGGTTTACAAAATCCATAGTCTTTCCTGATAGATAGTTGAGTCCATCAAGATCACTTTCCTCTTCCTTTAGCTCAATATCTTTTTTCGGACTTCCTATGCTCAGCACAGTTTCAAAGAGATTTCTATTTCCATCTTGAATATATTGCCCCATAGAATGAAGATCCGTGGAAAAATCTACAGAAGCTGGGAATATTCCCTTTTGGTCCTTACCTTCGCTTTCACCATAAAGCTGTTTAAACCATTCTGAAACATAATGAAGCTGAGGCTCATAGTTTACAAGAAGCTCTATCTCCTTCCCTTTTCTAAGAAGTATATTTCTTAGGAGGGCGTAAATAAGAGCCTGATTTTCTTCCCCTTTTTCAGAAAGATATTCTGCTCTAGCATCTCTTGCCCCTTCCATAAGTCTATCAATATCTATTCCAGAAACAGCTATTGGAAGGAGTCCAACTCCAGTAAGGACTGAAAAACGACCTCCTACATCATCTGGAATTACAAAGGTTTCATAGCCTTCTTCATCAGCAAGGGTTCTAAGAGCCCCTTTGCTTTTGTCAGTAGTTGCATATATTCTAGCTTTTGCCTCTTCTTTTCCATATTTTTTTATTAAAAGCTCCTTTAAAATCCTAAATGCAATGGCAGGCTCTGTAGTTGTTCCAGACTTTGAAATCACATTTACTGAAAAATCTACGTCTTCAAGGACCTCAAGCATATCAGCCATATAGGTAGAAGAAATTGAGTTTCCTGCATAAAATATTTTAGGAGCTTTTCTTTTTTCTTTTGAAATATCATTTTTGAAATTATGGGACAGTGCTTCTATTACTGCTCTTGCACCAAGGTATGACCCCCCAATACCAATTACTACAAGAATCTCTGAATCTTCTTTTATTTTTTTGGCTGATTTTTTTATTCTTTCAAATTCTTCTTTATCATAATCAACTGGTAGGTCTACCCATCCTAAAAATTCATCTCCAGGTCCTTTTTTTTGATTTACCATGTCATTAGCTAGATTTGCCATAGGCATTAAATATTCTAACTCTTTTTCCTTTATAAAGTCACTGCATTTGGAGTAATCTACTTTCAGTTTGTTCATTTTCTACCTTCCCTTCTCCAATAATTTTAGATTTAGAAAAAACCTCTGCATAGTTAGCAGAGGCTTTTAGCCTTTGGTGTTGGTTATGCTGATATACTTCCCTTTGCATCAATTACAGCTCTAGCTATATTGGAAGCATGATCGGATATTCTTTCAAGATTGCTAAGCAGGTCTAAGAATATTATACCAGATTCTGGATTACATGTGTTATTGTTAAGTCTATATATATGTCCACTTCTGCAAGATTTTTCTATTATATCAACTTGATCTTCCATTTTTAGAGCCTCATTTGCAAGCTCAAAGCTTCCTTCTTTTATGGACTGAAGGGTCAACTCATATGCGGACATCACCTTACCGTACATAGTCTGTATATCCTTTTTAGATTCCTCTGAAAACTCAAGATCCTTTTCAATCACATACATAGCGAGCTCAGCAATATTATCTGCATGGTCTCCAACTCTCTCGATATCATTGATTGTGTTAAAAAGCTCATCAACTATTCTTCTATCCTCTCCTGATATTTTGGAGTTTGAAAGCTGGATAAGATAGCTCATAATATCTCTTTCTAGCTGATTTATTTTTTTCTCTATATCAAAGGTCTTAAATACGTCATCCTTGCTTTTATAAAATATAGCATCCATAGAAGTTTCCAGTGAAGATTTTGCCACAAGTCCCATATGAAGACATTCTTTTATTGTATTTTTTAGGGCAATTGATGGAGTGCTCAGCATTCTTAGGTCTATGTATTTTGTCATCTTTAGTTCTTCTATTGGTTCTCCCTCAGGAATTATTCTCTCAACAGCCTTTACAATAAGTCCTGCAAACGGGAACTGAATAATTACATTTGTAATATTAAATATAGTATGTGCATTTGCAATCTGTCTCTGTATGTTTATAGGGTCTATTGCTACAACCATTCTTGTAATAGGAATATGAAGTATAAGTGCAAACATCACTGTCCCTACGATATTAAAAATAAGATGCATAAGAGCCGCTCTTTGTGCATTTTTACTTGCTCCTATACTCGATATAAGAGCCGTAGTACATGTTCCAATATTTTCTCCGTAAAGTATTGGTAGGGCTGCCTCAAATGGTATCATCCCTTGAGACGCTAAGGCAAGAAGTATACCCATAGATGCTGATGAACTCTGTACAAGGAGCGTAAGAGAAAAGCCCATTAGGATTCCAAGTAAAGGGTTATGGGAAAAACTCACCATCATATCACTAAAAGCCTGAATTTCTCTAAGTGGATAAAGTGCTTCTTTCATATAATCCATACCTACAAATAGTATACCAAATCCTATAAGTACCTCTGCATAGTTCTTTGTCTTTTCGCTATTTGAAAGCATGAGCATTGCAACCCCAATACCAACTGCTATAGGGGCATACGCTCCTAGATTGAATGATATTAGTTGTGCTGTTATTGTGGTACCTATATTGGCACCCATTATAACTCCTATTGCCTGTGTAAGCTGCATTATTCCTGCGTTAACAAAACCTACAACCATAACCGTCGTGGCACTTGAACTTTGAATCACCGATGTTACAAATATACCTACAAGGACAGCTACAAATCTATTGTTTGTAAGAAGCTCAATTATCTTCTTCAATCTGTCTCCTGCCGCTTTTTGCAGGCCCGAACCCATAAGGTTCATACCTTAAAGGAAAAGTCCCAGTCCTGCCACTACTCCTAAAAGGATACTTATATACATTTCACCCTCCTGATTTTTGCTTTATTAGAATAAGATTTTTGCCTTAGAGAATCTCTAGGACTACGAATCCTATTTTACCAAAGAGAATGAAAAGAAATGTTAAGTTCATGTTAAGTTTGTTAAAATGTTTAAGTTTTTGTTAAGCCTTATATTTTTGGATTAAAGCATGTGCAACCTTCAGTCCATCAAGAGCTGATGTCACAATGCCTCCAGCATAACCAGCTCCTTCACCACATGGATACAGACCTTGTAGGGACTCAGACTCTAAAGTATTTTCATTTCTTACTATTCTAAGTGGTGATGAGGATCTTGTCTCTACACCTGTAAGAATAGAATCTGGATGGGAAAACCCCTTTAGTTTTTTGTCCATGGACACTATTGCATCCCTTAATGTATTTGTTAGTTCTTTTGGATATAAAGTGCTCATATCTGAAAGTGTAAACGAAGGTGTATATGATGGTCTTACTATTCCAATTGACTTTGATAGATCTCCTTTAAGAAAATCCCCTACTTTTTGAACAGGTGCTCTGTATCCTCCACCTCCAAGCTCATATGCCATCTTCTCAAACTTTCTTTGAAATTCTACTCCTCCAAGAGCTCCACTTTTGAAATCATTTGGATTTACGCTTACTAAAAGAGCGCTATTTGCATTTTCTAGGTTTCTTGCATGAAAGCTCATTCCATTTACTACAAGCTCATTCTCAGAGGATGAAGACCCTATCACAAGGCCTCCTGGACACATACAAAATGTATATGCAGCCCTATTTGTATTCTTGTCTTGGTATGTCAGATTATAATCCGCTGCTCCAAGCCTCGGATGATTATAAAACTCTTTGTACTGAGTTTTGTTTATCATCTTTTGAGGATGCTCTATACGAAATCCTACTGCAAAGGGCTTTGGAAGAAGCTTTACTCCAAATTTATCCAGCATTTCGTAGGTATCTCTTGCACTATGTCCAACAGCAAGGACTACCCTTGAGGTTATTATTTTTTCGTTATTGACCCATATAGCACAAATCTCTCCACCCTTTTCTTCTATTTTTTCAAGCTTACTTTCAAATCTTACTTCTCCTCCCATAGAGATGATAGATTCTCTAATCGATTTGACCACGTTTCTTAATATATCCGTCCCTATATGTGGTTTATGGGAGTAAAGAATATCCTCTGGGGCTCCGTGAGTATGAAGAATATTAAGTATTTCGTGGACTCTGATGTCTTTTATTCTAGTTGTCAGCTTTCCATCGGAAAATGTTCCCGCTCCACCTTCACCATACTGGACATTTGAATCAGGATTTAATACCCCTTCTCGCCAAAACTTTTCCACATCTTCTGCTCTTTTGTCCACATCCTTACCTCTTTCAATTAGAAGAGGCTTATATCCATTTTCCGCAAGGATGTAGCTTGCAAAAAGTCCAGCTGGTCCGCTCCCTACAACAACTACTCTCCCCTCACTTTTTTTATTTCCTTTTTCAAGCTTAGAGATTGTAGGTTTTTCATAAAATTTTATATTGGGATCTTTTATTCCTTTAAGTATCCTATCCTCCCTATCTACCTTTACTAGAACTTGATATACAAAGTTAATCTTCCCTTTTTTTCTTGCATCAATAGATTCCCTCAAAATTCTAAAACTCATATACTGGTCTTTTAGATTGAGTTTTTTCCTTATTTTGTGCTCAAGTATATCCATACTATCGTCTATACCTATTTTCAAATCAGATATAAGTATCATACTATGCTCCTCTTTCCATATTTATATAAATATCTATATCCCTAAATTCAAAATCTAAATACTCCATAAACTCTTCAACTATAAAATCCTTTATTGTTTTTTTAAAATTTTCCTCATCCACTATTTCCTTAGTGGAATGAAAAACCCCTAGAAATTTATGCTTTATTCCTTTTATAAAAAACTCTTCTGATGCACTTAATAAAACCACATCAAGCCTCCCAAGTGAGTCTTTAAAATCAACCTCATCTGTATAGGGAAAGATATCAAAAGATTTGAGATTTTCATAAGGAGTAGGGTTTTCTATTCCTAAAATTTCATTAAAATCTTCCATTTGTATGGCTTCTCCTTCCTTTAAAAAGCTAAAGTCTTCCATAGGAAGACTTTAATAATTTAGATGTTTTCACTTAAAAGCTTATATATATTTTCAAGTGTATCAGTTTTTCTAATCTTTTTAATGCTCTCTATAAGTTTATTTCTATAGTCTTCATCTCTTTTGATTAATCTGAGATATGCTATAAAGGATGTTTCGTCTTTTGCATATATACCTAGATGATTGTTTAGTATGAACTGGACATTTCGCTCTTCTTGACCCGGCAGGTATTCTTTGATAGCTATAGGTACTCCAGTTGCAATACATTCTGTAAGTGTAAGTCCTCCCGGTTTTGATATAATTATATCTGAAATTTCCATAAGTTCATTTATATCCTCAGTGAATTCAAAGGGATGGATTCTCTCATCTTTAATATCTTTAATAGTTTTGTAAAGCTCTTTATTTTTTCCGCATATAACTATTATATTGCAGTCCTTTTCCCACTCTAACAGAAGCCTTGTTTCTTTTTCTAAATTTCCTATGCCATAGCCTCCACCCATAATGAGATAGGTAAATCTATTTTCTTTTATTTTATATTTTTTATAAATGCTTTCTTTATCTATATATTTATTAAATTTAGGATCGATTGGAATTCCAAAAAACCTTACTTTTTTCATATCTACATTTAATGTATCAAGTTCGCAAGAAAGTCTTTCTGAAGGAAATATATAATAATCAGTTGATGTGCTTATCCATGAAGGATGGACCACATAATCTGTCACTATTGTCATTATTTTGCTTTTCAGCTCATCCTTCTCCTCAATAACCTCAAGAAGTTCTCCTATAAAAGGATGGGTGGATATTATCCAGTCCGGCGAAGTTTCTTCAATTAATTCTTTAAGTTTTTTTTCAAGGACTATCTTATTGAATATATCACTTATTTTTAGTTCTTCTTTATTTTCAATTTCCTTTGAATTTATTTTAAATCTTTTATTTTTTCTTTTCTTTTTCTTCTTACTTTGCTGAGTTGCCTCCTGAGCTTCTTTTTTGTAAAGATAGGAATATATTTCTGGAATATATTTAAGGGCTCTTAGATAATATTCAGTAAACAATTTATTGAGAACCGGGCTTACATACTCAAGTATATCTACAATTTCCACTTCATTGTTCGTATCCTGCATTTTAATAAAGTCTTTTAGGGATTTTGATACTTTTATATGACCAAACCCTGCTGATACAGATAATATAAGTACTTTCAAAATAATCCCCCCGTTTATCTTTATAGTATTATTATATTTTAGGATTCTCCTTTAGATATATATTCAACAAATTGAAACTTGTCTGCCCTATCAATATATATTTCCTCTGTTTTTTCTAACTCTACACTTAAACCAAAGCCTCTTCTTATTATATCAATTATAGGACTCTTATTTTCCATATTTTCAAAGAGAGTAGACTTGTTGCCAATAGCTTTAAATTCATATGGTGGAGCTATCGCTACAGAGTTTACATTAATATGGTTTCCTGCAAGGGTTACCTCAGAAATCGGAGTGATTCTTTGTCCATTAAGGGATATTGCTTCACTGCCACTTCCTTTTAACTCGTTTATTAATATCAAAAGAAGCTTTCTGTCCTCCATCAAAAAAGCAAGATTTCTATCATCATCTGCAGATATAGTCATTACTATTCCTTCTCCAGCTACATCCAAAAAACCTAAATCCATTTTTAATTCATCTAGTCTCTCTTTTGACTGAGCTATAGTTTCATTATACCTAGATGCTCTTGTTTTTAAAGACTCAAGCTCTTTTTGAAGGTCTCTTCTTTTTCTAGTCATTTGATACAAATCGGTTCTTTCTTTGTTTATATTTGATATTATTTCCCTCGTATAAAAAGAACCATCAACGCTTATCTGATGGGGACTTTTTATTTGTATTCCTATCAATATTCCTAAAAAGACTATCATAAGGATTAATGTTCTAACGGATTTAAAATACATAATAAAAAATCCCTTTCCTTCTAAATCTTATATTCCGACATATACCCTTTGAATTCATTTGTTAGTTTTTTAAAGTCTGTTATCCCTGAGGTCAGTTTCATTATTTCTTCAGAGTAGCTAGTTACATTAGAGCTTACTTCCTCTGTAGATGCAGAATTTTCTTCTGCAATTGCTGCAAGAGACTCTATACTTTCAAACATCGAGTATATCTTTTCAGACTGAACTTTAAGCTCCGTTATGGAGTATACCATTTTGTCAGCAACTGTAGATATTTTTGCATTGGCTTCTTCTGTGTTGTCTATAGCGTTTTTTATGGATTTGCTTTCTGATTGAATCACACTATTTTGCTCTGTAATGCTTCCAACCATACTATCCATGTCGTTAAGAAACCCATATACATTTGCCTTTATGTTTTCTGCTGCCTTTTCTGATTGCTCTGCCAACTTTCTAACCTCATCTGCAACTACAGAAAAACCTCTCCCCATCTCTCCTGCTCTTGCAGCTTCAATAGATGCATTTAAAGCAAGTAGGTTTGTCTGGTATGCTATTGAAGAAACAAAAGAAGCTATTCCCTCAATTTCTTTTCCTTTATTTTTTAGGTTTATACTCTCGTCTCTTACTAATTCAAATTTTCCAAGGATATTTTCAAGACTGCTTACTGTATTATCAAGAGCCTTAAATGACATTTTTATATCTTCAAGTGCCTCTTCAAGCTCTATTTTGTTTTTAGACTCATCCTCAGATATATTTTTTATACTCTCTACATTTGACTGTAAAAGAGATACGCTATTTTCTGTTTCAAAGGCTTGAGTCGTAGAGGTTTCTGCAAGCTGCTCCACAACATCCGCTATATCCTTGCTTGTAGTATCCATTTTAGTGGATATATTCCCAAGTGTATCACTAAAGCCTTGCATTTCTTGAATCATACTATTAAATCCAATAAAATCCTCTGCAACAGAGTCCTTATAGTTATTAAGCATATTGTGAAGCTCTTCATATATATCGTTTCCAGTATCTATCTGATTTTTTACTATATAGTCCTTTCTAGTCAAATCCATTAACTCCATTTTTATATCTTCTATAGGAGATGCGGAAAGCTTGTACCCTACAAATGAAGCTATTGCCGTAACAAAAGGGATTAGTAGATAGCTATACTGAAGGTCTTTAGTTAAAAAGCCCACTGCTATTCCTGCAATAAGGGAAAATACTGCATTTTTTATTCCTAAATCCTTAACAAAACCTAAGGACATAAATCTATTGAAGGTATATTTTTTGAATTTCCTTATTTCATATGGAAAGGTAAGCTTAAGCCTCATTTCTCCATCATTTCTATATATTTCTTCTACCTTTATTTCCTCATTAAAGTGATTCATAGCACCTTTTATAAGACCCATTAGATAGTTGTTCATATTTCTTTTTGATTTATAGGTAAAGTAAGCTTCTTTTTTTCCTATTATATCAATATCAAGTACGGGAGGATTGGAACCCGGTATTCTTTTTCTTACAACCTGATGGACATCATTCATAGAATTCAAAAATTGAAACATATTGCTTTTATCAAAAAATGATGAATATCCTGCATGAAAGGCCTTTACATTATCACGGCCTATCTCTCTCCACAAATCCTCTTCCGAGATTGAGAACTCTTTGGATATTTCTTTTATAAATCTATATACTTTTTCATCAGCGATATCATCCAGTGGTGATATTGTGGTTTCTGGATCCATTCCCGCTAATTTCATCTTTTCTTTAACTACATCTTCAGGATAAAGCTTACTTAAAGTTTTTATCCAAGTCCCAACAACTGTACCTTTCAAATTCTTTCCTCCATTCGCTAGTGTCACTCAGAGTCATTAATATAGTTTTCTAAATCTTCTATTCGTTTTTCTAAAAGTGCAACTCTTACTTCTAGGTCTTCTTTATCTAGAGATTTGTTTTTTAATCTATTTAAAAAATAAACCCCTAATAGCAAAGGCACTATTAGCATTCCAAGCAAAGCCAGTATATTGGCAAATTGTAATATATAAATCATCCTACACCTCGGCTTTTAAGTCTAACTCAATTTTATCAGCTTTATTTGAATTTAACAATTATTTACTTTTTTAAAACCCCTGCATTTTCATGCAGGGGTTTTAAAATTAATCTACAGCTATAACATACCCATCATTTTCAAAAATATTTATTATATGGCTCCAAATTTCATCTGTTCCTGTTTTTTTGAGAGCTGATATAGGCATCACTTTCTCTCCAGTATAATTAAGTTTTTTTCTAATTACTGAAAAAGCTTTTTGATATGCCCCTCTTGATATTTTATCTGATTTTGTGGCTATGACAGTAACTGGTATATTGTAGTGAACTGCATAGCTGTGCATCATTACATCATCTTCTTTTGGTTCATGTCTTATATCAACCAAAAGAAATATATGTTTTAAGTCCTTGCTGTTTTGGAAGTATTCTTCCATTACTCTTCCCCATTCTTTTCTAGAATCCTTGGACATCTTTGCATATCCATATCCAGGAAGGTCAACAAAGTAAAACTCATTGTTTATTTTGTAGAAGTTTATTGTTCTGGTTTTTCCCGGATTTTGACTAACTCTAGCAAGGCTTTTTCTTCCTAAAAGGGTATTGATAGAAGAAGATTTTCCTACATTAGATCGTCCTACAAAAGCAACCTCCGGAAGGCCATCATCAGGGTATTGATCTTTTTTCATTGCACTTATTACAAGCTCTACATTTTTTATCTTCATTAGTTCTCCTCATTTCTAACTAAAGCTTCTTCTAAAACCTGCTCCATGTTAGACACAAGTACAAACTTTAGCTTCTTCTTTACATTTTCAGGAATCTCATCAAGGTCTCTTTTATTCTCTTCTGGAAGTATTATCGTCTTGATTCCCGCTCTATTTGCTGCAAGGACCTTTTCCTTGATTCCTCCAACTGGAAGTACCTTACCCCTTAAAGTAATCTCTCCAGTCATAGCTAAATCTCCTCTTACAGGAATATTACTAAGGGCGGATAGTATTGCAGTCGCCATTGTCACTCCTGCGGAAGGACCGTCTTTTGGTATAGCTCCTTCTGGAATATGGACATGAATGTCCTTCTCTTTATAAAAATTTTCATCAATATTGTATTTATCTGATATAGATCTTATATAGCTCATACCTGCTCTTGCAGATTCTTTCATTACGTTTCCAAGCTGACCTGTAAGCTCTAGCTTTCCATTTCCTTTCATAGTACCTATCTCTATAGTAAGAGTATCTCCTCCAACTGCTGTCCACGCAAGGCCAGTTACTGTACCTACTTCTGGAGCTTCAGTGGCAAGCTGGTATCTAAACATAGGTTTTCCAAGGAATTTTTCTAGATTTTGTTTATTTACTCTAACTAGGCTTAAATCCTTGTCTTCTACTTTCTTTTTAGCGGCTTTCCTACATATCTTTCCGATTGTTCTTTCAAAATTTCTTACTCCTGACTCTCTTGTATACTTATTAATTACTTCTCTTAAAGTTTCATCTGAAATTTGAAGAAAGTCTTCTGTAAGGCCGTTTTCCTTAAGCTGCTTTGGAAGAAGGTATATTCTTCCTATTTTGAGCTTTTCTTCCTCTGTGTACCCTGATATTTGGATTACTTCCATTCTATCAAGAAGAGGCCTTGGAATTGTAGATAGTGAATTTGCTGTTGTTATGAAAAGCACCTTTGAAAGATCAAAAGGAACCTCCATATAGTGATCCGTAAAGTCCTTGTTTTGCTCTGGATCTAATACCTCAAGCATTGCGGATGCAGGGTCTCCCCTAAAATCTGATGCCATCTTATCTATTTCATCAAATAAAAATACAGGGTTCTTTGTTTTTACTTCTTTTATAGCATTTATTATTCTTCCAGGTATCGCACCTACATAGGTTCTTCTATGTCCTCTGATTTCTGCTTCGTCTCTTACTCCACCAAGTGAAACTCTAACGAATTTTCTATTAAGTGACCTTGCTACAGACTTTGCTATAGAAGTCTTACCTACTCCTGGAGGACCTACAAGGCATAGTATAGGACCTTTCATTGATTTAGATATAGTTCTTACTGCAAGATATTCTATTATTCTTTCTTTTACTTTTTCAAGTCCAAAGTGATCCTCATCAAGAATACTTTCAGCTAGCTTTATATCTAGTTTATCCTTTGTTTCCTTACCCCAAGGAAGAGCAAAAAAGTTATCAAGATATGTTCTTATTACTCCACCTTCTGCAGAAGAAGGTGACATTCTCGATAATCTATCTATCTCTTTACTTATTTTTTCAGTAACTTCTTTAGGTAGCTTTAGTTTTGAAAGTTTTTCCCTATATTCATCAATTTCATCTGCTATTACTTCGTCTTCTCCAAGTTCTCTTTGTATTGCCTTCATTTGTTCTCTAAGGTAATACTCTTTTTGAATCTTATTTACCTGCTTCTTAACTCTTATATTTATCTTTTTTTCTATTTCAAGAACTTCTATTTCCTCAAGGAGAATCCTATATATTTCCTCAAGTCTCTCTTTAGGGTCAAATACTTCAAGTATTTGCTGCTTTTGCACAGGCTTTAGCACTATATTTGCAGCTACAGTGTCTGCAAATCTGCTTGGCTCATCTATATCTGCAAGGGTTACAAGAATCTCTCCAGATACTTTATTACCTACATTTACATATTCCTCAAATGTATCCATAACAAGTCTCATAGTAGCATCTATATCTTTGTCTTCCTTTAGAACATCGCTATATACTATCTCTTTTAATTTTGCTCTAAAAAACGGCTCAGTCTGATAAATTTCAGAAATCTTTGCCCTTGATATCCCTTCAACAAGTACTCTTATTGTATTTCCTGGAAGCTTGAGCATTTGCTTGACCTTACATATAGTTCCTACGTTATAAAAATCTCCTTCTACAGGTATGTCTATTTCAGGATCCATTTGAGTAGTTAAAAAAACTAGCTGCTCCTCAAGCATAGCTTCTTCAAGAGCCATTATTGATTTTTCTCGTCCTACATCAAAATGAATTACCATATAAGGAAATATCGAAATACCTCTTAAAGGTATCAGGGGAATATCTACTGTCTTAGTCTTATAATTTTTTGGCATATTCCATTTCTCCTCTCTTAGCTTGTTTATATTTTAAATCCAATGTTATTTATCATATTCATGGACTTAGTTTTCATATTAATGTTATCATAAAAAGTATAGATTGTTTAATTATACCCAATTACTTGAATTTCTAATTGTTAGGAGGTTAGTAAATTTGTTTAAGCTTTTTAGTACTTTTTTCAAAATGGGTCTTTTTACATTTGGCGGTGGGTATGCAATGATTCCCATAATGGAGAGAGAGCTTGTTGATAATACCAAGATGATAACAAAAGATGAATTTGTTGATTATATCTCAGTTGCACAAAGCTTTCCAGGTCCAATAGCCGTGAATCTTTCTATTCTTTTAGGATATAGGTTTATGGGCCTAAAGGGTGCTTTATCTTCACTTTTAGGTGTTGTACTTCCATCTTTTATCGTAATACTTATTGTATCACTATTTTATGCAAAAACCAGAGATTCAAAAATTTTAGAAGGTTTTTTTAACGGAGTATCTCCTGTAGTACCCGCTCTGCTTCTTGTATCTGTTTTAAATCTGTTTAAAAAAATAAACAAATCAACAATTGATATTACCATGATTTTGGTAACTTTCATAGGGGTTGCTTTACTTGGCATCAATCCACTGTGGATGATAGGAGGAGGTGTACTCGTAGGATTATGGAACCATTTCTACAAATTTTCCTAGTTTTTGTAAAAATAGGAAGTGTAAGCTTTGGGGGAGGCTATGCAATGCTTCCATTTATAGAGCAGGAGGTAATTACTGTAAATAAATGGCTCACTCCAACTGAATTTTTGGATGTGCTTGCAATTTCTCAAATCACACCAGGTCCTATTGCCATAAACTCAGCAACTTTCATTGGTTTTAATCATCTTGGTTTTTTAGGAAGTCTGCTTGCTACTACTGGCATTGTATTTGGTCCTTTTATATTTATGAGCATAGTATCAGGCTTTATAGAAAAATATAAATCAAGTTCCCTAATGAAAAATATTCTTTCTTATATAAAGCCAGTTACAGTTGCACTAATACTTTCAGCCACTTATTCAACATTTTTGAAAAGTGTACTTGATGGGAAGTCACTTGTAATTTTTTTAGTTTCTGCTGCTTTGCTCATGTATACTAAAATACATCCAATAGGAATTCTTCTTTCTTTTGGAGTAGTAGGAATCATATTGAATATCCTTTGATTTCATCACAAAAGGGATGCATTTGCATCCCTTTGTATATTTCACTTATTTCTTAGGCAGTCTCTTCTGGATTATTTTTTGACTTTTTTAGAATAACATAAGGCTCTTTATTTTCAGTAATACATTCCTTAGTAATTACCACCTTTTCAACATCATCTCTTGATGGAATTTCAAACATTATATCCATAGTTGCTTTCTCAAGTATGCTTCTAAGACCTCTTGCTCCAGTTTTTCTTTCCATTGCTTTTTTTGCAATTTCAATAAGAGCATCGTCTTCTATATCAAGGATTACCTTGTCTAAGTCAAATAGTTTCTTAAACTGCTTAACTAGAGCATTTTTAGGCTCTTTCAATATAGATACAAGAGCTTTTTCATCTAGAGGGTCAAGAGTTACTACAACTGGAACTCTACCTACAAACTCAGGTATAAGTCCAAATTTAAGAAGATCTTCTGTCTGGATTTGCTTTAGTATCGCTGCAGCCTCAATATCTTTTTTAGACATTATTTTAGCTCCAAAGCCTAATGCTTTTTCTCCAACTCTTCTTTGTATTATTTTGTCTATACCATCAAAAGCTCCACCAACTATAAATAGGATGTTAGTTGTGTCTATTTGAAGAAACTCTTGATGTGGATGCTTTCTTCCACCTTGAGGAGGTACATTAGCTTTAGTTCCTTCTATTATTTTTAGAAGAGCTTGCTGTACACCTTCTCCTGATACATCTCTAGTTATGGATGGATTTTCTGATTTTCTTGTTATTTTGTCTATCTCATCAATGTATATTATACCTTTTTCAGCTTTAGCTATATCATAGTCAGAAGCCTGTATAAGTTTTAATAGGATATTTTCAACATCTTCACCTACGTACCCGGCCTCTGTAAGTGTAGTCGCATCAGCCATTGCAAAAGGTACATTCAGCATTTTCGCAAGGGTCTGTGCTAGCAGGGTCTTACCTGAACCAGTTGGCCCGAGCATCAAGATATTGCTTTTTTGCAGCTCTATCTCTTTATTTTTAGTATCTGTTGAGAATATTCTTTTATAGTGATTGTATACAGCAACTGCAAGAGTTTTCTTTGCTTCATCTTGTCCTATAACGTACTCATCCAAATACTTCTTAATCTCTTGCGGTTTTGGAAGTCCAGTTATTTCTGTATCTACGATTTCTTCAAATTCTTCTTTTATTATTTCCTGACAAAGCTCTACACATTCGTCGCAGATATAGACATTTGGTCCAGCAATAAGTCTTTTTACCTGATCTTGACTTTTCCCGCAAAAAGAGCATCTTAGCTGCTTTTTTTCATCAAATCTTGACATTAATTACACCTCTTTTAAAAATTTTGACTAAGGTCTTTTTTCAATTACCTCATCAATTAATCCATATTCCTTAGCATCAGTAGCCGTCATAAAGAAGTCCCTTTCAGTGTCTCTTTCGATTTTGTCCAGAGGTTGTCCACTTCTCTCAGCCATAATTTCATTTAATTTATTTCTCATTCTTATTATTCTCTCTGCGTGAATTTTAATGTCAGTAGCTTGCCCCTGAGTTCCTCCAAGAGGTTGATGTATCATTATTTCACTGTTTGGAAGTGCAAATCTTTTGCCCTTTGCTCCTGCAGTTAATAAAAATGCTCCCATAGAAGCAGCCATTCCTATACATATAGTTGCAACATCTGGCTTTATATATTGCATAGTGTCATATATTGCCATTCCTGCAGTTATGCTTCCTCCAGGAGAGTTTATATACAGGTAGATATCCTTGTCTGGATCTTCAGATTCAAGGTGAAGTAGCTGCGCTACCACTAAAGAGGCAGTATGATCGTTAACCTGATCTCCTAAAAATATTATTCTATCTTTAAGAAGTCTAGAATATATATCGTAGCTTCTTTCTCCTCTTCCTGTTTGTTCTATGACTATTGGTACATAAGCCATTTCCATACCTCCTCTGTCAGTTTTTATATATTAATTAATTATACTATAAAAATAATATTGTTCACACATTTACCTAATATACCCAAATTAAATCTATAAAAACTTTTTTTCAATACAAAATTACAGTAGCCAAAGGGCTACTGTAGCTTCGCGTTCTCCTTCATAAATTCAACTGTCTTTCTAGCTACTACTGTGTCTTTTATATATTCTAAATCTGATTCTCTAAGAGTTGATTTTATTTTTTCTACTTCCATTTTGTAGCTTTCCGCCATATCTTTTAGCTCTTTTTCCATTTCTTCATCAGAAACTTCTATGTTTTCAGCCTTTGCAACAGCATCAATTACAAGTCCATTTTTTACTCTTTTTTCTGCATCTGGCTTCATCTGCCCTTTAAGGTCGTCCATTTCAGTTCCAGTAAGCTTTAGGTAGTTTTCAAGGTCAAGCCCTTGATTTCTTAGTTGATGATCAAAGTCATAAAGCATGTTTTCAATCTGCTTTTCAATCATTACTTCTGGAATTTCAACCTTTGAGTTTTCTGCAACCTTTTCAATTATCTTGTTTTTAGTTTCATTTTCAGCCATTGCTGATTTTGATTTTTCCATCTTTTCTCTGATGTCTTTCTTTAACTCATCTAATGTATCAAATTCGCTTACATCTTTTACAAACTCGTCATCAAGAGCTGGTAATTCCTTTTCTTTTATTTCGTTTATTTTTACAGTAAATACTGCATCTTTTCCTGCTAAATCTTCAGAATGATATTCATCTGGGAATTTTACAGAAAGGTCTTTCTCTTCGTTTAACTTCATACCTTCAAGTTGTTCTTCAAACCCTGGTATAAAAGTATTTGATCCTACAACTATAGAGTAGTTTTCAGATTTTCCACCTTCAAACTCTTCTCCATCAACTTTTCCATTAAAGTCTATAAGAAGCATATCTCCAGACTTTACTTCTCTATCTTCTACAGAAATAAATCTTGCATTTTGTTCCTGCATTCTTTTTAATTCACCTTCTATTTCATCTTCTGAAACTTCAGATGATACCGCTTCTACTTCTATATCTTTGTACTGTCCAAGCTCAACATCAGGCTTTACAGCAACATCAGCTATAATTACAAGATCTTGACCTTTTCCTATTTCTTCAACATCTATTTCTGGTCTGTCAATAGCTTCTATGTTGTGCTCTTTCACAGCAGCTTCAAAAGCATCTGGGAATAAAGCGTTTATAGCATCTTCAAAAAATACACCTTCTCCATATTGCTTTTCAATTATAGCCTTTGGAGCCTTCCCTTTTCTAAATCCTGGTATATTGAATTTAGCTCTAGATTTTTGATAAGCATTTTGACAAGCCTTATCAAAGCTATCTGCATTTATTCTCATTTTTAGTGTTACAACACTATTTTCTTTTTTGATTATTTCCGAAACCATATATGCCTCCCGCTCAGTAATTAATTTTCTCAATAATATCCTATGTATTATAACATAAGTTTTAAATACAGTAAAATAAAATGAGATTTGACTAAAAGAAAGGAAAACTTTTGATTAGTTTTCCATAAAATTTCTTTATAAAATCTCAGCTAGTATTTTTTTCATTTCTTCTAAGGATTTTGCTCTATGGCTAATCTTGTTTTTTTCTTCAGAAGATATCTCTCCAAAAGTTTTGTCCATACCAGTTGGTATAAATAATGGGTCATAGCCAAATCCACTTTCTCCCATTAAGTCAAATCCTATCGTACCTTCACATATTCCTTTTGCTTTGTACTCTTTTCCATCAGGGAAAACCACTGCGATTACAGATACAAACTTTCCTTTTCTCTGATCCTTGCTGTACCCTTTTAAGAGGCTAAGGAGCTTTTCATTGTTTTTTTCATCAGTTGCACCTTCTCCTGAAAATCTTGCAGAATACACTCCTGGTCTTCCTCCAAGTACATCTACCATAAGGCCAGAATCATCTGCTATTGAAGGCATTCCTGTGAGCTTTGAAACTTCTTTTGCTTTTAGTATTGCGTTTTCCTCAAATGTACTTCCCGTCTCCTCTATTTCAAGACCTTCAAGACCAACATCCTTAAGAGAAAGAAGCTTAATATCAAAAGACTCAAGTATCTTCCCTATTTCTTCTATTTTATGGGAGTTTGAAGAAGCGATTACCATTTCAATTACTTCTTTTTCACTTATCATAGAAGATATTTCTTCTCCTAAAGCTTTTCTTTGGATTTTCATAAGCTCCTTGTTTCCCATTTCTCCTAGCTCTAAAAGGTCAAACAGTTGGGTTTTGTTGAATGGAAATTCTTCCCCTGTTCCTTGTAGCTCTACGAATTCACCTTTATCTGTCATCACAATATTCATATCCACTTGTGCTGATGAATCCTCTTCGTAGCAAAGGTCAAGTACAGGAGATTCTTTTACTATGCCTACACTTACTGCACTCACAAAGGAACTTACAGGAAATTCTTTTATTTGTTTGTTTTTATAAAGACCATAGAGGGCATCACAAAGGGCAACAAAAGCTCCAGTTATAGATGCTGTTCTAGTACCCCCATCCGCTTGAAGAACATCGCAATCTATCCATATAGTTCTCTCTCCAAGTTTGCCCATGTCAACAACTGATCTTAGTGCTCTTCCAATAAGCCTTTGTATCTCATGGGTTCTTCCGTCTATTTTTCCCCTTGCTGCATCCCTTATTTTTCTTTGATGAGTAGATCTTGGAAGCATTGAATATTCAGCACTTATCCACCCTTTACCTGTATTTCTTAAAAATGGTGGCACTTTTTCTTCTATAGATGCATTACAAAGCACCTTTGTTTCTCCAAACTCCACAAGGACAGAGCCTTCAGCATATTTTGTATAATTTCTCGTAATCCTTATGTCTCTTAGAGCGTTGTTCTTTTTCTGCATCTAATTTTCTCCTTTATGCAACTTTTAGTATTCTTTAAAATATCTATTTACTGCATTTACTATACCATCTACAAGCTTATTTTGGTAGCTATCATCCATTACTTGTACGATTTCTGTTGGATTAGTCATAAATCCAAGTTCAAGAAGTACAGCTGGCATTTTTGTTCTTCTTAAAACAGAAAGATTGGATCTTGGAATTATTTTTCTATCTGGTGCTCCAGAAGCTTTTACTATTTCAGTTTGAAATATTTGAGCTACTTTTTTTCCGTCTTCTGTAGGGTGATATAGGGTTTCAATTCCCCTTGCAGATGTATTTCCTGCTGCATTGAAATGAATACTTATAAAAAGGTCTACATCATTGTTGTTTGCTATATCTCCTCTTTCTGCAAGCTCAATAAACACATCTGTATCTCTTGTAGTTATTATATTATATCCCTCTTGTCTTAGTCTTTGAGCAAGCTTTTGACTTATCGATAGGTTTAACGCTTTTTCCGTTATATTGTGAGCTTTATTTACAGCCCCTGGATCTTTTCCACCATGTCCTGCATCTACAACTATAAGTGGAATATCTCTACTTTGTTTTGCAAATTTTATCAATATAGTTCCGCTGATTCCATTTTCCATAAAGAAATGTTCTACTCTGTCTTCAAGTTTGAATCTTACTATATTTTCCTGACCTCTTTCAATTATTTCAATTGATTTTATATTTCTGTCATTGATATTCCTTATTTCATTTTGAAGATTTGCATTTGCTTTTGGAATGCTAAACTCCACTGTGTTTGAAAAAGCATCCTTAGTTAGACCCTGCACAGGAAATGCCCCGTTTAGTCTAAGTGTGAACTGTGAATTAATTCTGTCTGAAGAATATCCTATATTTGAATTTTTTGGTTTTTGAGATTTATATTCTACTTGAAGAGAAGCGCCTGACTTCTTTAATGCTATCTCTTCTCTTTTTACATCCCCTTTAAGCTCCAGGGTTAATCTAACTTTATTTTCAGCAGGATAATAATGAGATCTCATCTCTTTAATAAATCCACTTGATGGATATAGTTTATTGGAATCTTGTCCTTGGCTAAGTGCAGTTTGATTTATGTCAATTACAAGTCTTTCAGGACTGCTTAGGAAAAAGCTGTCATATGTAAAATCTCTTGAAAGGGCTGAGGAAATATTAAATATCTCGTTGTCCATACTCACCTGATTTAAAGAGTAAATCACCTGATTTATTCCTTGAGGAAGAGCTGGAGTAGTCGTGTCAGGAACTACAGGATCTACAGGATCCGGAGCAGGAGTTTCAGGAAGTACAATAGAAGGCTCTTCTTCAGGTGTGCCTATTACATCAACACCTGTCAAGTCTAAGTTGTCAAGAGGGCTTCCATCTGTATTACTATCCTCGTTTCCAAATAAATCGTCTATTTCTCCTATAACAGTTTTTGTTTTCATATTTACTGAATTTGTAGCTGCATCATAGGCTATGTCAAGATTAAACTCATTTGATATAAATGCTAAGGGCACCATAGTTCTGCTGTCTACTATTATAGGAGCTACCTTATCAGGAAGATCTTTTTTTTCTCCATTTACAGTTGCAGATGGGCTATTTATTTTAAGTACTATTATTTTATTATCTTTTGTGACAGTTACCTCTTCTGTTTTTCCGTTCCATTCTACATTAGCTCCAAGACTTTGAGCTACAAGTCCCACAGGCACAAGAGTTCTTTGGTTCATAACAAGAGGAGGAACTTCACCTGCTTTTGCAGTTATTTTGCTTCCATCTATGCTTACGTTTGCAAGGGCTATTCTCTGAGATTTACCTGCAAGTTGAAAGCTCCCATATTCAATTTTAGGTGCCGCATAAGCAAAATTCAAACTCATAATTCCAATCATAAGACCCGCAGCTGCCATTTTGGTCAATTTTTTCATGATACTCCTCCTATTGTATTCTAAGATTAATCATCAACTTAGAATTAAAACAAAAATGTTAAATATATTTTAACATAAATTTCATTTTATGTGGTTTTGTTATTTAATTTTAATTTAATTAAAATTATTTCTAAAAATAGAATATCATGTTATGATAAATATTTTCAACAAAAGGAGTGCTTTGTAACTTATTCTTAATACTTATGTTATATTACTTTGTAAAGTTCATCTGACTGAGGTTTTTCTACTATTATTTCTTTGCCTTTATCAATTAGGACTATTTCTTTTTCCTTTGTGATGACTCCTATTCGGGAGAGTTCAATTTCTTTATCTTGAAAAGCTAGTTCTATTTCTTTCCTATTTTCTTTAGACGCGAAAAAAAGGAGACTTCCGCTTGATATTAGTTTAAGGGGATTTATATTAAAATGATTTGATATTTTTTTTGTTGTATTTGAAATTGAGATTTTTTCCTTGTAGATTTTAGCTCCAAAGCCTACTAATTCGCAGCTTTCCCAAACTGCTCCTAGTATTCCCCCTTCTGTAATATCATGCATAAGCAAAGCTCCAGAATTTTTTGCAAGTTTTGCATCCTCTATTACACTAAGTAGAGTGGAATATTTTTTTAATTTATTCATATCTTCTTCATCCAGTATATCCTTAAGCTCATTTTCCTTTTCTGTCCCTATTATATAGGTTCCTTCAAGTCCAGCATCCTTTGTAATGTAAATATCAAACCCTTCTTGTATCTCTATATTCTCATCATAAGTTTCTCTGTTTATAATACCAAGGGCGGTTATAGAAACTATAATTCTATTAACACTTGAAGTCACTTCTGTGTGCCCCCCTATTACTTGTACATTTTTTTCTTTTGCAGTTTCATCTATTTCCTTCATTATTTTTTTTATTTCCTCTTCTTTGGTGCCTATAGGACACAGTAAAGTCACTGTTATTGCAAAAGGCTCTGCTCCAGATGCTGCTATATCATTGAGATTAATCTCAACTGAAAGCCTTCCTATATTTTCTGTCGCTCCAGTAATAGGATCTGAGGATATTGATATTATATTATTTGCTGGATCAAATAACCCGCAATCTTGACCTATATATGGATGAGTCAATACTTCTTTTCTAAAAGAAGATATGTTTTTAAACACTAGTCTTTTTAGCTGTTCTATTGTCAGTTTTCCTTCATTAAGTTTTGACAAAAAAGTCACCTTCCCTATGAAAGTTTTTATTTTTTTTCAATCATTATGTTATCATACAATAAAAATCCATGTTTTGAAATATCCAGCCCTTGAATATAGGGTTTTATGAGATTAGTTGTAGATTTATTATATACTGGTAAAAATACGTTTCCTTCATTAATCTCATTTCCAATCTCAACGAGTAGTTCTAGATAGTCTTCTTCATTAGGAGAAATGTCACGTTGAATTATCTCAGCCTCAAGTTCTTCACTTATTTCTAAGGATATTTCCGGGTAATTCCAAATCCAAAATTCCATAACATCTAGTATACTTCCTATATTTTCAAATCCTGGATATTGAATGATATCATAATTAATAAGCTCTTCTTTTGGGATGTCCCTCATTGAGGATATATTCAAATCTACTCCTATACCAAGGGTTTTTTCAAGAACAGATTTTAGGGCAATTGCGGTTTTTATATCCTTCTCTTCTTCAAAGGATAAGATTGAAATCCTGTCTATAAATCCAGACTCTCTAAATAAAAGCCCTAAGTCTATATTTTGTCCTTGGTTTATAATTTGTCTATCTAAAATTTGAGATTCTATTTTGGAGTATATATTCTGATTTATTCTGGAGCTTAACATATCTAATGATGTTAGATTTCCATCTCCATTTACCCCTTCACTTATAAGTTCTACTTGAGCACTTCTCACGGCTATGTCCCTCAAAGACATATCATTAAAGGGGTATTTTGATGAATTTAGAATATAATAGAAATTTCCATAGCCTGTAAACTCATATCTTCCTTCCTCTGCCATCAGATAGTCGCCTTCTTTTGGAAGAATATTGGACGCTATGTCAACCACCCCCGTTTGAAAGGCTGATATTCTATTAGATGAGTTTTCTATGGTTATTAGTTCTATAATAATATCTTTATCTTTCTCAATATCATAGTCATAATGATAAGGATTTCTTTTTAGTATGATAAAACCTTCTTTACTCTCTTTATCTATAAAGTATTTTCCATTTGTCACATTTGGGTATGACTCTTTTTCAGCTTTTAACTGAAATCTTTGTTCACTTTTTAAAGGTACAAAATACGGAAGAGTTAAAATTTTGAGAATATCCTCTCTTGGTCTTTCCAGTATTATCTCCAGTGTATTATCATCTACAATGTTGATTCCCAGCTCATTTTCATCTACTAGCTTATCGTGAAAAGCCTTTGCATTTAATATAGGAAATAGCTTGTATGCAAAAGGACTTTCTGTTTCTCTTTCAAGAATATATTTGAACCCATTAAAAAAATCCCTGCTAGTAAGTTTGCTTCCATCAGACCACATAGTATCCCTTAAATGAAAGGTGTATACTAGATTATCCTGTGAAACTTCCCATGAGTTGGCTGAGCCTTGAGTTATATTGCCATTTGAATCTAGCTTTACAATGGTCTCATAAATATTAAAAAAAAGATTTCCTTCATCAAAAGTCAAAGGAAATGCTGGATTTAGATTTTTAACTTCAGTTCCAATTGAATGTCTTATTGTCATAACCTCAGCTTCAGGGGCATATTCTTCAGCTACAGCCCCATCATTTCCTAGCCTCTGATCTGTACAACTTCTTACAAAAAATCCAAACAATAAAACAAAACTGAGTATCAAAATTATTTTTTTCAATCAAAACACCTCTTAAGCTCGAACATTTCCCAAATCAAATCTTCTATTTCATTTTCTCTATGGCTTAGATGCTCAAAGTCTTTCTCACCTGACTTTATATCATAAATTTCCCTAGCAAGTCTTGATATATCTTTCATTTTTTCATCATCAAAAACTGGTATAGGAATTTCTCCAAGTGGCCTTCTATATAATTCCAGATATGAACCCTTGCTTTTCCCTATATATTTCAAATAATAAGTTACCAGTGAACTATTTAAATATCCTAGGAGAAAAAAAGGATCTACTTTCATATCTGTAATAAAGTATACATCTGCACTGGCATAAAATTCTCCATTGTGATAGGCAAATTTGCCAACTGTTGCCCTTTGTGGAACTACTATCTTTTCTCCTTCGAAAATTTGTCTTTTCCTAGCCCACTGTAAGCTGTAAAAAGGTAGGCTTCCATTTTTACACTCTCTTCGCCTCTCTAGGATTTTTCTGTATTTCGAAAGATATGCAATCACATTTTCCTTATCTTCGCCTTTAATTTTATTTGTTGAATATATAAGAAATAGATTTGAAGGATTGACTTTATATTTTTCAATAGATGAATTTTTATAAAAGGGTACTATAAAGTTGTCATACTCATTAAACCCAGCTTTTTTTAGTTCTTCCCTTTTTAAAACAAAAATCCCGTCCCCTTTTTTGATTTCAAAAGAGGATATATCCATCTCATCTATATATTTTATATTTGAAATTGTGACTTTGTCAGCCCCACTTACAATACCTTGATTAATGCTTGCAACATCTCTAAGCTTATGGTGAGATTTAGCCTGAATACTACTGATTATATCTTGGTCTTTTTTTGAGGCAAATACAAAGTAAGGACTAAAATTCATAGTAAAATTATTATTGCAAAGAAGCCTTTCAAAGCATGGAGAATCTTCTTTATCTTCAATAATAGAAGTGAGTCCAGACTTAAGATTTCTTTTCATATCTTTGAATGTGTAGTGAAAAAAATCATTTACTTTCTTTTTTTGAAGTATAAATATCATGCTATGGTGACCACAGGCATCTTTAAAAATCCTAGCCTCCCCAAAATCAATAACCTCCAAAAAACTGGCTACATCCCTCACAGCTCCTCGAAGCTTTACCGCAGAATCTGCCCTTGTCCAATAGGTTGGAGTAATAAAGGCAAGTATTCCGTCTTCATTTAATAGCTCCAAAGATTTTTCTATAAAAAAATAAAAGTAGTCCATACCTTTTTCATAATATTTCTGACCAAATTCTGTGGTTTTAACCTCTCTAAAGAGCTCTTTATTTCCTTTTTCTCCGATATATGGAGGGTTGCCTATTATAACGTCAAATTTTCCATTAAAGTCTGATGATAAAAAATTTTTTTCAAGTATTTTCCAATTTGTTTCATTTTCTTTTGTTTCTAATAGATTTTTAACATTTTCCTTTGCAAGATTAACAGCCTTTTCTTCTATATCTATACCAATAAAGTTTTCTATCATAAAGCTTTGAGCATCTTCAGTAGATTCCAGTTCAGTTTTTACCTTATCGAATATAGGAAAAATAAAACTACCCCCTCCTAAGGATGGCTCAAGAATCTTCATATTTTTTAGGGCAGAGATTTTATCATCTCTGCCCTTTGTATAGTAATGAAAAGCCCTGTCCACTACAAAGCTGGAAATAAATTCCTCTGTAAAAACCATTCCTAGCTTTTTCATCTCTAGACTTTCTAAACTTTGAGGATATTTATTTTTATGTTGAGACATTATTAGTTCTGCTACTCAAAATATGGTCAAATATACTTATATTGAGATTATTACTGTTTCAACGTACTCTGCCTTGCCGAAGCTACTACAGTTTATATAGCACTCCACAGTCGTAAATTCCCCAAATAGCCTTGGGTACATATATACATTCGCTTGTTTATGCGATTTTGTATATTTTAGCATTTCTTAAATTAACACTTGCTTGAAAATCTCTATCCATAACATTTCCACATTCACATTTATAAACTCTATCAGAAAGTTTTAAATCTTTCTTAATATTACCACAACATGAACATAGTTTACTTGATGGATAAAATCTATCTACAATTCTTAATTCAACTCCATTAAGTTTGCACTTATATTCTAATTTTGTTCTAAACTCATAGAATTTTTGCTGTGCAACTGCTTTGGATAAATGCCTATTCTTCATCATATTTGAAATTGCTAAATCTTCAATAGTTATAAAACTTGGTTTTTGTTTTATAAACTCATTTACTGTCTTATTAATATAATCAGTTCTGATGTTTGTAAGTCTTTGATGAAGTTTTTGTACCTCGACTATCTGTTTTTGGATATTTTGACGAGTAGCTTCTCCTTTCTCTTTTTTATTTCTTAATTTTAAACTTTCATATTTCCTTGAAAGTTTTCTTTGTTCTCTCTTTAATTTCTTTTCTACTTTTTTAACTGTTTTAGTTTTATTAATATTTTTTTTAGTTAAGCCATTACTACAAATTGCAAAATCTTTAAGACCTAAATCAATTCCTATTCCTTTGTAATATTGATTGCTATTGCTATAGTTTACATCTTCCTCAACTAAAATCGAAACGTAGTATCTATCAGCCTTTTGACTTACTGTACCACTTTTAACTGTTGAATTAACTGGAATATAGCCAAATTCTTTTAATCTTACAAAGCCTAAAGTCGGAACTTTAACCCTATGTCTTTCAATTGTCCAATCAGTTTTATTGTTTTTAGGAAAATATGCTTTAACGTTTTTATTCTTCTTTTTCTTGAATTTAGGAAAACCACTTTCACCCTTAAAGAATCTTTTGAAAGCTTTTTCTCCATTCATTATAGCTTGTTTTGTAGCTTTAGAAGATACTTCTTTAATCCAATCTTTATCAGGATTATTAGGTATATACTCATTGTTAAGCCATTTTGAAAAATCCATACCACTAACAAATCTTTTTTCTTTTTCATAAACTTCTTTGTTATGAGCCATATAAAAGTTATATATAAATCTACTTACACCAATCGTTTGATGAATTTTAATTATTTGTTCTTTAGTTGGCTTAATTTCTATTTTGTATGCTTTTTTCAACTTCTTCATCTTCCTTTATATTTTTTTATATTTTCTTAAACCATAAATTCTACAACTAAAAACATGAAGTATAGAAATTATATCTTGAACTAATTCTTCTGACGGTGATAGACTCTCGTTGTTTACAACAACTATTTTAACATTAAATTTTTCTAAAAATCTTTCAAACCATTCAAAGCCAAATCGAACAAATCTATCTTTGTGAGTTATTATTATAGTGTTTATATCAGAAGTCATACATTCATTTATAAGCTTATTCCACTTCTTACGATTATAATTCAATCCACTACCATAATCTTCTATTACTTCATCTACTATAATTCCTTTTGCATTAGCATATTGTTTAAGAAACTCAACTTGATTTTTTAAATTATCTTTTTGATTAGAAGTTGAAACTCTTGTATATATAACTGTTCTTTTTTCAGATGATGTTATTCCTTTAAACTCTTTGTATTGTTCATAAGTATAATATCTTCTATTTGTTGGTGTTCTAAATGCTTTTAATTTTCCAGCATTATCCCAACGTTGAAGCGTCAAAACTGATACATTTAATCATTCGGCAAATTCTTTAGGTTTATAATTGTTGTTCAAATATAATCACTTCCTTTCAGTGATTATATTTGAACAATTGATTATATTTGTATATGTTTTCGTTAACTATTGATACCCTCCTGTTTAAGTATTCTAAAGGATGATTCCCCTTTATAGAGCTCTGCAAGAGCTAGATAAGCCTGCTCTGTAGCCCACTCTACTTCTGTAACGCCTGATGGGTCTTCATGTTCAAATCTTCCGTCCTTATAAAATGACATCAGTGCAGATGATATAGTATTTTCTCCTTTTACAAACTCTTGTCCATTTGGGTTTATATCTACTGCCATGAGTCCATTTATTACAGCCGCTAAAGTGTATATATTTTCACTTCCATCAAAACCAGGAAACCCTCCCGTTTCAAGCTGCTTTGATTTTATAAAGGATAGTATTTTATTTACTGCCTCATTGGCCTGTTCACTTTCTTTGTCCATAAAACCAAGTAAAGCCATGGCTGCAGTATCTACATCCATATAAGACCCTACAGAGCCGTCTTCATTAATCATTCCTATTAAAGCGTTTTCTGCTGAGGACTTATTATAGTCTTCATAGCCTGCAAGTTCTAAGGCTGCCATAGCATAGGCCTGAGTACTAGGATAATCATCCCAATCTATAATAACGAATTTCCCATTTTCTTTTTGGGAATCTGCCAATAGCTTTACATAGTTTGTTTCATTGTAGCTGTATGGATCTAAATCAGCTGCAAGAATTGTAAGTATATTTATAGCATAATTTAAAGAACTTTCTTCCTGAATAATCTCGAAATTTTCTTCTTTTTCAAGACCTAAAAGATTATGTGCAAGTACAACCCTAAATGGTCTTAATCCATTTTCCCTTTCAAATAACCCTTCAATTGTTTTTGTAGTCTCATTAACTGCACTTTCAAGCTGAACTTCACCATTTAACTTTTCTTTAACTTCTTGCTCTGCATCTTCAGTAGTTATTCCACCATCATCATCTATAGTAAGTGCAAATATCCATATTATTTCGTCTCCGTCCTTTACACTTACAGAGCCTGCTCCAAGACTTGGAAATTGATTGTTTAAAGCGTATCTCCATCCAGATTCAGGTCCCTTGTCAAATTGCTTTTGGCCGTCTATAGATACTATAAACCCAGACTTTTGTTCAAAGGATACCTCTTTTTTTGCAATGATTTTTTCTGTGATATCAAGTACAGTATCATTTTCTTCTATTGTTACAACCTCTTTATCTGCAACTATATTCTCATCATAACCTATTATTGATATAGTAACTTCTCCAACACTTTCAGGGCTTTTTTGACAACCCGTAAAGAGCATCATGGAAGCTAAAATCACAAACACCATTAATAATATATATTTTTTCATCTTTTTCCTCCAAAATTCTAATCAATTTTCTTATAATATATTTTGTCCTTAAATCTAGAAAGTACATTTGATACATCTTTTCCAAGAAACCAGGCAAATCCAAAATTTCCAATACCATGCAAAAGGTCAAAGTAAAAAGATGTAATATTAGCCATTATAAAAGATTGAAGGGTCAATGGCCTTATGAAAAATAACCAATGCCAAAAGTTCATTATATAGTCAAAAATAAAACCCCAGAGAAATCCATATACAGCAAATCCAATCTTGAAAAACTTTTTAGGCAAAGCCTTTAAAAATACTCCTGAAGCTCCTGCTAATCCCCATGCAAGCATTTGCCAAATAGTCCACGGCCCCTGACCTATAAACATATTGGTTACAAGGGGAGAAAAAACTCCAACCATAAATCCTACATTACCCCCAAAGACATAACCTGTCAAGATTACAAAAAATGTGGTGGGCTGGATATTTGGAAGCCCTGCAAAGGGTATTCTCATTACACCTGAAATACCTGCAAGAGTTGCTATAAGCGCGAGTTCTCTGGTAGTAGTATTCTTTTTTTCATATTTATACATAGCAAAAACAAAAACTAGTGTAAGGACTATCATAGAATAAAAAGCTATATTATCTGACACTTTATACCTCCTCTAGTTTTGATAGAGTAATAAAATCACATGCGTCTTTGAGGGTTACAGAAATATCTTTTTCTGTATATGAGTCAAATAATTTGGATAGCTGAGTTCTATAATATTTCTCTTTTGAAAACACCCTTCTTGGTATATCATAGTCAATCAGTCTTCCACCTCCAAGTATTGCCACTTTATCGCAGGTGGCAGCAGAAAACTCTATATCATGAGTTACAAGTAATATAGTTTTACCTTCTTTTGACAATGACAGCAAAAGATTATTTAATTTTCTTTTTAAAAATCTATCTAGTCCCCTTGTCGGCTCATCTAGTATTAAGATATCAGGCTCCATGGCTAGTATGCTTCCTATTGCCACTCTTTGTCTTTCTCCTCCCGAAAGATCCCTTGGATTATGATGAGCATGCTGAGTAAGTCCAAGTTTCATAAGTATGTCATCTAGCTTTTTTTCATTATATGTATTATTTAGATTCATAGTAAATTTTATTTCATCTTTAACTGTATCGCTGAATAAGTAGTCATTTGGATTTTGTGATAAAAAACCAACCTTACCCTTTACTTCTACAAACCCTCTATCAGATTTTAATAAAGATGATATGTTTTTTAGGAGTGTAGACTTGCCACTGCCGTTTTCTCCCATTATTCCTATTATTTCTCCCTTTGGAAAATCCATGTTTATATCTTCTAGGACATCTATTCCATTTTCATAGGAAAAGCTAAGATTTCTTATTATAATTTCTGGTTCTTTTAATAACTTAGTCTCTAAGGGATATTTTTTAAAATGCACATCATATTTTTTAAGAAGCTCTACCCCTTCCTCTAAAGTAATAGGAATCTCTTCCTCAAGTCCCATAGAGATAAAAAACTCAGACACTGGTGGAAGAAAATCAAGGGAGTTTGCTTTGCTAAACCATGCAAAATCATGTGGCTCACCATTAAATACAATGCTTCCCTCTTCCATAAATACCACTTTTGAGGCTATATGAAGACACCTTTCTACTCTTTGCTCTACAAGAAGTATAGTATATCCATGCTCTTTGTTTAGCCTTTTAACCATTTCTATTATTTCCTCTGCATATTTAGGGTCTAGCTGTGATGTAGGTTCATCTAATATAAGAACCTTCCTTCCCATAGAAAGAGCTCCACCTATGCATACTTTTTGTTTCTGTCCTCCTGACAAATCCATAGTACTTGATTTCGAAAGAGGCTCTATATCTAAAACTTTCAATATTCTATCTACCTTTTTAATCATATCTTCTCTGGACATCCCTGCATTTTCCATAGAGAATGCTATCTCTCTTTCCACAGTATCCATTACAATCTGATGCTCTGGGTCTTGGAATATAATCGAAGCGTTACAGGCTTTTACAAATTCTCCTTTTACTATCCCACCATGATATTCAGGTATAAGGTCTGATAGTACTTTTGCAAGGGTAGATTTTCCGCTTCCTGATTTTCCAAGTACGAGCACAATTTCTCCTTCATAGAGACTAAAATCAACATTTTTAAGAGAAGGATTTGACCTATTAGGATAATAATAGGAGTAATTTTCCAGTTTCATAATTTCCATGTTCTCCTCCTAATAAAAATTATAGCTCGACATTTCCCTAAATAAAAACATATTAATTAATATTATAACTGACATAAAAAAAAGTACATAATCCCTTTTGTTTATGGAAATTTCACTGTAAGAAGTTCTTTTTATAGATGAAGAAAATCCCCTCGAAGAAAGAGCCTCAGCTCTTATAAGTGCTCCCTCTAAAGAGGATATGAGAATTACCTTTAGTAGTGGGGTATATGCTTTTATCTTACCCCTCAAAGATGTTTCGTTAAATTTCACGCCTCTAAGCTCCATGACATCCTTTATCCTAATTACATCTTTTTTTAATCTATGAATCACATGAATACTCATAGATACAGTAAGGGCACTCTTGCCTGCAAGCCTTGAAAAAAATGAAAAGGAATCATCTTTATCAACTAAAAAACCATATATAGAAAATATCATCATCATACCAAAGAGCTTCATAGACATAACAAGTCCAAATATTATTGCCTCTAAGGTAACCCTTATTCTTCCTATAATAGGAATGCCCGTTATTTTAAACAGCTCAGTATTTCCCCCTTGATTAACAAGGGGATTTATAATGATTATTATAAGTGAGCTAAAAAGACTGAACAAAAGAACCTCTTTAAATTTTTCCTTTTCCTTGAATACAAAAAAGAAACCAATTAGAAAAAGATTTAATATTATCACAGCCCTAGGGTCTTGATAGTAAAGCATGCTAAAAAGCAGTGCAAATAATAAGGCAAGTGCACTTTTAGGATTGAATTTCATTTAACATACCGCCTTTAGATAGAGCTTAACTCTTTTATTACTTCATCTTTTGAATCATACTCGGAAAGTTTTAGTAATATACTCTCGTCTATTATTTTAATTCCTAGTTTTTTTGCTTTTTCAAGTTTAGAGCCTGCTTCCTCTCCACTAAGAAGTACATCTGTGGATTTGCTTACAGAAGAAGTCACATTTCCTCCAAATCTTTCAATAAGGCTCGCCGCTTCATCTCTTTTCATATTTGGCAGTGTGCCTGTTATAACAAACTTCATATTTTCAAAGATGTTTTTCTCTAAGGAAGATGTTTTTTCCTTTTTAGTATTGACCCCTGCCGCAATAAGCCTTTCTATAAGCTTTAGATTTTCCTCTACTCTAAAGAAAGAATATATACTTTCAGCCATTTTTTCCCCTATTTCAGGTATAGCTCTAAGCTCATCAAGAGTAGCCTCTTTGATATCAAATATATCACTGTATCTATCTGAGAGTATCTTTGCACCCTTTGAACCTATATATTTTATTCCTAATCCAAATAAAAGCTTTGATAAGTCTCTTTCCTTTGAGGCTTCTATAGAATTTAAAAGGTTAGATACAGATTTTTCTCCCATTCTAGGAAGATCTATAAGGTCTTCTCTTTTTAAGTAATAAATATCTGCCATATCACGTATTATTTGATTGTCAAATAATAGAGTTACGATGGATTCTCCCATCTTATCGATATTCATAGCACCTTTTGATACAAAGTGTATTATTCCTCTTCTTATTTGGGCAGGACAAAGTATATTTGGACATTTAAGGGCAGCCTCGCCTTCCACTCTCATAGTCTGAGAATTACATTCTGGACAGTGGGTAGGCATTTCAAACATTATTTCATTTCCTGTTCTTTTGTCTTTTATAACCTTATATACCTCTGGAATTATATCCCCAGCTTTTTGGATAAGGACGTGATCCCCAATTCTTATATCCTTTATTTTTATATAGTCTTCGTTGTGAAGAGTGGCCTTTGATACAGTGGAGCCTGCTATCCTTACAGGTTCGAGTATCGCTCCTGGAGTTATTGTTCCAGTCCTCCCAACCTGAACTATAATATCATTTATCACAGTTTCTTGCCTTTCAGCAGGAAACTTATATGCTATTGCCCATCTCGGAGCTTTGGCAGTATATCCTAGCTCTTCTCTTTTATTTATGTCATTAACCTTCACTACTATTCCATCTATTTCAAAATCCAGCGTATCTCGTTTTTCCTGCCATATAAGAATTTCATCCCATACCTCTTCAATTTTCGAAAAAACCTTTCTTTCTGGACTTACTTTAAGCCCTAGCTCTGACATTAATTCAAGGGATTCACTATGACTTTTTACATCCAGCCCTTCTATTTTTTGCAGATTGAATACTATAATATCTAAAGGCCTCTTTGCTGTAATTTTAGAATCCAGTTGCCTTAGTGACCCTGCAGCTGCATTTCTCGGATTTGCAAATAGAGCAAGTCCATTTCTTTCCTGCTCCTCGTTTAACTGAAAAAATTTATCTTTCGGGATGAATACCTCTCCCCTTGCTATTAGACTGACTTCTTCTTTTAGCTTTACCGGGATTGATTTTATTGTCTTGAGGTTTTGAGTGACATCTTCCCCAATTTCTCCGTCTCCTCTTGTAGCTCCACTTACGAATTTTCCATTTTCGTAGGTAATTGCCACAGAAAGGCCATCAATTTTAAATTCCACTACATACTCTACTTCACCTAAAGCGCCTTTTACCCTTCTATCAAAATCAAAAATGTCTTCTTTTGAAAAAGCGTTCCCTAAAGAAAGAAGAGGTACTTCGTGTCTTATCTGATCAAATTTTGACAAAGGAAGTCCACCTACACGGGTAGTTGGAGAATCTTCTTTTCTGTACTCTGGGAATTCTTCCTCTAGAGCAATCAGCTCCTTCATTAACTCGTCATATTCAAAATCTGATATTTCTGGTGCATCCTCTGCATAGTATTTATAATTGTGATGTTCTATTACAGATATTAGCTCTTTTATCCTTTCCTTAGGATCAAACATCCTAACCCTTCCTTTCTATATTAAGGCTATAGTTTTCAATCAAGGTTTTTGTAGCTTCCTCTGGGAATATGCTGTTTATATATATACCTGTACCTATCTCAAATCCAGCATTTCCTGAGATTCTAGGATTAATCTCAAAATGATAATGATAGTATGGATTTGAATCCTTCATGCTTTTGGGAAGTCCATGAAGATATAGATTAAATGGAAAATCCCCTAAAGTCTTGTATAGCATATGAAATGCTCTATATAGAGCATCGGAAAGTTCTGTTTCATTTTGTTCCTCTTGAAAATAAGGTCTATGAGCTTTTGGAAGCACCCAGAGTTCATATTTGTATTTAGGGGCAAATGGAGAAATAACTGCAAACTCATTATTTTCATACACTAGTCTTTCTCTTTTTTTCAGCTCTATCCTTAAGATGTCACAATAAGGACATGTCTTGCTATTTGAGTAGTATTTTTTTGAACCTTCGATTTCATATCTAATAAAATCAGGCACAGAGCCTAAGCCAATCATTTGACTATGAGGATGAAAGAGTGAAGCCCCAGCCAATTTTTGGTAGTTTTTAAAAAAACTTACAAAGTCTATACTATCATTTTTTATTATTTCTTTATATCGCTTAAGTACAGCAGAAATAAATCTTGTAAAATGCTCCTTGTCCATATTGAAGTAATTGTGGTTATGTTTTGATGACTCTACTATTACTTCATGGGTTCCAATTCCACTATATTTTTGAAAAAGAGAGCTCGTTTTTATTCTTTTTACCTTGGAAGCTTCCATTTGATCAAGGGCTGGATATTTATTTGGAACTATCCTTATATCCCAGTTTTCTCCGTTTGATATCCTATCTATTTCAGGAGGGGTCATATCTTCATTTCCTAGACAAAAAGGACAATCAGCCATATATTCGAACTTACAGTGAAAGCATTCCTCTGCCTTTACATTCCAAAGATCAGAAGGACGGTTGTCCCTCTCCATGGAAAAAATCACATGTCTTCCTGTAATTGGATCTATTCTTATTTCTGACAAAAAAACACCCTCTTAAAATAAGAATATAGCATAAGTCTAATGTCAATTTAGAACTTGGCTATTTTTCTTTATATTTAAATTAATTATTCTAATATCCCCTATCTAAATCCACTATGTTAAGTAGTTCCTTTCCCTCTTTTAGTCTCTTTAGATTTTCATAAATCAAGTTAAATCTTCTCTCATCCTTCATCTGAGATATCCATGAGTTATGAGGAGTGATGTATATATTTTTCAAATCCCATAAAGGATTTTCCTTTGAAAGAGGTTCACTTTCAAATACATCAAGTGCCGCACCCTTTATAGCTTGATTTTTAAGGGCATTAAAAAGAGCCTTCTCATCTACTACTTTTCCTCTTGATACGTTTATAAAAA
The DNA here is from genome assembly GCF_017874355.1 of Acetoanaerobium pronyense. Taxonomy (GTDB): domain Bacteria; phylum Bacillota; class Clostridia; order Peptostreptococcales; family Filifactoraceae; genus Acetoanaerobium; species Acetoanaerobium pronyense. Next base: position 142,743 of record NZ_JAGGLI010000002.1, read on the forward strand.
AAGCTTCCTTTTTCATAAGATTAAACTTTTTCTCATCCATAAAGCTTTCAGTCTTTTCTGTAGATGGAAGCACCATAACTAAAAAATCAGCTATTTCGATGACTTCTTCTACCTTTTCTATGGGATATACCTTATGAAAAAACTCAGCTTCTCTGCCTTTTGTATTTACTCCTATTATGTTTACATCAAATCCTTGAAGTCTTTTGGCACCTTCTTTGGCAATAGTTCCAGTGCCTAAAAAAACTATATTCTTCCCTGTGATTTCCATTATGCCAAGGTCCATTTTCCATCTTTTTTCCTGTTGCTTTTCAATAAAACCTCTAGAGTTTTTTGCAAGCTGAAGAATGTTTAGGACTATCCACTCTCCCATAGGAATTGAGTATCCTCCCTTGTTATGGGCAAGTGGAATATTCATAGAAATCAGCTTTTCCTTTGGTACAAAATCAAACCCTATGCTCGATAGCTGAATAAGCTTTAGGTTTGTAAATTTTTCTATATCTAGGTTCTCAAATGGGTTGTAGCAACAAAGTACATCCGAGTCATAATCAAGAGATTCTTTATCAAAGTGGTTTTCATCCACAACTTTTATTTCGTATCCTAAATTTCTGATCTTATCAAAGTTTTCTTTTCCATAGTCGTACATAAATAATGCTTTCATATATTTTCCTCCTATGTGATCAGCTCTTAGAATTATTTTAACATATTAGATTTCAAAATCTTTTTTTAACTTTTCTAGTTTTGTGTTCTCCATAACTATAGTTAAACTATGCATAGCCCTTGTAGCTGCTACGTACAAAAGTTTTATATTTATAGGCTCTAGAGTATACTCTTCATCAAAATTTACTATTATAACACTATCAAACTCCAGCCCTTTTGCTATATTAGATGGAACTATCATTACTCCAGCGGAATAATTCTGGTTTTCTTTTAATAATATCCTTTCAGGTATTTCCTTTGAAAGTAGTTTGTAGAGTATTTCTGCATCTTTATAGGATTTTGTTATAAGAGCTATTGATTTGTATCCTTTATCTCTTCCCTCATTTACTCTTGATTTAATTATATCTACGGCTTCTTCTTTATCATTAAATCCTAATATCTCAGGGCTATCTCCATGTCTAATTACTGGATTTGCAAGCACTAGGTCTTTAATGTCTGATTTTTTTATTATCTTATTGGCAAAGTCCATTATCTCAATAGTAGTCCTATAACTTTGCTTTAAAATAGTATATCCTGAATTTTCTCTATCAAATACAGTCCCGTAAAGGGAATCCCAGTTTTCTAATGATCTATATGAATGTATCCCTTGGGCAATATCTCCAAATAATGTGAACATCTCTGTGTTTAATATTTTTTTCAGTACATAAAGTTCAAGAAGACTATAATCTTGAGCTTCATCTATAACAACGCTTTTTATATCATATTTGTGATTTGACCCAGATATAAAATGCCTTATATATGCTAGTGGAGCTAGGTCTTCTCTTTCTATAAGGCCGTGACTTAAAAGTCCTAGAGTGTGTTTTGCTATTATTTGGATTTTCTCATTATCAAGGCTAAAATCCATATATTCTTTACCATGCAAAATGATTTTTAGATTTTCTAAGGTCATAATACTTTTATATACGTCTATGGCCTTCGGTATTTCAATTGATTTAATGTATTTTTTATCCAGAGTTTTAAGAAGATTTTCTGCTTCTTTAAACTTCTCGTCCCTTTCATACATTGCACTCTTATATGTTTCTCTTCTTTCTTTTTCTTCAAGGGTGCTAGTTCTTATATCTAAAAGCCTTCTTTCATACTTGTTTTCAAGAGCCTGCAAGAGCCTCTCTTTTTCGGATTTTAATTTATTTTTCAATATCTTTTGAAGCTCTTTTGGCCTTTTTTCGAGAGGCATATAAGAAAGTTCTTCTACAAATACCTCTTCTATCCTCTCTTTTGGTACTAGAACTTTGCCATAGATTTTAAAATCCTCATTTGGCAAAATAGATTTTGCTATGCTTCTCATTCTTGATTCTATATGCTTTCCTAAAAGGAACGATCCTTTGAATTTTGATACAGTAAATATTTCCTTGGCTTCCTTTTCTCTATCCAAAGATGAAATTATAGATAATTTGTCTTCTCCTTTATGGATAGTAACATGGTCTTTTATTAATGATTTAAAGAAATCAACTAAAGTAGCTTGCTTAACCCTTTCTACTCCAAGTTCAGGCAGAACTTCCGAAATATACGTCATAAAAAGATTATTGGGCGCTACGATAAGAAAGTTTTCTGGAATAAATACATTTTCATACCTATACATAAAATATGCTATCCTATGAAGAGCTATGGTTGTCTTACCACTTCCAGCTACACCTTGTACTATAAGGGGCTTGTTCATCTCTGCTCTTATTACCCTGTTTTGCTCAGCCTGTATAGTGGTTGCAATATCTTTTAACCTACTATCAGCACCCGCTTCAAGTGAAGCCTGCAAAAATGCATCATTAGTTGTCACATCTATATCCATTATATCTTTAAGCTCACCATTTTCTATAGAGTACTGCCTCTTTAGATACATTTCCCCTTTTATAGTATCTGTTTCTGTTTCGTAAGTATTTTCTCCAAGTCTTCCTTCGTAGTAAAGATTTGCTATAGGAGATCTCCAGTCTACTACAAGAGGTATGTCATCTTCCGCTCTTGAAAGGGAGATTTTTCCTATATACACCTTATCTATAGTTTCTTTTCCATCTTCCTTAAAATCAATTCTTGCAAAATACGGCTTATCTTTGTATCTTATTAGATGGTCAAAATTTCTCTCTGCTATTTCCAAAAACTTGGTGTTTACAAGGACATTTATATAACTTTGGCTGGAATCTAAATGATCTAGATTTTCCATAGCTTCTTTTATGTTTCCTTTATACGTGTTTTTATAATAATCTGTGGCATCTATAGTTGTCTTTATATATTCTTTAGTATACTCTAGTCTTTCTTTTTCAAACTTATAATCTTTGTGTTTCTTTACTGACATTTACCGCTCCTTTTTAGGCCATAAATTCATTTATATTATAATCTTCAAACTGCATATTATAAAGCTTACTGTATAACCCATTTTTTGCTATAAGCTCTTCATGATTGCCCTCTTCTTCTATACCATTTTGAGTAAGTACCAGTATTCTATCCGAGCTTCTTACAGTAGAGAGTCTATGGGCAATTATAAGGGTTGTCCTGTCCTTTGAAAGCTCCTTTAACGACCTTTGAATCACACGCTCAGATTCATTATCAAGTGCTGATGTTGCCTCATCAAGAATAAGTATAGGAGGATTTTTAAGGAAGATTCTAGCGATTGATAGTCTTTGCTTTTGACCACCTGAAAGCTTTACACCCTTTTCCCCTATATATGTGTCATATCCATTCTCAAGCTCCATTATAAATTCATGGGCATTTGCTTTTTTTGCAGCTGCTATTATTTCTTCGTCAGTAGCGTCTCTTTTCCCATAAGCTATATTTTCCTTCACATTTCCAGAAAACATAAACACATCCTGCTGAACTATCCCTATATTATTTCTAAGTGAGCTCATAGTCATATTTTTTATATCTATATTATCTATAGTTATAAAACCACTTGTGGTTTCATAAAACCTTGGTATAAGGCTCAGAAGAGTGGTTTTTCCAACTCCTGAAGGTCCAATAAGAGCTATTTGCTCTCCTTTTTTTATCCTTAGATTTAGATTTGATATAACTGCATTGTCCTGCTCATATGCAAACGTAACATTGTGAAGCTCTACTTCCCCTTCGAGCTTTCCGACATCTATAGCATCCTTTTTATCTTCTATATCAGGCTTTATGGCAAGAGTCTCTGCAAATCTTTCAAAACCACTCATTCCTTTTTGAAAGTTTTCTATAAGTGTCGAAAACCTTCTCACTGGCTGAAGAAATATCCCGACGTAAAGGAGAAATCCAATTATATCCCCTGCTGTAAGCTCTCCCATAAAATAAAGGTAGCCTCCATAGCCTAGTACAAATAGATTAATTAAGCCTGTAAAAAGTTCTATTCCAGAAAAGAACTCTGCCATTACTTTAAAAGCATCTTCCCTTGTAATTCTAAAATTCATGTTTCCTGTATCAAATTTCTCTTTTTCGTAATCTTCATTTGCAAATGCTTTTACAACTCTGATTCCAGATATAGAATCTTCCGCCTTTGCATTAACATCTGCTATTTTGGACCTCATCTCTTTAAAAGCTTTTTTCATTTTAATATTTTTCTTAAAGGAAAAATATATTAAAAAAGGTATAAGGGCAAAGGTTGCAAATGCAAGCTTCAAATTAATATTTGCCATTATTACAAATGAGCCAATTAGTGTTACGCTTGCAATAAAAAGATCCTCAGGGCCATGATGTGCAAGCTCTGAGATTTCATTAAGGTCGTTTACAAGCCTTGACATTATATGACCTTTTTTTGTGGAATCAAAATAAGTAAAGGACAGCTTTTGAATATGGTCAAATAAATCCTTTCTCATATCATATTCCATTCTAGTTCCCATAACATGTCCATAATAATTTACTATATAGTTTAGAAAATACTTTACTATATATAAAACCATCATAATACCTATTATAAATGTAAAAGTCCTCATATTGTTTTGAGGAAGTATTTCGTTTAAGGAATATCTTACTAAAAATGGAAATACAAGGTCTAGTCCAGCTGCCATAAAGGCGGCACTCATATCCAATATAAAAAGGTTTATATGAGGCTTATAGTATGTAATAAGTTTTTTAATCATTTAAGTCCCTGCCTTTTAGTTATATTTTCTTTGCAAAACATAGGCAGCCAAAAGGCTGCCTATTTAATATCAATTAGGAAAAATTCACTTTTCCCTATGCTTTTTATGGTAATCTTTCTATCATCAGATATTCTTATGGAGTCTCCTTCAAGAATAATATGACCATTTACTTCCATATGTCCTTTGAGAAGATATATGAAGGTCTTTCTTCCTTCTTCAGGTTTATGAACTAAATCTTTTGTCTTATCTAATTTAGCAATATAAAAATCAATATCCTGCCTTATCTTTGATATGCTATCAGTGTTTTTAGAAAGCACTTTTAGCATCCTATTACTGTAGTCTTCTTCTAATTTTATTTTTTGATAGCTAGGGTCTTGCTCTATATTACAAGGAGTGAACCAAAACTGAAGATACCTTAATGGCTTTTCTTTGCTAAAGTTTTTTTCGCTGTGATTTACACCTTTTCCTGTTCCAAGAAGTTGGAATTCCCCTTCATTTACTACTGATGATTTGTTTGAAAAGTCGTCAAAATGTTCTAGTTCTCCGTCCACTACATAGGTTAATATTTCTACTTCTGAGGTTGGGTGCAGATTGAATCCTTTTCCTGGAGAAAAAATTTCTTCATTGAATACTACCAGTTTTCCAAAATCGTTATTTTCATCATCATAATAATCTTGAAATGAAAAGGTTCTATAGCTTTTCATCCAGCCTCTATCTACAAAGTTCCTTTGCTGGGACGGTACAACTGTAATCATCGGCAACACTCCCATAAATATTTTATATATTTAGTTTATCATTTTTCACCTCTAATTACAAAGCCCTGACTTTAGTTTATCTAAGTTCATCCATATATTTTTCTGCATCCTTTGGACTCCATTCCCTTTTTACAAGAGGTGGCTTGTCTTTAATATGAGCTAGCATATCCATATAAGAAGGTCTATCTTGCTTATAGATTATTCCTATTGGAATCTTATCTCCCCATTCACTTGCTTTTTTAAGAGCCATTTCTTTATCATATGGATCATAACCTTCTTCCAATTTATATACTCTCTCTTTATACCATTTGAAGGTATTTACCTTGTTGAACGTAACGCAAGGCTGGAGTATATCAAGAAGTGCATACCCATTGTGAGATATTGCTGCCTTCATCATTTCTTTTAAATGCTCTTTATCTCCAGAGAAGCTTCTGGCTACAAAGCTCGCCCCCTGAGCTACTCCAAAAAATATAGGATTAAACTGATTAGCTATCACTCCATCAAGCTGCATACTAGTTTTTTGACCTACCGCAGTAGTTGGAGATCCTTGACCTTTTGTGAGTCCATATATTTGGTTATCATGAACAAAGTGAGATATATCAACATTTCTTCTAATATTATGAAGAAGATGATTTCCCCCTTCTCCATAGCTGTCTCCATCACCAGAGTCGATTATTACTTTAAGGTCTTTATTTGCCATTTTTATTGCTACAGCTGGGGGTACTGCCCTTCCATGAAGACCGTTGAAGCCATTGCAGTTTATATAATGGGGAGTCTTTGCTGCCTGTCCTATTCCAGAGGCTATTACAACATTGCTTGGATGAAGACCCATCTCTGAAAGAGACTCTTTTAAAGCATCCAATATAGAAAAATTCCCACAACCTGGGCACCATGCAATTTCATCATTTGATTTAAAAAGCTCTAATGGAATCATATCTTTACCTCCTCCTTGAATTTTTTTACTATTTCGCTTGGGGACATCTGTCTTCCATCGTATTTTAATATACTCTTATTGCAGTAAATCCCTGTTTCTTGACGTATCAGCTTTGCAAGCTGGCCTGTGTAATTCATTTCTATATTTATAATATTTTTGGCATTTTTAGAATATTTTTCAAGTTTTTGCTTTGGAAGGGGGTATATATCACCAAATACAAGAGCTCCCACTGAGCTGTTTTCATCTCTTAATCTTTCTACAGCTTCTCTAACTGGTCCCTCTAAAGAACCCCATGCTACTATAAGATTTTCTGGATTTTCATCCCCATAATATACAGGCTCTTCCAGCTCTTCCATAAGATAATTAAGCTTTCTCATCCTTTTATCCATCTGCTGGATTCTCACCTGAGAGGATTCTGTAATATGTCCGTTTTCATCATGCTCATCAGAATCTGCTAATACAAGGGCTTTTTCAAACTGTCCCGGAAGTAGTCTAGGGGACACTCCATTTTCTGTTAGTCTATATCTTTTATATTTTCCATCTATTATTGCATCCTCATCTGATATATGTCTTTCTATAGATATCTTTGAAAAATCATAAGGTTTTATAGTAATAGAGCTATCTGCGAGATACTGATCAGAAAGGATTATAATCAGCATCTGGTATTTGTCTGCAAGGTTAAGAGCCCTTGGAATTGTATAAAAAGCATGCTCTGGATTTCTAAGTGAAATTACCATTCTTGGGATTTCTCCATGTGAGGCCGTAAGAATAAAACTAAGATCTGACTGCTCAGTTCTTGTAGGAAGTCCTGTTGCAGGGCCAGGTCTTTGAACATTAAGGACTACAAGAGGAGTTTCTGTAATTCCTGCAAGGCCTAGTGCTTCCGTCATCAGAGAAAATCCTCCTCCAGATGTACCTGTCATAGCTCTAATCCCTGCATATGAAGCTCCAATTGCCATGTTTATAGCCGCTATTTCATCTTCCACCTGCTCTACTATAAGACCTGCATCATTTTGATGAGCAGAGAGATAACTCATGAAACTTGTCGATGGCGTCATAGGATAGGCACTATAGAAAGCCACTCCACCAGCCAAAGCTCCAAGTGCAGCGCCCCTTGCTCCATCGACCAATATAGAGTCCTTAAAAGATCCTTTTTTCAAACTAAAGCTTTGCTCCACGCTTTCGTATCCAAGATTAAGTGCCTTTTCATTTATTTTGTAGATTTCTCCCTCAAAATATTCCTTTAATACATCTGTTACCTCATTTGATATATCAAATCCAAAGAATTTAAGTACGGCTCCTAAAAGCACAGTCCCTTCTGTCCTCTGATTTCCAGCCTCCTTTGCCATTTCAGAAGATGCTATTGGAATTATCTTAATACTTTCCTCTTTTTCCTTTTCTTTTTCTCTCTCGAGTATTGATTTGTCTATAAATAGTTTTCCATTATCTTTTAGCCTATCAATATGAGTATTTAATGTTCTTTTATCAAGGGCTATTATCAAATCAAGGTCATCATCATGAGAATATATCTCTTCATCTGAAAATCTTATTTGAATAAAGTTGTGACCGCCCCTTATCCTACTCATATAGTCTTTGTTGGAAAAAACATAGTAACCTTTTCTTTTCATTATAAGCTCAAACATCTGAGATAAAGTATCCATCCCTTGACCTGCAGAGCCCCCTACTAGGACATTGTAATTCACAGCATTCACCTCTTTAATATTATTTGTATAATTTAAATTAACTCATAAGTTATTTTTCCCCAATTTAGTCTTTATTAAACCTATTGTCAGCTTTTTGACATATTTTTAAAAAAACTCATAAAAAAAGAGGTTTAGAAAATAGCATTTCATTTTCTAAATCTCTTTCTAATTTGCTTTATTTATTATTAAGACTATCAATAAGGCTTGCAATTATTGGAGAAATTATTTGCCCCACAGAATAATCAAGATAGTTAAATTCCTTAGTTCTCAAAGGAATAGTAATATATAAAACTCCTTTTTTTATTCCTGAACAAATAAGTGGAATAGATAGTACACTATCCCATTCAGGCATTCCAGTAAGTTCATCTATTTTAGACACCCTTTCCCAGTCAGCACTAAAAACTCCCTTTTCCTCATTATAAACAGAATCTGCAATTTCTATATTTAGTAGATGTTCAAAACCATGCTTAATTTTAAAGAGACCTTGCTTGGTTACCTTAATCATAGATGTTGCAATACTTTCAGAATATGATAGAATCATAAGATTTTCTGCTTCAAAATACTTTAATACATTTTGAAGATATCTTGTTATTTTTTCTTCATGTCCTGCACCGTTTTTTAGCATTTCAATTGATGTAATAAAAAGCTCAGATCTTTCTATATTATCACCAAGTATGCTACTTATTACTTCTTTTTCTTTTTTGTGATAATGCTCTTTATCATCAATATTCTCATTCCATATGCTTACTCTATTTCTTCCATCGTCTTTTGATTTATAAAGGGCAAGATCAGCTTTTTTAAGAAGTTCTTCCTCCCATAATCCCTGTTCTGGATATGAGGCTATTCCCATACTCACCGTTATTGATTTCCCCTCAGGGTCTTTCACTTGATTTTGAACCTTTTCTCTTAATCTATTGCATATTTTCAGAGCTTCATTCTTATTCACACCATCTAAAATTAAAACAAATTCTTCCCCTCCATATCTTGCAAACAAATCTTTAAATCTTATATTTTCTGATATGAGCTTGGAAAATTTTTGCAAAATCACATCTCCTACCCCATGACCAAAGGTATCATTGGTCATTTTGAATCTATCTATATCCATCATAACGAGAGAAAATATTTTGTCTTCTATGCTTGAGCTTTCTATTTCAGATCGTATATGCATATCAAAATACTGCCTGTTGTAAGCAGATGTCAGCTTGTCAATTGAGTATTTTAGGGACAGATTATGATTTTCTATAAAAACAGATAAAAGGCTTATAAATTTATAAATACCCTTACAGGCTTTATTTGTGAAATTATTTAAATAAAGCTTTGATTCAAGATAGATAAAGGCAAGGGGTTTTTTCCTAATATTCCTTCTTTCTCTCTCTTGAGGTCTTATATTGTTTTCGTAAATCGGAATACATATAAATCCTTTAGTATCTCCTGTTAAAAGCCTTTTATACATTTCCTTTGTGCTATATTCAAGTTCAGATACCACAAGCTCTCTCTCGATCCCCTCAGCCTGCATTATAATCTTTGCAAGATTGGCTCCTACACTGTCATAATTTATTGATGATATAATCTTAAACTGTTGATCTTGTTTTATAATGACAGCACCTTTGTCCGCCCATGTTATTCTCATTATATGTTCTAGCATAATCTCTATATTTGTTTCGTTAGAATTTTGAAGGTTTTCTATTAGAATATCTGTTGTAATTTCTTTTTCCTCTTCAAAGAGATTTGCAGAAACTAGCTTTTTGAAAATCTTATTTTCTATAAGATCTTGAAGCAATGTATTTTTAGTTATCAAGGAATTTATATTATCTGAAATATATTCCTTATTTTCTCTTATCTCAAGCACCCTACTATCAACTTCATCTATGTCGGACGCCTTTGATATACCTAAAAGTGTACATAGTATATCAATAACTGAGGTCCCTAAATAATTCTCAGACTTCACCTCAATATTTAAGCTTACTATAAATTCTTTAAGAATAACATATGCCTCAACTAGATAATTTGTTCCCATAAAGTAATTTTTATTTTCAATATAATAATTTCCTAGAAAATAACTAACTTGCCAATATAACCTTTTATCATATGTTTTTGAAATATTTTCAAGGATTTCTCTAAGACTTTTCTCTTTTTCATCACCATCTAGATTTATGGCTTTAAAGTAATTTAATATATTATCTGCTCGTTTATTTCCAGTTGGCTTATAGGCTTTTATAGCCCACCTTGTAAGTTCTACAATCTTTTTATCATTTTTTTTATATTTAAGAACCATAACTAAATCAGTGAGCTTTTTTAGTGCTACTGGATAATCTTTGAAGTTTTTGATGCTATCAACTATACCTTTAATGGCTTTATTTTGAGAACTCTTATTTGGGGCACTGTCAAGATTAAGATACCCTTCTAAAATATCTACCTCTATAGCTAGAGGTCCTTTAAAATAAGGTCTCTCAGTTTTTATTTTATTTATATAATACCTTGAAGTATTTTTGTCCCCAATGTATAGATTTACTTTTGCAAGGAGCTTATAGTAAAACAGCATGTATACTCCCTGATTTTCGTTTTTTCGCAATTCCTCTTTTGCTCTTTCCAAATACATCATGCTTTGTTCAAAATCAAAAGTCTCAAACATTATTGAGGCCATGTAAACATAATTATAAAAAACTAAATTTTGTTTTTTAAGGTAAGAGGATATTTCAAGAGATTTTTGAAAGGCTTTATAGGATTCTTCATAGTTTAAATCCCAAGCCAATACTTCTCCTAGATTGGCATATGCCACTGCCTTTCTTGAAAGCAGACTTTCTCGTTCTGCAATATCTCTTACCATACTGTAATATTCTATAGCCTTTTTATTATCAAGTCCGTACTCTGAGTAAAGGATGCCTAGGGAGTTATATATCCTAGCTATTCCTTCAAAATACCCTATCGCCCTAAAAAGTTCTAGAGCTTTCATATGAAATTTTTCTATTTCTCCATAAGTCTTTCCCAGTTCGTGGTATATCATTCCTTTAAAGAAGAGAAAGCTTCCTTTATGCTTTTTATAGTTGTCTTTACAAAGTTCTATGCCCTTCTCTGCATATTTAAGAGATTCATCATGATTTTGAGTTTCTATAAGATAGACTACTTTTCCAAGTATATAATCCAGTTCACCTTTTTTGTAATAATGCTTTTTTAAATATTTTTCTATTGCATTTAACATAATATAGGCTTTATCAAGCTCGTTAACCTCTGTATAAAGATCTGCCAGCTTGTTCATAGATCTAAGGATAATCTTGTGATTTTTGGATACAACCCCTTCATTTAAAGATTTTTTGTAAAACAAAATTGCTTCTTCAATCCTTCCTTCTTTGAGAAAGGCACTTGCTGCTTTTTGATAGGAGATTATCTTAAGGTTACTCTTTCCTGAAAGTAAGGCATAATAAATGGAATCCTTATAATATTCAAGCCCTTCTTTTTTTGAGCCAGAGTCTATATACTCCTTTGCCATCTTTCCTGAATATATACTGGCACTCCCGTAATTCTTTGAAGCCACAAGATGAAATACAAGTTCATCCAATAAGTTACCCTTAATATCTTTTGACATACTTAATATATAGTCCACCAAAAACTTATGAGTTGTTATTTTTTCCTCATTATCTATAGATTCATAAACGGTTTTTTTAAGGGTTTTGTCTGCAAATTCGTATAAATATCCTGTGTCATCAAAATTTCTCTGAATAAGACCACTTTTCACTAAATCCTCAAGAATTGAGATTATATCAGTAAATTTAAAGCTTTTTCTAATAAATAACGCAAGGTCCTCTGCAGAGGATGGATTTTTAAGGACAGATATACTTTTTAAGATATTTGTCTGATCTTTATTTAATCCAAGGGAGCTTATGTCAAGCTCATACTGATTAAAATCAAGAAGTAACTCTTCATAAAGCTTATTGTCAAAATGCCAAATTCCCATATCATCCATAGTAAGAATTTTTTTAGAAAGTATGATAGAAATAGCCGATTTTATTTTCCCTGGATTACCAAAGGTATCCTTATATATTCTTACAGCTAAATCAACAGGTGCGCTCCTCATTCCTAAAATATCTTGAATAAATATGGAGGTTTCCTGTATATCAAAGTCTTCTAAAATAAATGTATTTTTCGAGCTAATATCAATATTTGAATTTATATCCGCTGAGTATATAAGTATGATTCTTTCATTTTCGACTTTAGAGTATATCATGTACTTTAATATTTCAATGGAATCAATGTCATCTTCCTTGAGATTATCAATGATTATTGCAGTTATTTCATCTTCTATGGATTTTTTAATAAATGAGTTTATCTGAGCATAGGATGCGAAATCAGAAGTCTTACATCCTCCATTTATAAGATAGTTTTTTACTTTATCAAATTTACTTATATACCCATAGCCTTTCTCATCTAGAATCTTACTCACTATAGGTATCATCGATTTATTTTTGAGTATTGGCCTGTCCTCTTCAAAGCTTGCAAATATATCCACACCTTTTAGAGAAAGAGTCTTTCTTAAGTGTCTAAGTATTTTTGTTTTTCCAGATCCTCTGCTTCCTTTAATTTCGTGAATATATACTCCTTTATCGTTGTTTTGAATTTTTTCTAGAGTTTCTAATATAGAGTTTTTCACTACTTCTCTTCCAACAATATCTGGCTCTTGCTTTATATAAATTTCTTTATCTTCAAAAATACAATCTACTTTCCTTTCAAAATATAAGCTCATGTCTTTAAATATGTCACATATAGAATCATATCTGTCTTTTGAACTATAAGCCTTCATTTTAGAAATAATCTTATCCATACCACTTGGTAATTTTTCTTTATTTACTCTACTTTTTATAACTATTTCAAAAAAAGCTCCTAAGGAATATATATCTGTTTTTATGGAGGGTTTATCACCTATAAATAATTCAGGAGCCTTGTAAATCAAGTCATTTTGCCAAGTCTTGTGGTTTGTTCCTGATTCCATAAAAACTGTTAAGATATCTTTTAGTTTTATATGTCCTAATTTGTCGACATATATAGATTTTTCATCTAAAAATTCATAAACTGTCCCTCTTTTATGGATTAAATCTATTATTTTAAGAATATTACAAAAATCCTCTATAAGGCTTTCACTACTCTGATTTTTTGCGTAGTCAATATATTTCATTTCATACTCAAAAAACTCGGTGATGTAGTAATAGTCTACCTTCTTTACTATTTTCCTATCCACAGAGTAAATCATATCCAGTTCTATATCTTTCACCAAAAATGGATGGGATATAGAAGAGTATTTGTAAAATCTTTTGAATCCTCTCTCAATTATATTTTGAGGAACTATCTGAGAGTTTACTATATACATATAGTAAACCTTATCATTATCCAAAAGATCCCTGACCTTATAACAGGATACGAGTCTATTTGTATATTCAGTTTGTAGTATCCGGTATCTATTGTTTATAAGTTCCATAATATCTCCTTGATACAAATATTTTGATATTTACTTTAATAAATCGAGGGATAATTCTCTTGTTTAAGGTATAAAAATTTCAATAGCTTTTTCGAGAACCTTTACATTCATCGGAAGGCTTGGCCCTTTTTCACCGTCGATACTTATGTTAATAGTTTCATCACAATATATATCAAATTCATTTCCCTTTAAAACAATTATTTTATCACTGTTTATTTTATTTTCATTTTTGAGTATACTAAAAAAAAGATTTGCAAGCTCTATAGGATTAGACTCCTTTACGAGGATAAGCTCCATTTCCCCATCCGATATATCTATAGTAGACTTTGAAAGTACATTACTAAAATTCCCTAGATGAGTTCCATTTAAGACAACCACGAGGTGAGCTTTTTCTTTATATAATTTTTCCTTTGTCCTTATCTCTATATCATAGGACTTAATATTTGCAACTTCACTCATAGCTTTAAAATAATATGCAAATGGTCCTATTTTTTGTTTGAGATCAAGGTCAGCATTGAAAGACGCTTCTACAAAAATTCCTCCTGCAAGACTTGAGAGAAACACGTATTTGTCATTTACAATACCTACATCTACTTTTGCAGTTTTTCCTTTAGAAATAACATCTATAGACTCAAATAAATCTTCAGGCATTCCAATATTATGGGTAAAGTTATTGCAGGTACCTGTTCCTAAAGTGGCAAAAGGTTTATTGATTTTTTCGTTAATTATTATTTTGCTTATTGTTCCTAAGGTCCCATCTCCTCCTGAAGCTATAATCATATCATGCTTTGAATCCTTAATTATGGTTTTTAACTCTTCGTTTTCCTTGCTAATCCTATATATCTCTAAAAAAATGTTATTCTTTTGAAATCTCTCTACGATTTTATCGAGTTCTCTTGGAACTCTTCTATTTCCAGCAATAGGATTGTAAATAAAAAGTGCACGTCTCATATTCCCCATCCTTTATCTAGTATCTCCTAAGTCTGTGTATAAAGTTAATTACTGTGTCAATATCTGATTTTGAAATATAATAATGACAAACAAATCTCATCATATTATCTTCTTCTGGATTTATTTTTATTCCTTCCTTAAGGAAGGCTTCTTGGGTCATTTTGCCTTTGAGCCTATTATCTGTTATGTTAAAAAACACCATATTGATGTCGAGATTGTCTTTGAGGACTTCTATGCCTTGTATTTTTGAAAGCTCTTCAGCCATATATTTTGCATTTTCATGATCTTCAACGAGTCTAAGCCTCATCTCCTTTAAAGCTATAAGACCAGCTGCCCCCAATATTCCAGCTTGTCTCATTCCTCCCCCCATAAGCTTTCTTTTCTTTCTAGCCTTTTTGATAAACTCTTCGTCCCCCACAAGCATAGAACCTACAGGTGCACATAATCCCTTTGAAAGACAAAACATAGCACTATCCACATATTTTAATACTTCACTTACCTCTTCTTTCATTGATAAGGCAGCATTGAAAAGCCTTGCTCCATCCATATGAACCTTTAATCCCGCCTCTTTTGCCACCATATGAAGCTCTTTCATATAATCAAGGGAAAGGACAGTCCCATCAGAATATGCATTTTCTATACATATAAGCCCAGTCTCTGGGTAGTGAATATCATCTACATATCTAATGGCCTTCTTCACTTTATCTATATCCATTTTTCCATTTACAGACTCAATTGCTCTTAGCTGTACCCCTGCTATTACAGATGCTCCTCCAACCTCATGGGCAACAATATGACAGTCATGGGGCAGGATTACCTCTTCCCCCCTATTGCAGTGGGTAAAAAGAGCAAGCTGATTTGCAAAGGTACCACTTGGAGTGAAAAGAGCCGCTTCTTTTCCTGTAAGCTTTGCAGTGTACTCTTCAAGAAGTTTTATTGTAGGATCATCTTCATAAACATCATCACCAACAAGTGCCTCTGCCATGGCAGTTCTCATCCTATCTGTGGGCTCAGTAACTGTATCACTTCTCAAATCTATAAATTTCATAAAATACTCCCCTCTCATTTCTTGCTTATATAATATATCTTACTAGTCAAATACACTTAATGATACATAAATTTGAACTAATCCTTTTATAATTACAGATTATTTAGTTTTTTAAGGGCACTTCCTCCAAGATAATTGAAATATGAACCTTGGACTATTTCTTGTTCATCCATATATTCTTCTATCATATCTCGAATTTTCCACCAAGATATCCCATAATTACAAAAAAGACTATCCTCCTTTGGAGCTCTACCTACTATCCTATGAATCACTATCTGAGGGTTTAGATATCCTAAAAATAAAGCTGTTTTTTTAACGTAGTCGGATACATCCTTTAGATCAAGCTCTCCCTTTAGGTAATCATCCCCCATTACTGTATTTTTAACAATATATAGAGAATGAAGCTTTACTCCATCCACCTTTAAAGCAGAGAGTATTTTTGCCCCTTCTATAACATCATCCTCGTCATCATAAGGAAGGTTAAGTATCATGTGGGCTACAACCTCAAAGTCATAAGTTTTTATGAGATTTACCGCTTCAATAAACTCAGCCAAGGTATGACCTCTATTTATTTTTTTTAGTGTTTTATGATTAATGCTTTGGAGTCCTAGCTCGATTGTTATTTCTACACCTTCTCGTATTTTAATTTCCTTTAAAACATCCAGATAGCTTTTATTTATAGCATCTGGTCTAGTGGATATAGATACTTCCACCACATCTTCTCTTATACTATCTTTGATAAAAGCTTCAAATTCAGAGATAGGAAGATATGTATTAGTAAAATTTTGAAAATATGCTATGAATTTTTTTGCTTTATATTTTTTTCCTATATACTCTATATTTTGCTCCAGCTGATTTTTTACAGTCATAGAGTTTGAAAGAGATTCAAAACCTGTACCTACATCTGCACAAAACGTACACCCTCCCTTTCCAAGATTTCCATCTCTATTGGGACACGTCACGGGAAGATTTATTGGTATCCTGTAAACTTTCTCTTTATATTTATTCTTTAAATAAGAAGAATAGATCTTATATCTAATTTTTTCCAAATCATCACTACTTTCTTAAAATATATCTATTAGAACTATATTATCTCAAAAATTTAATATTTAATCTATAATTTCATTTTTTATACCCAATTTAAGCAATAATATTAAGTCTAAATATTGACAATCGGATTCTTATATCGTAATATTACAATATAATAAATTCTAGGAGGCTTTATAATGGATCATTTTTCCAAAGACTTTGAAGTCTTAGAGTCGAATTCAGAGCTTTTAAAAGCCCTTGCTCACCCTGTAAGACTATGTATAGTTAAAGGTCTAATCGAAAACGGCCCTTGCAATGTAAGCAATATGCACAATTGTTTGAACCTTCCTCAATCCACAGTGTCTCAGCATGTATCTAAGCTAAGATCAGCTGGTATACTTAAAGGTTTTAGAAACGGGACAGAAATCGTTTATGAAATTAGTGACAAAAAAGTTGAGAGTATCGTAAAGGCTATGTTTGAAATTTAAAAACTTATAGAGGATATATCTTCATAAGTTTTTAAATTTTTCTAAAATATATCGTTTTATCTAAATATTAAATTGTTACGGAGGATGCTATGAAAAAAATACTAATCGTTGGCGGGGTTGCTGGTGGTGCTACTACAGCAGCAAGACTTAGAAGACTTGATGAGAATGCAAAGATAGTAATGTTTGAAAGAGGAGAATATATCTCTTTTGCAAACTGCGGACTTCCTTATTACATAGGGGGAGTAATACCAGAGCGAGACTCTCTACTTGTACAAACTGTAGAAGGTATGTCAGATAGATTTAATATGGATATAAGAAACTTTAGTGAAGTAATATCCATAGATAAGGAAGGAAAAAAAGTAACTGTAAAGGATGTAAAGACGGGAAAAACATACGAAGAATCTTATGATGTACTTGTACTTTCTCCTGGGGCTAACCCTATAAAACCTCCTATAAAAGGACTTGAAGAAGCAACTAACGTATTTACCCTTAGAAATATCCCAGACACAGATTCAATAAAAAAATATGTGGATGAAAATAAACCACAGGAATCTGTCGTAATAGGCGGAGGATTCATAGGTATAGAGATGGCAGAAAATCTTGTTCATAAGGGAGTTAAAGTGACTCTTGTGGAAATGGCAGATCAGGTCATGGCTCCATTTGACTCTGAGATGGCAAGCATCCTTCATACCCATCTAAAGGACAAGGGAGTTAATTTAATACTCTCAGATGGGGTGTCTCACTTTGAAAATAAGGGAGCAAAAGTTGTATTAAATAGTGGCACTGAGATAAATACTGACCTAACTATACTGTCAATCGGTGTAAAGCCAGAAAATGAACTGGCAAAGTCAGCTAATCTTGCCCTTGGTGAAAGAGGTCATATAAAGGTCGATAAAAATATGATGACATCTGATCCTAATATATACGCAATCGGGGATGCCGTAGAGACTGTAGATTATATATTCGGTTCTCCTGCCGCAGTACCTCTTGCATGGCCAGCAAATAGACAGGGAAGAATTGTTGCAGACAGAATCTGCGGCATTGATTCAAAATACAGTGGTACTCTTGGTACATCGGTTGCTAAGGTATTTGACCTTACAGCTGCTTCAACAGGCCATAACGAAAAAGCTTTACAACGAATGGGCATAAATAATTACAAAAAAATTCATATACATCCAGGTTCTCATGCTGGATACTACCCAGGGGCTTTTCCTATCTCCCTTAAATTAATATTTGAAGTTCCAAGCGGAAAAATCCTTGGAGCACAAGGGATAGGTTATGACGGAGTGGAAAAGAGAATTGATGTCCTTGCAACTGCTATAAAGGGTAATCTTAGTGTAAGAGATATTACAGATCTTGAACTTTCATATGCTCCTCCATATTCCTCTGCAAAAGACCCTGTGAATATGGCAGGATATGTTGCAAGCAATATACTTGATGGCCTTGTTGATGTAATTTACTATAATGAAATAGATGAACTAATATCAAACGGAGGGGTATTAATAGATGTAAGAGATGCTATGGAAATAGAGCTCGGTGCAATCGATGGTCATATAAATATACCTCTTAATGAGCTTAGAGATAGGATAGATGAGATTCCTAAAGATAAGGATATCTATGTTACTTGTCAGGTTGGCCTTAGAGGATATATAGCCTCAAGAATTTTAGCTCAGCACGGCATAAAATCAAAAAATCTCGATGGAGGTTATAAGACTTATTCTCAGGTATATGGCTCTCCTTTTGAAGGAAATACTTGCTGCGCCTTTGTTGATGACAGCGGCGAGATGCATGTATCTTGCGATGATGATTATCTGACTGAAAGTGAAAATATAGATAGGGTGGTAGATGCTAGGGGACTCCAGTGTCCTGGTCCAATAGCTAGAGTATATAAAGAAATAAAAGAAATGAAGGATGGTCAGCTCCTTGAGGTCCTGGCAACTGATCCTGGCTTTGGAAAGGATATTTCTGCATGGTGCTCAAAAACTGGTAATACAATCATTTCATCAGAGTTTCAAAAAAGCTATTTTAGAAGTGTAATTAGAAAAGGTAAATCTACGCCCAAGTTAGCCCCTACCTCTTCTGTAGAGCTAAAAGAAGATAAAAACGGGGCAACTCTTGTTGTATTTAGTGGAGATATGGACAAAGCCATGGCATCCTTTATAATAGCAACAGGTGCCGCTTCTATGGGCAAGGAAGTAACTATGTTTTTCACTTTCTGGGGACTTAATATCCTTAGAAAAGAAGGAGTAAAGGTAGAGAAAGACACCCTTGAGTCTATGTTTGGAAAAATGATGCCTGAAGGTCCTAAAAAGCTAAAGCTGTCCAATATGAACATGGGCGGAATGGGTTCTAAGATGATAAACTACGTAATGAAAAAGAAAAACGTGGATGACCTTGAAACACTTATAAAAAACGCTCAGGATTTAGGTGTGAAGCTTGTAGCTTGTGCTATGAGTATGGATATAATGGGTATCAAGGAGCAGGAGCTAATAGATGGAGTAGAAATAGCTGGAGTAGCTTCATATCTTGCTGAAACAGATTCATCAAATCTTAATTTATTTATATAAAACCCATCTTATTTATAAAGCAATATCCGATTAGTTAAAATTAAAAACAGCTGGAGATTTTGATTTCTCTAGCTGTTTTTTTATTTTTGAATAATATTTAAATTCTTTTCACAATAAAATGAGATACCAGTCCCGACTCCAGGTATCTCATTTTAAGAAATTAAGGCACATTTCTTTAAAAAATTATTCAGTTGTGAAATCGAGTTTTTTTCGATGCTATTACCTCCCAAATTTTCCTTTGTTAAAATCTTTAATTTAAAAGATTAACTTACTTTGGGTTAACCTTAAGCTGAAATCAATTATAGATTTACAGATAAGATTAAGTTTGAAACTTTATTTCTGATACTTTTGTCATCCGCTTCACTTTCGGTGGGAATGACTAATGTTTTCATATTCTATTAGAGTGGAAACCCTAATTCTATGTCCCCTAACTTCTTATAGAATATATACCTCAGTTTAAAGATGATAAACATAAAATTAAAATTAATTCTTAAATTTTTTAAAGGTTTAATTTTTTAAACCTCTGAAAATATTAGCATTTCAAGCCCCTAGAGCTATCCATATTTCAGAGGTTTATCTAAATAATTTTATTTTAAAAAATGGTTTTTATCCTATAGAGTTTGTGGCTCCTCATACTCTACGTCAAAGGTTTCTACTGTCATTTCCTTTATCTTTTGCTCTTCTAGAGGCTTATCTGAAAAATTAGTCTTTACATCCTCTATTCTTTCAACCTCTTCTATTCCCTCTATTACTCTTCCAAAAGCTGCGTATGAACCATCAAGATGAGGACTTTTAGCTGTCATTAAGAAAAACTGAGAGCCAGCAGAATCAGGATGGCCAGATCTAGCCATAGATATAACACCTTTTTCATGCTTTAGGTTGTTTGTATGACCATTACTTGAAAATTCTCCCTTGATAGAGTAATTTGGACCGCCCATTCCATTTCCATTTGGGTCACCGCCTTGTATCATAAAGCCTTTTATAACCCTATGAAATATAAGGCCATCATAGAAACCCTTTTTAACTAAAGATATAAAGTTATTTACAGTATTTGGCGCTATATGTGGATAAAGCTCCACTTTTATATCATTTCCACTTTCCATCTTTATCGTAACTACTGGATTTTGATTCATAAATACCTCCTAAATATTGTTTATTTATCTTTTAAATTATATCATATAGATATTTTCTAATCCTATATCATATATTTATTTTTATTAAAATCAGGAAGTTTTATTTTTCAGCTAATCCATGCTTCTAGATGCTATTACATTAGCTCCAGTTCCAAGTACATTTGAAAGTATTACTTCTTTTGATTTGATTGGTGCATTCACTTCTATTTTAGATATTTCTTTCATTACTTCAAAAATCTTTTCCTTAGGTATATCTCTATCTGTCCTTACTGGAAGTCTATTTAAAAGTCCATTTTTTATACTCACAGTGGTAGTAAGAGGTCTAGTAGGGTTAGTCAATTCTCTAACT
The DNA here is from genome assembly GCF_017874355.1 of Acetoanaerobium pronyense. Taxonomy (GTDB): domain Bacteria; phylum Bacillota; class Clostridia; order Peptostreptococcales; family Filifactoraceae; genus Acetoanaerobium; species Acetoanaerobium pronyense. The sequence continues at coordinate 163,921 of NZ_JAGGLI010000002.1, forward strand.
GCATAATCAACACCTCGAGGGCATTTGTTGCCTATTACTTTTAGTCCAGACGCTTGTGAACTATCTTCCAATATAGTCATCTTGCATCCGATAGGACATACTATACAAATCATATTTTTCAAACTTTACATCCCCTTTACAACTTCTATTGAAATATTTTCAAAATCTCCTGAACTTAGCTCTTCAAGTTTTAGATTTACAGTCTCCATTTCACCTGGTGCTACATGAGCTTTTTTAATTTCTTTTATAAGTTTGCCATCACCTTTTACTACGAATTTCACATTGCTATATACGTTGTCTGTTCTCATCATCATCTGGATTTCTTTATCCACATTTTTTACTCTAACGTAATGAGGAACTATGTATCTTATACCATCTCCAGCTTTAAAAGATATTTTTCCCCCATCATCTTTTATGTTGCCTTTAATATACTCAGCTGCGCTTTTCCCTGCCTTTTGACTTTCTTTGGTTACCCAGTCAACAAGGTCATGAACATGAACCACATTTCCACATGCAAATATACCTTCAACTGATGTCTCCATTGATTCATTAACTATAGGTCCTGAGGTGATTTTGTCTAGCTCAATATTTGCCGATTTTGATAGTTCATTTTCAGGTATTAGGCCTACAGAAAGAAGTAAGGTATCACAATCAAATTTTATTTCAGTTCCCTCTATAGCCTTAAAGTTTTCATCCACTTTAGCTATTGTTACAGAGTCTACTCTATCCTTCCCAGTTACATCTACAACGGTATGGCTAAGATATAAAGGTATGTTGTAATCTTCAAGACACTGAACTATATTTCTTGTAAGTCCACCTGAAAAAGGCATAAGCTCTGCTACTGCAAGTACCTGCGCACCTTCTAGAGTAAGTCTTCTAGCCATTATAAGACCAATATCTCCAGAGCCTAATATTACAATTTTCTTCCCAACCATATACCCTTCCATATTTACAAATCTCTGTGCAGTTCCAGCTGTAAGTACTCCGGCTGGTCTGCTTCCAGGGATTCTTATCGCTCCCCTAGCCCTTTCTCTACATCCCATAGCAAGGATTATAGCCTCAGCCTTTATATTCATTATTCCATCTATAGAATTCATAGCAACCACTTCTTTATCTTCAGTCAGTTCCAGAACCATAGTATCTAGTTTGTACTCTATTCCCATTCCTAAAAGCTCATCTATAAATTTTTCAGCATATTCTGGTCCTGTAAGCTCTTCCTTAAATACATGTAATCCAAATCCATTGTGAATACACTGCTGAAGTATCCCACCAAGCTCTCTGTCTCTTTCAATAACAAGTATATTTTCTACGCCATTTTTTTTTGCTTCAATGGCTGCGGCAAGCCCTGCAGGCCCTCCTCCAATTACAACAAGCTCATAATTAACCACTATTTTACCTCCTAGGCTTTTTGTATTTTAAATTAATCCTCTCTACTTTGTCTTTCCAGTTAAAATATAAGAGCCTTTTCCGTCTTTTAAAACCTCTGTTATATCTACATCCATCTCTTTTGCTAGAATCTCCATAACTCTTGGAGCACAAAAACCTCCCTGACAACGTCCTCCGCCTGGTCTCGCTCTTCTTTTTACTCCATCAAGAGTTGTAGCTCCTACCTTTCTCTTTGCCACATCCACAATTTCCCCTTCTGTGATATGCTCGCATCTGCATATAACTCTTCCAAATCTATCGTCTTGTTCTATTAGCTTGGCTTTTTCTTCCTGAGAAAGGTCTGCAAAATGTATACTTGGTCTTCTTATTCCGTTAAAGCTTTTATTTTCATCTATATCCTTAAGTATTCCTTTTACTATTTCCATTACATACTCTGCAATTGCAGGAGCAGCTGTAAGTCCTGGCGAATCTATAGCTGCCACATTTATAAATCCCTTTGATTTTGATTCCTCAATAATAAAATCCTGAGAAGCTGTCTTTGCCCTAAGTCCGCTAAAAGATGTAATCACAGTTCCAAAGCTAAGGCTGTTTTTAAGAGTTTCTTTTGTATGTTTTTCAAGATTTACAAGTCCATTCCAACTTGTAGATAAATCCTTCTTATCATCAACATACTCAGCTGTAGGACCAATAAGAAGATTCCCATGTACAGTAGGTAATATTACAGCTCCCTTTCCATCCTTTGAAGGACATCTAAAGACTACTGTATTTACTGTATCTCCTACACTTTTATCAAACAAATTGTATTCACCCTTATTTGGAACTATTTCAAATAAAGGCTCATTTACCATGTTGTTTATCTCATCTGAATAAAGGCCTGCGCAGTTAATTACAAGCTTTGCATTATATTTTTTTTCATTTGAATGAACGATGTATGTACCTTCATTTTTTTCTATATTTGTTACTTCAGTATTTAGAAGCACCTCAACTCCATTTTCAGCCGCATTTTCAAGCATGGCTATAGAAAGCTCCCAAGGTCCTACAATACCTCCAGTTTTAGCATAAAGAGCTCCTGCAACTTCCTCTTTCAAGTTTGGTTCCAGCTCTAAAACTCTGTCTTTTCCTATGATTTCCATATCTGGTACATTGTTTTCAATACCTCTGTCATAAAGCTCTTTTACCATCTTCATTTCATCGTCATTAAATGCAACTACAAGAGAACCAATCCTTTTAAAAGGAACGCTTAGATCTTTACATATAGTTTCATAAATTTCATTTCCTCTAACATTAAATCTAGCTTTTAATGTCCCTGGAGTTGCATCGTAGCCCGCATGAACTATTGCACTGTTTGCTTTGGTAGTACCATTAGCTACATCATTGTCCTTTTCAAGCACCAAGGTTTTCAGATTATATCTTGAAAGTTCTCTAGCTATTGAGCTACCAGTTATTCCAGATCCTATTATTATCACATCGTACATCTATAATTCCTCCCTGAAACTTAGATGATATTAAAAAAAGCCACAGAAACTAAAGCCCAAAATTATAATGGGGTTTAGTCCTGTGGCTCTCCTAATCTCAGCCTAATACTCATATTAAATATCTATAAAAATATGATATCATATGAAAAATTAAATTGCAAACAGGACTATCTATTTTAGTTTCCATTTATATTTCCCCAAATAACTTGAGATACTCCTTTTACATTTTTTAGATTTTCAAAACAATCTGCAACTTTATATTCTTGACAAATTTTTATTAAAAAATGAATTTCTATAGAACCTTCAGTTCCTCCAAGTACTATATCATCCACTTTATAATCTTCAAATTCAAAGCTATCTTCTGAATTTCTAAATATTTGTATTGATTTTATAATCATATTACTTTTACCAAAGGCATGACCAATATCTCCAAGTAATCCAGGTCTTTCTCCACATTTAACAATTACTTGATTATATTTTTTACTCAGAACTTTTTTTTCTACTCTCCCTAATCCAGTTAAAGAAACTAAAACTATTACTGCTGTAATTAAGGCCCCTGTATAATATCCCACACCAATAGCAAGGCCTAGTCCTCCACATACCCATATAGTAGCAGCTGTAGTAAGTCCTCTTATTGTGTTTCCATTTCTAAGTATAGTTCCAGCCCCTAAAAAACCTATTCCGCTTACGACTTGGGCTGCAAGTCTAGCCGGATCTCCCGTTCCTTGTGGATAACTAAATGCCTGAGTGGATAGTAGCATAATTAACGTTGAACCAAGGGTTACCAAAATATGAGTCCTTAGACCAGCAGGTCTGTTATTTGCTTCCCTTTCCATTCCAATAAGTCCACCAATTACAGCAGAGAGTACAAGTCTTAGCACAAGTTCATATTCAGTTAGCATTTTCCTCTTCCTCTCTTTGATTTTAAAATTTTTAGAATTTTACAATAAATTCGTTTTACAATAAAAAAGCAATAAGCAAATAGAACCTCTATTTACTTACTGCCGACACTCCTAATCTCCTGCCATATTCTCTATTTAATTTTATTTTATAAATCCCATAACTCTTTCTTTCCAGTCGAGGTCCCAAGGGCTCCCGCTTTAAGTATATCCATTATATCCTGCTTGGTACTTATAAGCCCCCCTGCAATTACAGGAGTGGATATTTCCTTTGTGATTCTACTAATAATTTGTGGCATTACTCCCGGCATGATCTCTATCATATCAGGTTTTATAGTCTTTACGCTTTTTATTGTCATATCATATGATTTATTGTCAATTAAAAAGAATCTTTGAATTGTAAACATTCCCTTTTCTTTTGCAAGCTTGATATGACTACTCTTAGTACTTATTATTCCATCCGGCTGAATTACTTTAACTATATATTCTATAGCTTTTGAATCCTTCCCTATCCCCTCTAAAAAATCTATATGAATCAGTACACTTTTTCCAGATGCTTTTACCTTGTCCACTATAGACTTTACATTGAAAATATCGGCGCTTAGCAAAAATATTGTTTTTACATCTGAGGCTATAGCAAGCTCTACATCAGTTTCATTTTGAACAGCCGCTATAATAGGGTTATCTTCTATTCTCTCTACAATTATATTACTCATTATATCAGTCCTTTTGGATTATTATAAATCCTAACTTAATGCATTTTAAGTAAGAATGTCTTTTAATTTATCAATATTATTTTAATTTTAAATCTGGATAGTTTGTAATAATTCCTTCAACCCCTAAATTTTCAAGTCTTTGTTTTGATTTCTCATCATTTACAGTCCAAGTATAAACCTTCATTCCTCTATGATGTATCTCTTTCACAAAATCCTCTATTAAATAATAATTACAAGGATGAACACTATATAGGTTCAAATCAGTTGAATCAAAATAATTTATTGGATTAAGCATATGAGCTTCATATAGTATTCCTAGTTTTATTTCAGGGTTTAATTCCTGAACTTTTTTAAGGCAGGTGTGGTTAAATGAGGATATTATCGTATTCTCAATTCTTTCATTTTTCTCTAAAATTTCTACAACTTTTTTTTCAAGGCCTCTACTATCAAAGGATCTGCTTTTTATTTCAACATTAAGAAGTAGGTCTTTTGGTAAATGTCTTACAACATCTTCTAGTGTTGGAACCTTTTCACCTTTAAAATCTTTCGAAAACCATGATCCTGCATCAAAAGTTTTTATTTCCTCGTAAGTTAAATCCTTAACTTCTCCAGAGCCGCTTGTGGTCCTATCAAAAGTCCAGTCATGATGGACAATTACAACTTCATCTTTAGTAAGCTGTACATCCATCTCTATTCCATCACAGCCTTGATTTATGGCTATATCCATAGCTGCTATAGTGTTTTCTGGAGCATACCCTGAGGCTCCTCTGTGAGCAATTATAAGCATCTGCACACCTTCCTCCCTTTTCATTTTGTTTAGTATATTAAATCAGGTAAGAACATAATAAGTCCTGGCATATACGTTATTATTAACAGTGCTACAAGAAGTGCAATTATAAAAGGTATACTCTCTCTTACAAATTCCATAATAGGAAGCCCTGTAATCGTACAAGTTGTAAACATCATAGAGCCAAATGGCGGAGTCACGCCTCCAATCATTATATTAACTATAGCTATAAGACCAAAGTGAACCGGGTCCACTCCAAGTTGTACTACTACTGGCACAAGTAGAGGCGCAAGTATAATTAACGCAGCTCCACCTTCAAGGAACATTCCCATAGCAAGAAATAATATATTTATAATAAGTAGCATCAAATATTTATTGTTCGTAACATCAAGAAGTCCAGAAGCTATAATCTGAGGTATTCTTTCCCAACTCATATAGTATCCAAACACAGATGCAGCTACAATTATAAGTACAACTGAACTGGTTCCATATATAGTGTCTTTTAGTATCTCTTTAAAGTGATGAATTTTAAGTTCTTTGTATACAAAAAATCCTACAAGTGTGCAAAAGAGTACGGCTATTGCTCCAGCTTCAGTTGGAGTAAACATACCAAATCTAAGACCTAGTATTATACCAAATGGTAAAAATAATGCCCAGCTAGATTCTTTTATCTGCTTTAAAACCTCTATAGGTCTTGCCTTTTTCTCCCTCGATGGCTTATATCCTCTTTTTTTAGAAATAATAGAAACAGTTAACATCAAACTTATACACATTATAAGCCCCGGAACATAACCTGCTATAAATATCTTACCAACAGAAACTTGAGCTATAAGTGCATATATTATAAGATTTATTCCTGGTGGTATAACTGGTGCAATAGCAGAAGACGCTGCTGTTATTGCAGTTGAAAACCCTTTGCTATACCCTCTTTTTTCCATCTCTGGAACTAGAATCTTACACTGCATCGCAGCATCGGCGTTAGCAGAACCTGAAACTCCTCCCATAAGAGTACTTAGTACAACATTTACCTGTGCAAGTCCTCCTACCATATGCCCCGTCATAACATCAGCCATTTTCATAAGTTTTGAACTAATTCCAGCATAATTCATTATAGATCCAGCCATAATGAAAAATGGTATAGCAAGCAGAGGAAATGATGCTGTGCTAGTTATAAATCTTTGAAGTATAAGGTCAACAGGGCTTCCTGTATTAATAAATGTAAAATAAGATAAAGATGCTGCAAAAAGAGCATATGCTATTGGTATACTTGAAAAATATAATAAAAAAACAATTGTTACTGGAAGAAATTGCATATATAAGTCACCCCTATTCTATAATTTCCAGCTTTGATTTTCCAAAAAAGAGTCTTAAATCTTTGATAAAAAATTTAATCGAATATAGAGTCATAAGTCCAAAGCCCACGAGAAGTGCGGCACTTACATAAGCAGATGAAATTCCAAGCACAGCTGTTGGCTTTATATATGATAACCTAATAAAAATATAACTTAAATATGAAATATATCCATTTAAACCAATTAACATAATATGTACAAGAAGAGTTATTATCTTTTGCATCATAGGAGGTGCAAACTGTACTAGAATATCAATCCCTATATGCATTCCTCTTTTGTAGCAAGCTGCAGAGCCTATGAAAACACTCCAAACAAAGCAAGTTGTTGCCACCTCTTCTGACCAGTATAACCCAGTATTGAATACATATCTTAAAATAACATTCATTATAACTAAAATTACTGTTATGCTAATAAAAAAAGAACTTATTATTTCTTCTGCATTTTTAAGTATGATATTAAGAAAGCTCTTCATATGCATTGCTCCTTATATAAAATTTAAAAAATAATTTTTTATTTTTCACAATCTATAACTAAGGTTTATAATACTCTACCCTCCTAAAAGATACAGTATTATAAACCTATTTTATGATATTTGGACGAAGCTTTAAACTTCATCCAAATATCCCCTTAAACTTTACTGTAATCTTTCCCTAATTATTGTAAGTTCTTCTTGAAGCATATCGTATATCCCTGGTGTAAGTCCCGGGAAAGTATCATAAATTGGTCTTGTCGCTTGTACAAAAGCCTCTTTATTTACTTCATTAAACTGAACTCCAAAAGACTCAAGCTCAGCAACAACATTACTATGCTCTGTTTTTCCTATTTCAACCATCTCTGCAGCGCCTTTTTCAAACTCTTCTGCAATTATAGCTTGGTATTCTGCTGGTATTTTATCCCATACGTCTGTAGATATATAAACTCCACAAGTTCCAAGGAAATGCTGAGTAAAGGCAACGTTTTTCTTTATCTCATATATCTTATTTCCTATGTTTGTAAACTCAGAACCTTCTATTCCATCAACAACTCCTTGTTGCATTGCTGATATTGTTTCTCCCCAAGGAAGTGGAGTTACAGTTGCGCCCATTGCTGTAAGCGTCTCTATAAATAGCTGGCTACCTGGAGTTCTTATCTTCATACCTCTTAAATCCTCTGGAGTTTCTATCACTTTATCAGTTATAACATTTCTAAATCCAAATACATAATCAAGAGCTAATATTTTAATCCCTTTTTCTTCCGCTTTTGCTACCATATCATTTACTAAATCAGTTCTTACCATTTCAACATACTCATCATAGCTGTTGTAAAGCATTGGTCCAACTAATGCCGTAAAGTCTGGAACATAATCACCTACGTACGATGGATCTTCTACTGATATAAAATCTGCTCCCCTTACAACTTGTTCTAGCCCATCTTTATAAACCGCTATTTGTCCCTGAGGGAACGTTTGAATCTCAATTGCTCCATTTGTTCTATCGTAGATTCTTTCAGCAACCCAATCCATTGACTTAGTTAACTGTTCTTCAGGACTAAAAACGTGACTTAGTCTTAAAACTAACTTGTAGTCATCTCCTTCACTAGCTGCTGGTGCCTCTGCCCCTCCTGTTTCTGTTGGTGTGCTAGTGCATCCCGCTAGAAAAGCTGTAGTTAGTGCAAAAAGTGCTAATACAGAACCAAATCTCTTTAGTCTTCTTTTCATTGATAATCCTCCTTTTAATGTTTTATTAATAAATTGCAAATTGCAATCATTAATCACCATTTCTTTTGAATACGTTTTCCACACTTTAATAATCCTCTTATTAGATTAACAATATATTCCCTAAAGTGTCAATCTTTCTAGGTTTTTAAAGGTATTTTAGTATTTATGGGCAATAAAAAATCAACATAAACAACACCATTATAGAAAATAGCGTTATTTGTGTTGACACTCCATATCTCCTGTCGTTTATTTAATTTGCATTCGGGAAAAGTCGGAATTTTCAATTTATAAGTTATAAGTTATATAATATCATATATTTTATTTTTGTAAAGCTTACAAATAGATATTGTAGTAAAACTTAATTATATTTATTTATGTTAATCTTCTTTTAATTTACGAATCTCTAGGATATTTTCATTATATGACAAATCCCTTATCACCTTTAAGATATCCATAGACCTTGGTAGATTCAAAGTATATATACAACCTTTGACACCCTCATCTGAACCCCTTATAAAATCCATATCTACTACTCGAATATTCTTATTCATAAAATATGTATCTATAAAATCTACAGTTTTAGATTTTTTTGTAAACTCAAGCTCTACCCTCACAGTTGCTCCATCGTGGAAAAGCTTTTTTTGGAATTTTTTTAAAGAAATAAGAACCATAACACAAATAAAAAGAGCAGAAATACTAATTAAATAATAACCATATCCTATACTAATACCAAGACATGCCACAAGCCACAGCGTAGCCGCAGTTGTAAGTCCCTTTATTGAGCCCTTAGTATGAATAATAGTTCCCGCTCCCAAGAATCCTATACCACTAATGACCTGAGCCGAAAGCCTTCCATAGTCTGCTCTTAAAATTTCAGCAAGTCTTGGATCACTTAATGCTCTCCTAATAATTTCCTAATTCATATTTACCTGAATAAGGGAAATAACACACGCACCTATACATACCAAAATATGGGTTCTCAAGCCTGCAGGACGATTCTTATATTCTCTTTCATACCCTATTATTCCACCTGCAAAAACTGCTATGGCGAGTCTAATCAATATCTCTCCATAATACATATCCACTCACCCCATTTTTTACTAAAGTGCTTTCAACAAACTATTGAAATATACTTTTTTATTCTTTTATCTTTAAGATTTTTTTAAAAATCTATTTCAGATATTTAAAAGTCTCCTTATATCCATAAGGAGACTTTTAAACTTCCTTATATTTGTGAAATCATTTCCTTTACAGAAGCAAATGCATAATCCGCTCGAATGGAACTAGATTTATAGTCAAATTCTTTTGTTTCCCCTGAAAATACAACAACAGATGTAATCCCTGCATTGATTCCTGTTTGAACATCCGTATAAAGTCTGTCCCCTACCATTACCATCGTAGACTTATCAAGCCCATACTTATCACTAATGCTCTCCACAACTTCTTTATTTGGTTTTCCAATCACTTTTGGCTTTTTTCCTGTAGATGCTTCTATCAGTGCTGCCATAGCCCCTGCATCAGGCATAAATGCACCTTGTGGAAGAGGACAGTTAAAGTCAGGGTGGGTTGCAATATATTCTACACCCTTTGATATGTATTCACAAGCACCCCACAGTTTTTCATATGTAAGAGTTGTGTCAAATCCCAGTACTACAAAATCAATGTCTTGACCTCTTTCTTTGATGACCTCAAATCCCTCACTTATGAATTCTTCTTCAAGAGCTGGTGTGCCCAAAAGATAAACTTTTGCACCCTTATGCTGCCTTTTTAGATATCTAGTTGTTGCTTCACCAGAAGTAAAAATCTCTTCTTTATCAGCATCAATACCTAAATTTCTAAGCTTTTCTACGTAAATACTTTTACTTTTAGAAGAATTATTTGTTAAAAATATATATCTTCTACCACTTTTTTTTATAGCCCTTAAAAAATCTACAGCCCCTTCAATAAGCTCGTTTCCCAGAAAAATAGTGCCATCCATATCTAGAAGAAATGTACTTTTATTTTTTAAATTACTCAAAATAAAACTCCTTTACTTAAAGAGATTAAATGTAAACAGTGCAACACTTTCCGAATAAGTTATCGCTAGAAGAACTATCATTAAAGCACCAATAAATGGCCAAACCTCTTTGATAAAATCTTCTAGCTTTACGTCGACTATGGAGCAGACTGTAAACATCATAGATCCAAAAGGCGGTGTTAATCCACCAATCATAATATTTACAATAAAAATCATACCAAAATGCAGTGGATCAATTCCAAAAGTTTTAACTGCTGGCACAAGAAGTGGCGCAAGAATAACTAGAGCAGCTCCACCCTCTAGGAACATACCAATAAAGAGAAGCAGAAGGTTAATAACCAGAAGTATCACTATAGGACTATCTGTCATATTTACCAAAAGCTCAGTAACCATCTGAGGAATTCTCTCTAAAGTTAGGTAATATCCAAAAACTTTTGCACTGGCAATTATAGCCATAACCGCACCAGTTCCTTTTACAGTATCCATAAGGACTTCAGGAATATGCTTGAGTTTTAGTTCCTTGTATACAAAGAAACCAACTATTGTAGCAAAAAGGACAGCAACCCCTCCAGCTTCTGTAGGTGTGAATATACCAAAACGCATTCCCATTATAATTCCAAATGGTATAAAAAGAGCCCATATAGACTTAATAAATTGTCTAAAAATATCACCAAAAGAAGCTATTCTTTCTCTTGAAGGCTGATAGTTTCTTTTTATAGATATAATTCTTACAGCAATCATAAGAGCTATAGCCATTAGAATCCCTGGCATATAAGCTGCTAAGAACATATCTCCAACTGCTACATTGGCGATTAATGCATATAATATCAGATTCGTTCCAGGAGGAATTACTGGACTTATAGCTGAGGATGCTGCAGTTATAGCTGCAGAGAACGGTAGGGAAAACCCTTTTTTTTCCATTTCAGGCACAAGAATCTTAGACTGCATCGCAGCATCAGCATTCGCAGAACCTGATATTCCTCCCATAAGAGCACTAAGCAGAACATTTACCTGTGCAAGACCACCTTTAGTATGTCCTACTAAAACATCAGCAAAGTCCATAAGGGCCCCGGAAATCCCAGAGTGATTCATTACAGACCCTACCATAATAAAGAAAGGTACTGCGAGATATGGAAATGATTCAACTGCTGTAACAAATTGCTGAATAACCATCTGCATAGGCATAGAGTTATTTATAAACACAAAATAAAATAGAGAAGACCCCATAAGTGCAAAAGCTATTGGGATATTCAAGAAAAAAAGTATGAAAAGTACTATAATCGGTAATATCGATTCCATTATTCATCTACCCCCTGATCTTCTGGGTCACCAATATCAAGTTTGACATCTCTTTTAAGAAATACTTTTCTGATACTTTGTACCAGGAAGTAAATAGAGTAAATGGTGATTAGCGCGAATGAAAAAACAATTGAAATATAAATATATTTATAGGAAAATTCTAAAGCTGCAGTAATCTTAGTCGATCCCATAAAATACAAAAAGCTTAAGTATAGCATAGTTCCTGAGAGCACTGTAACAATTGCTGAAGTCAGCATAAGTACTACAGGTTTATATTTTTCTTTCACAAGATTAGTCAAAACTTCAACACCAATAAGTCCTTTAGTTTTATAGGCATTTGCAAATCCTAGAAATATTACCCAAACAAAAGCTCCTACTGCTATTTCTTCTGTCCAATGATATGTAAATTTCAAAAAATATCTAGTAAATACATTGATTAATACTAGTACAGTAGTTACTGATAAAAATACTGAACCAATATAAAGTTCAAAGTGCACAAAGAACTTTCTCATATGTTCTTTCATCTTTTCCTCCTGGATGGCATTTTCTTTTTATTTTAGAAGTATCTCAAAATTTTCAATAGCATTCCCCTTAATAATAAGAGGAATGCTATTAATAGTGATAATAAGATTAAATTAACAGCTACAGTTCAGCCTTAATTTTTTCTAATTCTTCAAGAATTCTTTCATATATACCAGGTGTCCACTGAGGGAACTTTGTATATACTGGTTCTGCAGCTTTTAAGAATGCTTCTGCGTCAACTTCATGGAAGTTTACCCCTTCAGCCTTTAGAAGCTCTGCAAACTCTGCTTCAGCTTTTACAGTTTCATCAAGATTATCTTGCATTCCTTTTTCAAATTCCTCAGAAATAATAGTTTGTTGCTCTTCTGTAAGTTCATCCCATAGTTTATCAGAAATAACTACAGCAGAAACACCTAGAAGGTGATTTGTTAAAGAGTATTCTTTAACATTTTCATACTGCTGAGTTCCGTAGTAAGTCATTATTGAACCTTCAACTCCATCTATAACTCCCTGCTGAATTGCTGCATAAGTGTCTGGGTATGGCATTGAAACAGGATTTCCACCCATGGCTTCTATAGTGTATGTATACAGCTGGCTGGTAGGGACACGAATATTTAATCCTTTCATATCATCTGGATGTGTGATAGGTTTGTTTGTCATCATGCTTCTAAATCCAAATACCCAATCAAGAGAAAGTACTTTAACGCCATGCTCTTCTTCAATCTTTTGGTTTAGTTCCTGTACTAGTGGAGTCTTTGTCATACCAAAGTACTCATCAAAAGTTGAGTAAAGAAATGGTCCAGTGATAGCATTATAATCAGGCACATAGTCACCAAGGAAGTTTACTCCATCCACAAGAATCCAGTCTGAACCAGAAACTATCTGCTCCATACCATCTTTACCAATTGGAAGAACCCCACTTGTGAAAAGCTTTAGTTCTAAAGAACCGTTGCTTCTCTCATTAATCGCATTTACAACTTTATTTAGCGAGATAGCAGTCTGCTCGTCATCTACAAACTTTGTACTCACTGTGATTTCTTTTTTCTCTGGTGCTGGTGCTTCAGATCCATCGCTAGTGCTACCACTTTCATTACTTCCACATCCAGCTAATAAAGCTGTTGTTAAAGCAAAGAGCGCCAACATAGAACCGAATTTTTTTAAATTCATCTTCATTAATAATCCTCCCTTTAATGTTTTATTAATAAATTGCAAAATTGCAATTATCAATCAATGTTTAGGATACGTTTTCCAAGTTTCAACATTATCCCTCCCTAGCTTAACAATATATATCCATATGTGTCAATCTTTCTAGATTCTGAAATATAACTCAAACTAATAAAAGCAATAAAAAATCAACATAAAACAACACTATTAAAAACAGCGTTATTTTTGTTGTCACTCCATATCTCCTGTCATTTATTCACTTTTGTTAAAATATAATAGTCGGAATTTTCAAATTTATAGATTCTATATTACCTAAAAAAATTCTTCTTGTAAAGCTTACAAACTTAAACTTCGCACACAAATAAAACCTATGAACCTTGAAAATTCAATAATTGACAGATTAATAGTATACTTTAGACATATAAAACAAGCTTTTCTTTTAGAGCATTTGGCAAAGCCATTAAAAAACCTTCTAAAAAGTTGTCAATTTGTTCA
>NZ_JAGGLI010000003.1 GCF_017874355.1 Acetoanaerobium pronyense
ATAAGTTGATGTTATCCGGTATTAGCACACTTTTCAGTGTGTTATCCCGGTGATAAGGGCAGGTTACCCACGTGTTACGCACCCGTCCGCCGCTAAGAAATAGGAATTCCTCCCCGAAGGGATTCCTTCCTATTTCTCCGCTCGACTTGCATGTGTTAAGCACGCCGCCAGCGTTCATCCTGAGCCAGGATCAAACTCTCAAATATAATCCTAAAACTCAGTTAAAATTAACTGACTTATTTCATAAATGGTGTTGCTTCAATTAAGAAGCTATTTATGGTTTACTATCCAGTTTTCAAGGTTCATGTGTTGGCCACTTGGCCGTTTTGTTTTGCCCTCTCGCTGAGGACATATATTAATATATCATGCAGAAAAAAAAAAGTCAACACTATTCCTAAAGTTTTTTTAAAACAATTCAATTCTAGAATAATTAAGAAATTTATCCATTCATAAAATCATAGATTATCTATATATCTTAAGTCTAGTTTAAGCGAAAATAAAAATAGCTATCAGAAAAATGTTACCCTGTAAAAGTTTCATTTTTTAACTGATAGCTATTTTAGTATAATAATATTATAGTAGAGTGATTTCCTGAGGACTTCTATAATTTATTTCTGAAACAATTCCATTCATTGAAGCTTTGATGTCTATTATTCTTTGATTTGAAGACCCTACGAAGGGTTTTTCAATTGTTTTCTTATCTTTTATAAATTTTCCATCTACAAGAACATCTATATATTTTACAAGTTCTATCTTATATTGATCCTTAGATTCTAATATTTCTTCTAATGTATATCCTGTAAAACACCATATATCAAGGCCTATGTCCTTAACTAGCTTTGCTAGTTCAAGAAAAGCCTGACTTTGATCCATGGGTTCGCCGCCAGAAAAAGTGACCCCTTTGAGAAGAGGATTTCTTTTTATATCTTGAAAAACAGTCATTACTGTATATTCCTCTCCTGCAAAATAATTATGAGTTTGAGGATTATGACACCCATCACATTTATGACTGCATCCTTGAGCAAAGACAACGTACCTCAGCCCTAAACCATCAACAATACTTTCTTTTGCTAAGCCACTTAATCTAAAGGTTTTCAATATAATCATCCTTTACATATGTTTGATTCTATCATTTACTTCCGATTTTTTAGCATCATTAAATCTATCTAATGTCCCTACAAGATAACCTGTTATTCTTCTTATTCTTTCAAAAGGAATATCTTTTTCTTCTCTTCCACAGTTTGGACAAGTATCTCCTATTACACCACTAAATCCACAGACAGGATCTCTATCTAGTGGATGATTGATACTCCCATATCCCATACCAGAATTTTTCATAGCCTTTATTATAGTTTCAAAGGCTTCAAGATTCGCTGATGGATTTCCATCTAGCTCTATATAACTTATGTGTCCTGCATTTGTCAGTTCATGATATGGAGCTTCTATTTGTATTTTCTCAAATGCACTTAAGCTGTGGTATACAGGAACATGAAAAGAATTTGTATAATAATCTTTATCAGTTATTTTTTCAATTATTCCAAAGTTTTTTCTATCTATTCTTGTAAATCTCCCGGAAAGCCCTTCTGCTGGAGTTGCTATAAGAGAAAAATTAAGATTATATTCTTCGCTTTTTTTATCAATTTCACTTCTTATATATTTTATTATTTCAAAACCTAGCCTTCTAGAATCTTCATTTTCTCCATGATGACTACCAGTAAGGGCAATAAGGCACTCTGCAAGTCCTATAAAACCAAGGGTTAATGTACCCCCTTTAATAACTTCTCTAAGTTCATCATCCCACCCTAATTCATCTGAATGCTTCCATACTCCTTGTCCCATAAGAAATGGGAAATTTTTAACCTTCTTGGATGCTTGGATTTCAAATCGTTCTAAAAGCTGTTCACTTATTAAATCAAGCTTTTCTTTTAATTCTTTAAAGAAGCCTTGCATGTCAGCCTCTTCCCTTTCTCCTGTGCATATACCATATTTTATACCTAACCTTGGTAAATTAAGTGTTGTAAAAGATAGATTTCCTCTTCCATATACCTGCTCTTCTCCACATACGTTTCCCATAACTCTAGTTCTGCAACCCATATAAACAGCCTCTGTTTCAGGCTTTCCTTCCACATAATATTTTTTGTTGAAAGGAGCGTCAAGAAAGCTAAAATTCGGGAATAATCTTTTAGAAGAAACTCTCATTGCTAATTTAAATAAATCATAGTTCTTATCTTCTTTGTTTAAGTTTATCCCTTCTTTGACTTTAAAAATAAGAATCGGGAAAATTGGGGTTTCCCCATTTCCAAGTCCTCTTTCTTGAGAAAGCATAAGATTTTTTGAAACCATTCTTCCTTCTTCTGATGTATCTGTCCCAAAGTTTACACTTGAAAATGGAACTTGAGCTCCAGCTCTTGAATGCATAGTGTTGAGGTTATGGATAAATGCTTCCATGGCTTGATAGGTTTTTTTATCTGTTTCATAAACAGTTTCTTCATAAACAAAATCTTGAATTTTCTTGACTTGTTCCTTTGAGATAGAATAAATGTCTGAAATCATAGAACATTCTTTCTCAGCCTCAGCCTCATTTCTTGAAATTTTCCCTGAATCTGAATCTTCAATTACTGATTTTAAAACCTTTATGGCATCTTCTCTTTTTTGTTCCTGATCAGAAATTATGGATAATGATTTGTATAAATTCTCTGCGTATAATTTTTTAAATGTCTTTCTAACTCCATCTGCTAAACCATAATCAAATGTAGGTATGGACTGTCCTCCATGCTGATCATTTTGATTAGACTGTATAGCAATTGCAGCAAGTGCTGCATAGCTCATTATATCTTGAGGTTCTCTTAAAAAACCATGTCCTGTAGAAAATCCATCTTTAAAAATATTTTCTAAATCTATTTGACAGCAGGTTAATGTTCCCATATTTAAAAAATCCATATCATGGATATGGATTTCTCCACTTTCATGTGCTAATGAATGATTGTTTTTTATTATAAAGTTTTTGCAAAACTCTTTAGATACTGCACTCCCATACTGAAGCATAGTACCCATAGCAGTATTTCCGTTTATATTTGCATTTTCTCTTTTTATATCAGAATCCTTTGCATCAAGGAATGTAATATCTTCTATAGTTTTCATAAGCCTCGATTTTGAATCTCTTATCCTGCTTCGCTCTGCCCTATAAAGTATGTAGGTTTGAGAGGTTTTTGCATGCCCTGTTTCTATAAGTACCTTAACTACTGAGTCTTGAATATCTTCAACTGAAGGAACCGTTCCTGCATATTTTCTATTAATGTGCTTGATTACTTCTTGAGTAAGCTCGGATGCTACTTGATAATCTGGAACTACACCTTCATTTCTTGCAACTTCAGATGCCGCTAAAAATATTGCTCTTGTTATTTTTTCTTCATTAAAGGATATAAGCCTTCCATCTCGCTTTTTTACCTTATCTATCATACCTTTCCCCTTTCCACATGATGTTGTATGTTGTTTCTAACCGGACACTACATATGGTATTCATAACTATTAGAGTAGCAATTTCTATGTATGTAGTCAACTCTTGATATTTTGGATTTTTCATGTATGAGGTGCCTTTTTCAAATAAAAAGAAGGGCATTTCTGCCCTATACTCCTTTTTCTAAAATTTCATATATTTTTTCTATATCAACATGTTTTTTTACATGCTCTGCTAATTTGTCGTATTCTTTTTCTTTAAATTCTTTATATGATATATCCGCATCTTCTTTTTTATCAATTCCTTTTGATTCTTTAATATTATTTAAAATAATATTTGTAAATTCTCGTGAATCAAATATTCCATGAAGATATGTACCTATGACATTTCCTTGCTCGTTTATACTTCCTTCACAGTAATTAACTTCCTGTCCTAATTTTTCATTAATAGATATAGCTCCAGATTCATTTTTACTTCTACCGCAGTGTATCTCATATCCTTCTATTTTTACGTCATTTAGGCCTTTAAATACTCCACTCTTGATATCAAAATTTATATTTCCTTTAACTCTTGTAGTTTCTTTTTCCTCTTCAAAGACAGTTTCTAT
This sequence comes from Acetoanaerobium pronyense, assembly GCF_017874355.1. Classification (GTDB taxonomy): domain Bacteria; phylum Bacillota; class Clostridia; order Peptostreptococcales; family Filifactoraceae; genus Acetoanaerobium; species Acetoanaerobium pronyense. The sequence continues at coordinate 4,065 of NZ_JAGGLI010000003.1, forward strand.
GTCAAGAATTGACATTCCAGCTATTTCTTTGATTCCACACTCTATGCCTTCTGGATCCATTATCTTTTTCCCAAGCATTTGATATCCTCCACATATCCCAAATACAGGAACACCACTTTTGTGCTTTCTGATAATTTGTTCTTCTAATCCAGACTCTCTAAGAGCTATCAAATCTTCTATAGTATTTTTTGTTCCAGGTATTATAATAAGATCTGCATCCCCAATGGATTCATTTAAACCTACATATTTAAGACTTAAATCCTCGAAGGTATTAAATACATCAAAATCTGTAAAATTAGATATATGAGGAAGCTTTATCACTTTTATATTTACAGATTTATCACTTTGAGCCTTTAAATTGAACCTATCCGTAAGAGAATCTTCATCCTCTATATTTATATCACAATATGGTATTACTCCAAGAACTGGTAGATCTATCAGCTCTTCTAGCATCTTAAGACCTGGCTTTAATATCTCCAAATCTCCTCTAAATTTATTAATTACAACCCCTTTTACAAATTTCTTTTCTTGGTCTGTAAGAAGCATATATGTGCCATAAAGAGATGCAAATACTCCGCCTCTATCTATATCTCCGATTAAAACTACGGGACTCTGGGCAATTTCAGCCATTCCCATATTCACAAAATCATTTTCTCTAAGGTTTATCTCAGCTGGGCTGCCAGCTCCTTCTATTACTATTATATCGTTTTCACTTGAAAGGGATTCATATGCATCTATCACTGTATTTCTTAGGGATGATTTTTCTTTATGGTAAGTTGATGCATCTAAATTATCTTTTACTTTCCCCATTACTATAACTTGTGATTTTTTGTCAGTAGTGGGTTTTAAAAGCACTGGATTCATTCTGACATCTGGCTCAACTTTTGCAGCTTCAGCCTGTACTACTTGAGCTCTTCCCATTTCTTTTCCATCTTTTGTTATAAATGAATTTAGGGCCATATTTTGAGATTTAAAGGGTGAAACTATATGTCTATCATTTGAAAATATCCTACAAAAAGCTGCGGTTATAATACTTTTTCCAACGCCTGATGCAGTACCTTGAAACATTATTGACTTAGCCATTTACAGTCCTCCAAACAAATATTAAGTTGTATTTAGTATATAACTAAAATCAACTTCAATCAATATCTCCTAAAATATAGTAATTTGGAGATATCTCAAGACCTGCACAAAAACCAATATCTTCATATAAAAGTCCTTCTTTATTTCCAATTACTCTAATTTTAATCTCTGAGTCAAGACTTTCTTTTATAGTTCTTTCCATACCACCTTTTTGAGGCGCTTTTAGGGGTGTACCTCCCTTATTTTTAGCTTCTATTTTTATAGTATAATCTTTGTCAATGACATCAAGAGAAAGAATGTTGTTTTCATATTTAAGATTTTTTATGGTGTTTTTATTATATGTGGAAAATAATAAATTACTATCCTTTATGGAAAAAAAACCTATCAGTCCTACAAACTCTCCTGTAAGCCATGGTATTTTAGCAACAGATAGCATAAATGCGGCATCTTTTCTTTTAAAAGAGTTTGACTGCATCCAGATCCACTCTGAAGGAAATGATGTACCCCAGTCCTTTTCGATGTAGCCAGTCCCTTCATTAAAATCCAATACCTCCCCATTTATTTCGAGTTTTCCTTCAATAGTATGAATCATTGACACTACAGCATGAGAGCACTCCATAAACGGAGCAAATGAATAAGGACCCATTATATTAGGCCTTACTAAATTTGATGGATATTCTCTTAAATTTTTAAATCGAAGACTTCCTTTTGCTTTCAATTCCTTTTCATCTATATCTATCTCTATCTTATCTTTTTGAAAGAAATTGTTCTTTATTTGTACATTAAAAGGACCCTCTTTATAGCTGAAATCCTCTGTTTCATATTTTATATAATAGTTTTTATCATCATTTGATATGAAAACCTGAATAAAACTGCATTCTTCATTTTCACCTTTAGAAATTCCTGGTATTATTGCCATTACAGTTTTTCTGTCTTTAGATACTAGCTTAAAGTACCAGCCTTCAAAATACTCTTTATTTTTAGTTCCTTGAAATCTTGTTGGATCCATTATTTTATTCATTCTTTTAAGCATACTCTTCCCCCTTTAAAATAATAGTAGGTTTATACCCAATTAAAATCAAAATCAAATATACAAATTAATTTAAGGGAGATATGCAAAACTACATTTTTCCAGCTTTTTCTGCGCAAGTTTTCATAGCTTCTATTACTGCATTTCTTAAGCCATTTTTTTCTAATGTTGCTACGGCCTCAATTGTAGTTCCTCCTGGTGAGCATACCATATCTTTAAGCTCTCCTGGATGCTTTCCTGTTTCTAATACCATTTTTGCACTTCCCATTACTGACTGAGCCGCAAACTTATATGCTTTATCTCTTGGTAAACCTTGCATTACAGCGGCATCTGCCATAGCTTCAATAAACATAAATACATATGCAGGAGATGATCCACTAACTGCAACTACCGCATCAAAATGCTTCTCTTCTATTTCTTCAACCAGGCTAAATGTCCCTAATATTTTTTTCAGGAGATTTAACTCATCTACATCTATTTTAGAATTCGGACATATAGCTGTTACTCCTGAACTGACAAGAGATGGGGTATTAGGCATTGTCCTTAAAATTTTAACACCTTTTTTAAAGCATTCCTCTATCTTTGATAGAGTTTTCCCAGGAGCCATAGTAACTATAATAGACTCAAGTGATATAACATCTCTTATTTCTTCAATGATTTTTTCATACATATCTGGTTTTACTCCAAGAAATATTATGTCACTTTTTTCTGCAATCTCTTTATTATCTAAGGTAATATCTATTTTATATTCAGCTTTTGTTTGTTCTAATTTCTTTATATCTCTTGCACTGGCTATTATATCTAATTCATGAGATATATTAGAGGACTTAATTCCTCCAATTATAGCTTTAGACATATTTCCACAGCCTATAAATCCAATTTTTTTATTCATAAAACTCTCCTTATATTTATATTTTTATGCAAACAAAAATCCTACTTTAGTTATTGTAGGATTTGTATTTTTAGAATTTTTATTATCTTGATATTCTATTGCTTCTTCTATAATCTTCATATGATTGATATGAAAAACTTTCCCCGGCTGCCTTTTTATATCTAACTTGACTATTTGAACTGGACTCACTAACAGTTCTCTTAGTTTTTTGTACAGGCATACCAACTTTTTCTCTGACAAGTACTTGGGAAGCTTTGTTGTCATGAAATAGCTCTATGTAAATAAATTTAAAAAAATTAGAGCATAATATCACTATAGAAAATACACACATCCAGCTTATAACCATTCCCAAACTCATCACCCCAATTTTCGTAAATTTTAAACCCTTTACAAGAGTCTATTTTACAAGTATTCTATGAATTTTTTGTTTTCCCTTCTTTGTTTTTTAAAAAAAATCTTATTTTAGAAAAGTTAAATCCTATTCCCTATTTTTTTTAATTCTTAAGAACTATGTTACCTTTTCTTATTCTCTTTTTAGGATTTTAGCTTTTATAGAAAAACATCCCTTTGATAAATTACAAGCAAGGTATTAGCCTCACTAAACAATTTATCAAAGGGACGTTTAATTACATTTCAAAGTCTCTTAATTCCTGCATATTTTTCTGAACTCTAGAATTTAGTTTCCCTATATCAGATTCTACTTTTTTGAGAATTTCAAGGGCATATTCTTTAGCTCCTTCTTTTATTTCTTTTCCTTGTTCTTTAGCAGCTCGTATAATTTCTTTTGCATTTTCCTCTGCTTTTTTTGTAATTTCATGGTCAGAAACTTTTTCTTTGATATACTCTTCGGAGTCCTTTATTGCTTTTTCCGCTTCACGTTGTGCATCATCTATTATTCTTTGTCTTTCTACATTAATCCATTCGGCTTGCTTGAGCTCATCAGGAAGTCCTATCCTAATATCCCTTATTAGTTCCAAGGCTTTTCCTTTATCTACAAGAACTTTATTTCCAAGAGGCATTTTAGAACTTTCTTCTATCATATCTTCTAATATTTCTAAAAGATTTAGTACTTCCATTTTATTCCCCCCTTAACTTTTCTTTCATCTTAATTATAGCATATTCAGGAACCAATCCTTCTATTTTTCCATCAAATCTTGCAACTTCTTTAACTATGCTAGAACTTAAATAAGAATGCTCTGCACTAGTAGTTAGAAATACAGTTTCAACTTTTTCACTAAGCTTTCTGTTCATTTGAGCCATTTGCATCTCAAACTCAAAGTCAGAAACTGCTCTTAGTCCTCTTACTATAGCATCTATACCCTTATCATCACAATAATCTACAAGGAGTCCAGAAAAACTATCAAAACTTATATTATTTAGGCCTTGTACACTTTGCTCCAATATATCGATTCTCTCTTCTAAGGTGAACATAGACTTTTTTCTATCATTTACAAGAACTGCTACAATAAGATGATCAAATACCTTTGAAGCTCTTTTAATCACATCTATATGTCCATTTGTAACTGGATCAAAACTTCCCGGGTATACAGCTATTTTCCCCAATTTAACCAATCCTCTCATAAAAACTAAGCTTTGATATAGAATAAGTCTTCTCTCTATATTTTTTTAAATTTCCTATATTTTCATCTAATTCTTCTTTGATATCAGTTTCTATAATTAGTATCCCCTTAGATTTTAATAAGGATTTTTTTGATATTAATTTAAGCAAGTCAGTTATTTGACTCATATCATATGGCGGATCCATAAAAATATAGTCAAATTCGCCTTCTGAATTAGCAAGCTTATTTATAGAAGAATAAGCATCTTCTTCAAGTATCTTATAGGTTCCTCCAGAGAAATTACAGCTTGCTAAATTTTCTCTAGTAAGATTAATTGAGTCCTTGTCTTTGTCTACAAATACTACTTTTTCAGCCCCTCTAGAGTAGGCTTCTATCCCTATTGCTCCACTTCCACAGAATATATCTAAAAAGGTAGAATCCATAATCTCAGGACCTAGTATATTAAAAAGAGATTCCTTCACTCTATCAAGTGTTGGTCGAATTTTATTATCTTTAGGAGCTTTAAGTTTTTTTCCTCTTCCTTTACCTGCAATTATCCTCATCTATATTCCTTTCTATAAATACCTCTTTTAGTTAATAATTATACCATTTATTTGAGTCATTCTTAATTTTAATTCAGTTTTCATTGTAGAATTTTCTTTTCTTTCAAGCTTTGGATCATTTTCTATGATTTCATCTCCAATTTGTTGGGCAAGTTTTAAAACAGATTGATGCTTTGAGATGTCTGCAAGCTTAAACTCAGGTATTCCATGTTGCCTTGTACCAAAAAGCTCTCCTTGACCTCTTAGAATCAAATCCTTTTGAGATATTTCAAATCCATCATTCGTAGAAACCATGGTTTTTATTCTTTCTTTAGTTACTTCATTCTTCCCTACATATACAAGGACACAATAAGATTGATACTCTCCTCTTCCTACTCTTCCCCTAAGCTGATGCAGCTGAGAAAGCCCAAACCTTTGAGAATCCTCAATTATCATAACAGATGCATTTGGAACATTAATACCAACTTCAATAACAGTTGTGGATACAAGTACATCTATGGAACCTTCTAAAAAGCTATCCATAATTTCTTGTTTTTCTTTTGCTTTCATTTTCCCATGAAGAAGTCCAATTTCATAATCTTTAAGATAATTGCTTTTAAGTGATTCATAAAGGTCCTGAGCAGACTTTAGGTCCATTTTTTCATTTTCTTCTATAAGAGGACATACTACATAAATCTGTCTGCCTTTATCAATTTCTTTTGCTGCAAAGGAATAGACATCATTTCTTTTTTTCTTTTCTACTGCATAGGTTTTTATAGGTTTTCTGCCTGATGGCATTTGATCGATTATGGATATATCTAAATCTCCATGAACTATTAAAGCTAGAGTCCTTGGAATAGGTGTTGCAGTCATAACAATCATATCTGGTGTAAAGTCAGATTTCCCTAGAAGCTTTCCTCTTTGCCTCACTCCAAACCTATGTTGCTCATCTGTGATTACAATTCCAAGGTTTTTAAAATCAACTTTGTCCTCTATAAGTGCATGAGTCCCTATAAGAATATCACACTCTCCATCTCTGATACTTTTGTATATTAGTTCCTTTTGTTTTTTCGTGGTGCTTCCTGTAAGCAGGTGTATAGTTAACCCTAATTCACAAAAGATCTCCTTCGCACTCTCATAATGCTGCTTGGCAAGAATTTCTGTAGGAGCCATCATAGCTCCTTGATATCCATTGAGGTAAGAATTATAGAGAGAAATAAAAGCTACTATAGTTTTTCCAGATCCTACATCCCCTTGAACTAATCTTTGCATAGGAACTGGTCTTTTCATATCACTTAATATTTCCTTCACTACTTTTTCCTGGGCATCTGTTAGTTTAAAAGGTAGGTTTTTAATAAAATCTAAAAGCTTGGACTGATTTTTAAAGGATATCCCTTTTTCTATTTCTGTGATTCCTTTAACTACTTTAAGACCTAAATGCAAAATAAAAAATTCATCAAATACAAGTCTATATTTAGCTATTTTAATCAATATTGGATCCTTTGGAAAATGTATATTTTTTATAGCATCTCCAAGTCCGCATAATTTAAGTTTTTCCCTTAATTCTCCATCTAAGTATTCAAGGCTTTCCATATTTATTTCGTTTATAATCAATTTTAGAACTTTCAAAATCTCATCATTTGAAAGCCCTCTTGTAAGTGGATAGACTGGATAAATACAACCTGTTTTTAATCTTGAACTATCAAACTCAAAGTCAGGAGATGTCATCCTTACCTTTCCAAACTCTCTTTTAGCTTTACCATAAGCCTTTATAGTTCTTCCAGTAATTAGTTTATTAGAAATATATTTATTGTTAAAGAAGGTTAATTCCCCAATATCATAGCCATCTCTAATGGTTACTTTTATTAGAGTCATCCCCTGTTTAGGTTTTTTTATTTCAAAGGATTGAATTATTCCTTTTATGGAAACCATTTCTTCTTGACGAATCTCTGAGAGCCTTTTGAACATCCTTCTATCTTCATATCTTAAAGGATAATGATTTAATATATCTCTTATTGTGAAAATATTAAGCCTATTATATATAAGCTTTTTACGCTCTCCAATTCCTGGAATCACATCTATATATGAATCTAGCTTAATGTCCATTTGTACCTCTCTTTTACAGAAAAAAAGGAAACCTAGGTTTCCATTTTTACATTACCAATTTGGGTTTTCCCAGCACAAATTTATTCTACTGATATTATATAATAATATAGCGGCTGGCCACCTTCATATAATTCCACATCTATATCTGAGTATTCGTCTTGGAGAGTCTCAAGTAACTCTTCTGCCTCTTTTTTGTCTACATCGCTTCCATAAAATAGACTTACTATTTCAGAGTCTTCATCAATTAATGCTTCTAACAGCTCTTTTGTAACTTCAGAAACAATGCTTCCTGATGCAACTATTTCCTTTTCTCCAATTCCTATTATGTCATCTTTTTTAATATCTCTGCCGTTAGATACAGTATCTCTTACTGCATATGTCACCTGTCCAGTTTTAACAAGTTCTATAGATTCTTTCATCGAATTTTCATTTTCTAAAAAATCTCCCTGAAGGCTCATGTTCATAAGAGCCTGAAAACCCTGAGGAATGGTTTTAGTAGGTATTACAGCTATGGTTTTTTCACTGATTTCTTTTGCTTGATTAGCTGCCATTATAATATTACTGTTGTTTGGAAGAATAAAGATTTTGTCAGCATCTATCTTTTCTATGGCTTCAAGGAAATCTTTTGTACTTGGATTCATAGTTTGACCACCTTCTATAATGTGGTCAACTCCAAAGTCCTTCATTATTTGGCTGATTCCGCTCCCCATGGCTACAGATATAATTCCAAAATTCTTTTCTATAACATTCTCTATTTTAGGCTGTTCCTTCGAAGATTGATTTTGAGTTAGTCTTTCTTCGTGCTGCATTCTCATGTTTTCAATTTTTATTCTATCTAAATTTCCATACTTGATTCCTTTTTCCATTACTTCACCAGGATTATTTGTATGGATGTGAACCTTTATCAGACCGTCATCTCCTACAACTATAAGAGAATCTCCAAAGCCTTCAATTTCATCTTTAAAATCATCTGGAGACACTAAATCGGTGTTCACCATAAATTCAGTACAGTATCCAAATTCTAACTCTCCTTCAAATATATGGATATCTTCCTCAGCGAATAAGCTCTCCTTTTGTATCTTATCTTTATCTATGCTTACAGGTTCTCCTATAAAGGCCATATACATGCCTTCAAAGAACACCACAAAGCCCTTCCCTCCTGAATCAACTACATTAGCATCCTTAAGAGCCTTTAAAAGCTCTGGAGTGTTATTTAGAGAGTGATTTGACTTATCTATAAGTTTTTCTAAAAAAATCTTCATATCCACTTCATTTTTATAGGTTTTCATGGCATATTCTGCAGTTTCTCTTACTACAGTTAAAATGGTTCCCTCTACAGGCTTGATAACTGCCTTGTAAGCCACCTCTCTCGCTGAATCAAGAGCTAAAGCCAGGTCTTCTATATTTATTTCTTTTTTTCCTTCTATTGATTTTGCAAATCCCCTTAGAAGTTGTGAAAGTATTACCCCAGAGTTTCCTCTAGCTCCCATAAGAGAGCCTTTTGTTATTGCTTTTCCAACGGAAGATATGTCTGATACCTCTGATTTTTCAAGCTCTTTTACTGCCGATTCTATGGTAAGAGACATATTTGTCCCTGTATCACCGTCTGGAACAGGGAACACATTTAATTTATCTATAAGATTTTTTTCTTTAATTAGATTATTTGCACCCGAAATAATCATATCTTTTAATAAAATCGCATCTATACTATTCATTTTTTCCAAAGACCTCCTGCTACTTTTGAACTCTTACGCCTTGAACGTTTATGTCTACTCTGCTTACTTTTAAGCCCGTTTGAGTTTCAATATAATATTTTACTCTATCTATGATATTATCTGCAACTACAGAGATTTTTGTTCCATATTGTATGATAACGAAGAGCTCTACCTTGATTGAATCTTCTTCTATATCAACTTTTACTCCCTTAGTTGTATTAGTTCCATGAAGAAGCTCCACGATTCCAGTAGATTTATTTTTGGAAGCCATACCCACAAGACCATAACATTCCATCGCTGCCTGACTTGCTATTTTTGCCACAACTTCTTTATCTATAACTATGTTTCCGTTTTCATTAGATATTATAGCCGACATTTTTATCCTCCTCACGGTTAGTATAGAGACAATAATAATTTTCTAAAATATTTCAAAGCCTCTTTTTCTCTTATAATATTCTATATTATATAGCGATTTTATTCAAGTAAATTTGACCTTCCTATTGCAATCGTAATGTCTGTGTGGTAATATAATATTTGTTTTTATTATACGATTTCATTTATGAGGAGGTGTTTGAATTGGCAAGAGTTTGCGAGGTATGCAATAAAGGAAGAATAAGCGGTAACCAAGTAAGCCATTCAAATCGTCATACAAAAAGAACTTGGGCTCCTAACCTTAGAAGCGTAAAAGCTATAGTAGCGGGATCTCCAAAGAGAATAAAAGTATGCACAAGATGTTTACGTTCTGGAAAAGTAGAAAGAGCAATTTAATTACAGAAAAATAGCTTGAAACTCGTAATATTATACATAGTTTCAAGCCATTTTTATTTTTTGTCTATTTTTATATTTAGTCCCTTGATTCAATAGCTATTAAAATCCCTTTTTTTGCGATTACTCTAGGTGATTTAGATACTACTACATTAGATATGCATCTAGATGATCCTACTTTTAATGTATAGTTATTTAAAGGATATTTGAACCCTTCAAGGGTGATTCCACTAACCTCTCCTCCAAATGCTATAAAGGAAAGAGTTTCCTCAGGTTCTACTCTAAGTTCATTTATCCCTTCCTTTAGGAGATACATCTTGTTTTTCTCATCCAGTATAGTAAGATCTACCAAATTATCCCTTGCATAGAAAAGAAGTCCTATATTTCCAAGCATATGATCAATTCTATCTCCAAAGGCTCCAAGAAGTATCATTTTTGTAAAACCCTTTTCTTTTGCGAAATCTATAGCAATTTCAGTATCTGTCTGATTTTTTTCCTTAGGATGAAGCAAGACATGTTTGCCTTTATTCTTAAAATATAAAAGAACCTCATCTTTAATCGAATCCATATCACCTACAATATAATCTGGAGATATTTCCATATCATATAGAGAGTTGCATCCCCCATCTACCCCAATAGATAATGAGCAGCTAAGAGCTAACTCTTTATAAAAATCTATGTCATTAAATTGTCCGTTTGCAAAAATGCAGGCTGTATTTTCCATATTTATTTAACCCTCAGAGTTTTTTCTAAATAGCTTCACGGTATTTTCTATATCATTGGTTCCAAATATTGCCGATCCTGCTACCACAACATTTGCTCCTGCATCTACTACAAGTTTTACATTATCAGGAGTTATTCCTCCATCTACTTGAATTTCAAGATTTTTATTTTCTTGATCTGCCATAGCTTTGATTTCTTTTATTTTAGGAATCATAGTATCTATAAACTTTTGTCCTCCAAAACCTGGATTCACAGTCATAATAAGCACCATATCTATATCTTTTATAACATGTTTCAGTGTTTCTACAGGTGTAGAAGGATTGAGAGAGACTCCTGCTTTTTTACCTAATGCCTTTATAGCCTGAATAGTTCTATGAAGATGAACAGCGGCTTCTTGATGTACGGTGATTATGTCTGCTCCAGCATTTGCAAAGTCTTCAATATATTTGTCCGGATCTTCTATCATCAAATGGACATCAAATGTCATATTACATCTATTTCTTAGGCTTTTTACAACAAGTGGACCTATTGTGATATTAGGTACAAAATGTCCATCCATAACATCTATATGAAGATATTCACATCCTGCAGCTTCTACTTTTTTTACATCTTCAAGCAGTGCTGCAAAATCTGCTGAGAGGATTGATGGTGCTAACTTTATCATTCTAGTATCTCCTTTTTTTTGATTCTTTTATTTCCCCTAGAAGCTGAATATAACTTTCATATCGCTCCAAGGAAATTTCATTTTTTGAAACAGCATCTTTCACCATGCAGCCAGGTTCGTTTTCATGAATACACTTGAATCCAAATTTACAGTCATGGTCATATTCGTGAAATTCTATAAAATATTCTTTTAGCTCAGTATCTTCAAGTATTTCAAGTGTAAGGGAACTAAATCCAGGAGTATCTGCAACAAGAGAGTCCTTATCTATTTCTATGAGCTGAGCAAATCTTGTAGTATGTCTTCCTTGACCAGATTTTTGACTTATATCAGAGGTTTTCAGCTTTAAATTTTCATCTATTTGGTTTATTAAACTTGATTTTCCTGCCCCAGAAGGTCCAGCAACTACAGTTACATTTCCTTTAAGCTCAATTTTTAGCTCTTCAATGCCTGTTCCAAGCTTTGAGCTAACTGGAATAACCTTATAGCCCGCTCTTTGATATATAGCCATTTTATCCCTGTAATCAGCTTCGTCTAATAGGTCTATTTTATTAAAACATATTATTATTTCAAGACCTTCCCTCTCAGCCAAAACAATAAACCTATCTATTAATGAAAAATTAGGGTCAGGGGTTTTTACTGCAAATACAAGCACTGCTTTAGTTACATTAGAAATAGGAGGTCTAATGAGGAAGTTTTTTCTTTCTAAAACTTCCTCGATCATTCCCTTTTGGGATTTTTCATCTGTTATAGAGATATAAACATTGTCTCCAACTACCGGAGTAATATTTTCTTTTCTTAAGATTCCACGTCCCTTACATTCGTATACTTTTAAGTTTTTATCATCTTTTACATAATAAAAACCAGATAGCGCTCTTATTATCTTTCCCGGTATCATTAAATCCCCCAATCATTAAAAATCAACTCTTTGCCTTGCATAAGAAACTGAGTCCGCAAATATCTCATATTCTTTGCTTTCCCCAGCTTTTCCTATAAGATCCACTGCAAGAACTCCGTTTAGGTCTGCTGGTACTATGACTTGATCATATACTATTGCACCTGTAGTTAAGTCCTTAATTTGTATTGCTACAGAATCCTTTTCAGGAAGAACAATTGTAAGCCTCATATTTCTTGTAGCAGGCTCCTCAATCCTTTCGATTCTATTGATGATAAGACTAATCTCGCTTCCTTGCTTTGCCTGAGTATTCGCCCTTGGTGTTTGAGATAAGACTGTACCATCAGGTTTGTCCTTATCTTCATTGTAACCCACATCACCAAGTACAAAGTTTCCAAGACTGCCTTTTGCCTCATCAAGATTTTTGCCTATAAGTTCTGGAACTACTTCCAGTATCTCCTCAGGACCTTTGCTTACAACTAGTCTCACTTGGCTTCCCTCAGATACCTCTTCCCCTCTAGATGGTCTTTGCTCTAAAACTGTCTCCTCAGAGTCACTTGAGTTCCTATATTCAACTATTTCTTCAAGTCCTAGAGCCTCAAGTACCTCTATTGCTTCAGCTAGAGTCCCTCCTATTAAATTTGGAATTTCTACAAGCTCTTCTCTTTCTTTTGATATAAATATTTCAATTTCATGTCCTTCTTTTACCTTAATTCCTTCTCCAGGATCTTGTCTCATTACAGTTCCAGGAGCATATCTTGAGTTTTCTTCCTCTCCTACAAACTTCACTATAAGGCCTAGATTTTCTGCTTTTTCCTTTGCCTGATCTTCAGTAAGACCAAGAAGAGAAGGGGTCTCTATAGAGCTTGATCTAAAGCTAAATATATTTGAAGGGAAAAAGTCTGGACCTGCAAATACAAAAAATACCCCTAGAAACACTAGTGAAGCTATTAATGCCGAAACTATTGCAAATATAGTCATCGACTTTGATACTTTTTTTCTTTTTTTCGGTGTAGAGACTTTTTTATTTTTTTTCAATACCTTATTCTCCTCAGCGATATACTCTTCAAGGTCATCTTCCTCATATTCATCTTCTTCATATTGATCATCTTTAAAACTTTGAATCTGGTCTCTTCCAAATAGTATTTTTTTAGTTTCAAATTCCTTTTCTTCTTCATTGTTTTGAAAATTGTTTATTGGTCTATCTTTTTCTATATTATTTATATCCATAACTATACTCAAAACATCTAAGTATCTTTTATCGAGACTTCTTTGAGTCATTTTAAGTATTAGAGCTTTAGTTCCTTCAGATATTTCCCCTTCCATTTCCTTGGGAATTTCTACTCGTGAATGTAAATGCTTTAAAGCTATGTTTACTGGAGTATCCCCATTGAAAGGAAGAGTCCCAAATAGAAGTTCATAAAGTACTATTCCAAGAGAATATATATCACTCCTCTCATCCATGTATCCCCCCCTTGCCTGCTCTGGAGAAAAATAATGTACTGAACCTATTGCATCTCCTACAGTTGTTATGGTTGAGGATGTAGCTGCCTTTGCTATACCAAAGTCCGCAACCTTTACAAGACTATCCTTTGTAACCATTATATTATGGGGCTTTATGTCCCTATGAATTATTTTTTTACTATGTGCTTCTGATAGTGCCATCGCAATTTGCTTTATAATTTTAAGAGCTCTTTTTTCAGGCATTTTTCCTTCTTTTTTTATTAAATCCTTTAAATTTTCACCTTCTATATATTCCATTACGATATAAGAAACATTATCTTCTTGACCTACATCATAAACATTAACTATATTAGGATGATTCAAACTAGCAGCCGCTTGAGCTTCATTTTTAAACTTCATTAAAAATTCTTCATCTTCTATAAATTCATTTTTCAGGACTTTAATTGCTACTATTCTGTTGAGGATTTTGCATCTGGCTTTATAAACCTCAGCCATACCACCCTCTCCTATTTTCTCAAGCAGCTCATATCTATTTCCTAATAATTTACCTATCACTTTTTCACCATCTTTCTAAATCGATGCTCTCAACTAAATATTCTAGAGGTTATTATGTCCATTTTTTGTATAGTTATAAGAGCTAGATTATAGTATAAATCAATATAGTATATTTTTTAAGCTTTTTTATTTTCCGAAAGAGCAATACATATAGCGGTTATATTGTCTGTTCCACCTTTTTCGTTTGCTCTTTTTACTAGCTGTTTGCAGCAATCTGTTGTATTTGAGGACTTTTCTAAAATATTCTTAATCTCAAAATCTGAAACCATGTTTGTGAGTCCATCTGTACATAAAAGCATGTAATCTCCACATGAAATTTCTTCGTGATAAAAGTCTACTTTTACAGTTTCATCAGTCCCTATGGCTCTTGTTATCATATTTCTTTTAGGATGATTTTTTGCTTGTTCCCTATTTATAAAACCTCTGCTTAATAACTCCTCAACATAGGAATTATCAGTTGTTATTTGTCTTAAATCTCCATTTGAATATATGTAAGCTCTACTGTCCCCTACATTTCCAATTATTATTTCCTTTTCAGCAATTACTGAAGCTATAAGAGTTGTTCCCATTCCTATATATTCCTTATTGGATACAGCCAGAGAATATACTTTGTTATTCGCTTCATAAAAAGCTCTTGATATAAGAAGCTTGATATTTTCTGTATCTATATTGGATTCCTTTAAATGGTCCTCTATATATTTTTTCATCTCCTGTACTGCGGTTTTACTGGCAATCTCTCCCCTGTTATGTCCGCCCATTCCATCTGCAACTATAAAAAATCCTGTTTTTGCTCCGTTGTTTTCAATTGTTTGAGCATGACAATAGTCCTCATTCATTGACCTTTTAAGTCCACAGTCGCTTATAGTTGAATACTCCATAATTTCACCTCCATCATTTTACTGCGCTTTGCCTTAGCTGTCCACAAGCCCCATTAATATCTTTTCCCATTTCTCTTCTGATTGTGGATTCTATATTTTTATTTTTTAGTATGCTATTAAACTCCTGAGATGATTTCATATCAGGCTTCTTAAAATCTCTTTCTTTTATATTATTTACAGGAATAAGATTAACATGACAAAGCATTCCTTTTAGAAGATTGCTTAAGTCTTCTGCATCCTTTCTTGAATCATTCACTCCTTTAATCAGAGAATATTCAAATGTAATTCTACGCTTGGTTTTTTTTGTGTAATATTTTGCAGAATCTATTATTTCTTTAATAGAATAAGCTTTTCCAACTGGCATGAGTTCTTCTCTTTTAGCTTGATTTGTTTCATGCAGTGAAATAGCTAGATTTACAGGAAGATTTAAGTCAGCAAAATCATATATTTTCGGAACTATTCCGCAAGTTGACACTGTAATATGTCTATAGCCTACATTTAGTCCTTCCTCTTCATGTACTACTTTAAGAAATTTGACAAAATTGTCGTAATTGTCAAAGGGTTCTCCACTTCCCATAATAACAATATTTGATATTCTTTTGCCAATATCCTTTTGCACCGCAAGAATTTGACCGATCATCTCTCCGGGAAGAAGATTTCTTACAAGTCCATCAATGGTAGATGCACAGAACTTGCATCCCATTCTACAGCCTACTTGTGATGATATGCATATGGATAATCCATGTCTATACTCCATTAATACAGTTTCTACTATATTTTTGTCATCAAGCTCAATAAGATATTTTTTTGTGGAATCTATTTTAGATTCAAATTTTTGAAAAATCTTTGATGAAGAGATATAGGATATTTCTTTTAGCTTTTCTTTAAGAGTTTTGGGTATATTTCCTATTTCATCTATAGAATCAATCCCTTTAAATATAAATGGATAAATCTGTTTTGCTCTAAAGGTTTTTTCTCCTATAGATTCTATTAATTCCTTAAGTTCGTCAAAAGTCAATTCTTTTAGATCTTTTTTCATAAATTACCTTTCCTTCTTTATTTTCGCAATAAAAAATCCGTCTGTTTCATCTACGTTTGGGTACAATTCTTTCATGTTTTCTAATATAAATCCCTTATTATTCTCTAAAAAAGACATTATTATATCTTTATTTTCTTTCTTTTCTAATGTGCAGGTGCTATAGACCATTGTGCCTCCTGGCTTTAGATATCTTCCTGCATTTGCAATTATTTGAGCCTGAATGAGAGGAAGATCTTTGACATCTAGATATTCCTTATATCTTATTTCTGGTTTTCTCCTTATAATTCCAAATCCTGAGCAAGGTGCATCTATAAGTATTTTGTCATATTTAGCCAGCATTTTTTCATCAAATACAGTTGCATCTTTTTTATGTATATTTATTATCTCTACTCCAAGCTCAGAGGCTCTGCCAGATAAAAGCTTTAACTTATGCTCTGATATATCCATTGCATCTATTTTCCCTTTATTGTTCATCATTTGAGCCATATAAAAGGTCTTCCCTCCAGGGGCACTGCACATATCCAGTACCTCCTCTCCTTCCTCAGCTCCTAGCTCTCTTGCTGCAAGCATAGAAGATATATCCTGAATCACAAAGTACCCTTTTTGAAAAAGCTCGTTACTTCCTATATTTTTTAGATTTTTAATATAAAAAGCATCTTCTATCATGCTAGATTTTTCTACTTCAATACCTTCTTTTGTTAATAAAATTTCCAATTCCATTGAAGATATTTTCAAAGTATTTGTTCTTATAGTAAGCTTTGGTCTTTCGGAAAGTTTTTTTAATAATTCTATAGTGAATTCTTCTTTATATATCCTTAAAAATCTCGATACTATATATTTTGACACAGAATACTCTACAGAAAGTTTCTCTGCCTTATCCCTGATATTTTCAAGATTTACATGCCCCTTATTTGAAGATATATTTCTAAGAAGAGCATTAGCATACCCACTTGCCCTCTTGTCCACCTTTTTAATCAGCTTAACGCCTTCATTTACAGCAGCAAATTCCGAAACAGAATCCATAAACATAATCTGATATATAGAAAGCTCAATAACAGTTAAGGCTGATTTTGAAATCTTATTTAAGCTAATAGATGAGTTTACATCTATTATATAATCTAAAAGTATGAGCTTGCTAAGGGTTCCATAAACCAGTTCCGTTATAAAGCCTCTGTCCCTGTAATCCAAGTCGGATTTCTTTAATCTTTTATTTATAGCTATGTTGGAGTAAGCCTTGTTATACTTTACATCATATATAATATCATAAGCTATTTTTCTAGTATTACTTGCATTCATTATTTTATTCCTTCCTATTATATGTCTATATTCATAAATATTTTATCATCTAGTAGTTTATCATATTTGATGATGTTTTTGTTAAAAAAAGGAACCCACTCATTTTGAAGAGCAGGTTCCTTTTCTATCTGATTATCCTTTTTTATCTTCTTCTGTCTCTAATTAAAAGGAGTCTTATAAGCTGTGCTACTGCAGTAGCTGTAGCCGCCACATATGTCAGTGCCGCAGCATTTAAAACTTTTTTACTTTGAGGAATTTCCTCTCTAGTTAAAACACCTACAGATTCAAGCTCCGATAAAGCTCTGCTACTAGCATTAAATTCTACTGGTAGAGTTACAATCTGAAAAATAACAGCTCCAGTGAATAAAATTATCCCTATATCCAAAAGACTTTGCATACCTGCAAATATCAGTCCTGCCATTATAAAAAACCATGATAGATTAGATGCAAAATTTACAACTGGTACTATTGCGTTTCTAAAGATGAGTGGCGCATAGCTTTTTGCATGCTGTATCGCATGACCTACCTCGTGGGCTGCTATTGCCGAAGATGCTATGGACGTCCCTCTATAAACTTGATCTGAAAGTCTAAGGACTCTAGTTCTTGGATCATAATGGTCTGAAAGAACTCCTCCTATATGTTGTATATTCACATCGGAAAGACCGTTTTTATCAAGGATAGCCCTTGCTGCATCCGCTCCTGTATAGCCTTTTTTGCTTGGTATTCTTACATATTTAGCATATGTTGATTTAACTTTACTTTGAGCATACATAGCCAAAATAATTGCTGGTATTAAAATTATCATCGTAGAATCGTAGAAAAATGGATACATTCACCTTACCTCCTATTCTTCACCTAAGAAAAATTTTATAGCTTGTTCTATTTTATCAATATCCACTAAAGTATCTATACACGGACCTTTAGGTCTATCATTTAATACTCCAATGACAGGAAGACTTCCTATATCTACTATTCCGCTGCTCAAATCCCTTTCACAGGCTACAGCAATTATAGCCTTGGGCTTTAAATCCTTTATAGCCTTACGTGCAAGAGTTCCTCCTGTAGCAATAAAGACATTTACTTTGAATTTTTCTATAATTTCTAAAAAATTCATTATAGGACATCTTCCACACCTTTTACAGTTATTTATATCATTTGTAACTCTTATATCACAATCCATTAATTGAAGGCAGTGTGGAAGTAGTATAAGAATCTCTTCAGGCTTTAGATTGTATTTATTTTTTTTAACTTCCAAGTTATTTTTTTCTATGAGGCTTCTTCTCATTTTGTCCTTTTCAATACCTAGACTACCTGCAATAGACTCAACCACAGGATAAACCTTTTTTATGAATTTTGATTTCTGATTACTCATTTTTAAGCACCATGTGTTCCTTTATTTTATTACCCTTAATATACTCCGATACCATCATTTGCTTCTTGCCAGGCATTTGAATCTCTTTTATAATTACAGTTCCCTCTCCTGCCGCTACCTTTATTCCCTCATTATCTACTCTTAAGATAGTTCCCGGTACAGTTAATGAAGCTTCTTCATCATATTCAGCTCTTAGAACCTTCATCACTAGGTTGTTGTAATACGTAAAAGCTGAAGGCCATGGATATGTTCCTCTTACAAGATTGACTATTTCCCTTGAACTCTTTGACCAATCTATAAGTCCAAGACTTTTTTTCATTATTGGGGCATAGCTTGACTTTTCATTGTTTTGTTTTTCTCTAGGAGCTTTTTCTTCAATAATTAGATTTAAAGTTTTTGATAGTGTTTTTTTCCCTAAGGAAGAAAGCTTATCATGAAGGTCTAGAAAAGTATCTGTTTCTAGTATTTCTACCTCATCTTTCAGTATCATATCTCCAGTATCGAGACCTTCGTCCATAAACATAGTGGTAATTCCTGATTTTTTTTCTCCATTAATTATAGCAAAATTAATAGGGGCTGCGCCTCTATACCTAGGAAGAAGGGAAGCATGGACATTGATACATCCAAATCTTGGTATTTCAAGAACCTCTTTTGGAAGTATCTGTCCAAATGCAACTACAACTATGATATCTGGATTAATATCTCTTATAATATCTATAGCCTTTTTGTCCTTTATGCTTTCAGGCTGAAAGACATCAAGATTGAGCTCAATTGCTTTTTCTTTCACAGGAGGACTCTGAAGTTTCTTCCCTCTGCCCTTTGGTCTATCTGGCTGAGTTATTACAAGCTTTATATCAAATTTACTTTCATAAAGAGCTTCCAAAGAAGCTATCGCAAACTGCGGCGTTCCCATAAATATAGCTTTCACAAATATCTACCCTCTTTCTGAAAGTTCTCCTTCGACTTTGTCCTTGAAAAGGACTCCGTTGAGGTGATCAATTTCATGACACAAGACTCTAGCAAGAAGCTCCTCAGCCTCTATCTCTAAACTGCTCATGTTTTCATCTTGACCCTTTACTTTTATATAATAAGGCCTTGTCACTGCTCCATATCTTCCAGGTATACTAAGGCATCCTTCATCGTCTGTTTGCTCACCCGAATAATCCACAATTTCAGGATTTAAAAGAACAAGAGGTCCATCGCCAATATCTACTACTATTATTCTTTTAAGAACTCCTACCTGAGGAGCGGCAAGCCCTATACCATCTGCATCATACATTGTATCTATCATATCATCAATCAGCTCTTTAATTTTATCATTCATTTTTTCTACTTCTCTTGCTTTTTTTCTTAATACTTCGTCTCCATCTTTTCTAATTAGTCTAATAGCCATTATAATTCCTCCAAATATATTTTATTAAATCATGTTAACAGGGTTTATATCAATAGTTGCATAAATACCATCTCTAAGTACCACGGTTCTTTTTTCAGTTAGTATATAATTAATTATACTCTTTATTAGTTGAATTTCAATATCAGTATCTTTAATCAGAAGCTGCCATCTGTATTTATTGTCAATTTTAGTAATAAGACATGGATATGGGCCAAAAATATCTTTTGTTTTAGCCCCCTTCTTCTCTAAATAAAATTCTAGTGCATCTTTGATTCTCATTATTGCATCACCAGTTTTTTTATCATCTAATCCTGTTACAAGCACTCTTATAATATTACCAAAAGGTAGGTAGGAAAAGCACTCTCTAAGCTTAATTTCTTCATTATAAAAGCCTTCATAGTCATGTTTTTCAATATACTTCAAAGTGAAGTTTCCTGGAGAAAATGACTGAACAATTACCTTCCCTTGTTCTTTTCCTCTTCCTGCTCTTCCTCCAACTTGCTCTATTATGCTAAATGTTCTTTCTTGGCTTCTAAAATCGGGGATATTAAGTCCCTGATCTGCATTAATTACTCCCACAAGGTTTACGTTTGGAAAATCAAGACCTTTACCTATCATCTGAGTACCAATTAATATACTCCCTTTCGAATCTTTGAAAGCTGACAATATCCTGCTATGATCCCCTTTTTTCGATACAGTATCTCTATCCATCCTAAAGATAGTAGCATCCTTATAAAGGGATTTCACTTCCTCTTCTATCATCTCAGTTCCTATTCCAATATCGTCAAGATTCGATTCTTTGCAAGAGGGACATTCCTTGGAAATCTTTTCTTGATAATTACAGTAATGGCATTTTAGAGTTTTTTTGCCTTTATGATAAGTCAGTGATATATCGCATCTTTCACACTTAGGAACATAACCACAGGATTTACAGCTTAAAAAGCTTGCATATCCTCTTCTGTTGAGAAAAAGAATAACCTGGCCTTCTCTTTTTATTTCCTTAGATATTGCTTCTTGAAGTGTTAGGGAGAGGGGGGAAGTATTTCCCATCTTTCCATCCTCACGCATATCTATGACTTCTACCTGAGGAAGAGGTTTTTTATTTGCCCTAAGATTCATATTTACCAGAAAAAGCTCTTTATTTTCTGCCATATAAAAATGTTCTATCTTAGGAGTTGCAGTACCAAGAAGTACTGGAACATGAAATTCGCTATTTATCTTAAGAGCTACTTCAATAGCATTGTATTTTGGATTTTGCTCTGATCTATATGCATCATCATGAGCTTCATCAATAATAATCATACCAAGGTTTTCTACAGGCGCAAAGAGTGCAGATCTTGCTCCTACTACTATAGGTGTTTTCATCTCCCTTATTCTAGAAAGCTCATCTGCCTTTTCCCCTTGAGAAAGGTGGCTATGAATTACAGCTACAAGTTCTCCAAACCTGGATTTGAATCTTGATATGGTCTGAGGAGTCAATGATATTTCAGGGACTAAAACAATGGCACCTTTGCTTTTAGATAGTATTGTTTCAATAAGTTCTAAATATATTTCTGTTTTTCCTGAGCCTGTTATCCCTTTAAGCAATACCGGTCTATTTTTTCCTTCTATTTCTTCAATGATTTTTTTATATGAAATTAGCTGTTCATCAGAAAGTATATTTTTTGATTGAGAGTGATGGCTGTATTCATTTTTTATTTCCCTATATTTTCTTTTTTTGTCTATACAAATAATATTTTCCTTTTCAAGCTCTCTAATATACCTAATAAGTATAGTTTTGGAGGGATGGTCGTTGAAATCCGACAAACTGAAGTTTCTTTCCTTTAAAATTTTTTCAAATAGCTCTAGCTTCACATATGCATTTTTTCTAGTTTTATTTAGAGTTTCTTTGAGGGTTATTTCATCTATAAGAAAAATATCCTCTTCAAAATTTTCCTTTATTTTTTTCAAGCTTTTAAAGGAAAATAAAGATAAGCTGTCTCTATAGCTACACATGTAGTTTTCTCTAATCCAAAGAGCTAATTTAATATTTTCTAAAGAAACTATAGGTTCATCATAATATACACTTATTATTTCTTTTATATTCTCTTCATCTTCATTCATAGGCTCTAATTCTATTATTAGTCCCTTGAAGGTTTTATTTCCTTTACCAAAAGGAACACTTACCTGCATACCCACTTTAATTTCAAGGTCGGTCTTATAGGTAAATAATTTGTCAATATACCTAGATTTCTGATCAAGCATAACCTTGCATTTTATAAAAGCCATATATATTCTCCTAGCTTTTTATGAGTTTAATCCATAAAAAATAAGCACAGTGTGCTTATCTCTTATGGATTATATCTATTATTTTATCACAAATTACCTTGGATAATTCTTTTTTTGACATAATAGGAAGACTTTCTATATTTGAGTCTCTAGAAATTATTTTCACTATATTTGTTTCATTTGCAAATCCAGCACCTTCTTGCTTTACATCATTTGCAACAATAAAATCCAGATTCTTTTTTTCGATTTTACCCTTTGCATTTTCTATTAAGTCATCTGTTTCTGCAGCAAATCCTACAATGATTTGATTTTCCTTTAACTCACCCATAGACTTTAGTATATCGTCTGTTCTTTCAAGTTCAAGCTTTAAATCATCATCTTTTTTCTTTATCTTTGAAGAGTATATATTTTTGGGTCTATAGTCTGCAACCGCTGCTGATTTGATAAGAATGTCAGCATCTTTAAAGTTTGAATATACAGCTTCATACATATCTCTTGAGCTTTTAATCTCAACAGCTTCTTTAATTCCAAAGGGTACCTTTAAGTTCGTCGGACCAGTTACAAGGGTTACATCAGCCCCTCTAAGAGCTGCCTCATAAGCTATGGCATAACCCATTTTTCCTGTGGATCTATTGGTGATATATCTTATAGGATCTATGGCTTCTACTGTTGGACCTGCTGTTACGACAACTTTTTTTCCCTTTAGTTCATCAGTTTTATTTAGCATAAAGAGTGTATAATCAACTATTGTGTCAACATCTGCAAGTTTTCCTCTTCCTATATCAGCGCAAGCTAGTCTACCGCAACCAGGTTCAATAAAATGATATCCCAAGGCTTCTAAGTCTTTTATATTTCTTTGGGTTATAGGATTTTCATACATGTTTGTATTCATAGCAGGGGCTATTACAACAGGAGCTTTTGTAGCCATCAATGTAGTTGTTAGCATATCGTCTGCAATTCCTGATGATATTTTTCCGATGAGATTAGCTGTAGCTGGGGCTATCAGGAATAAATCAGCTTTTTTTGCAAGAGCTATATGCTCAATATCCCAATTTTTTGGAGGTTCAAACATATCTACAGTAACATAGTTTTGACTAAGACTTTGAAATGTCAGTGGAGATACAAACTCTGTTGCATGTTTTGTCATTATAACATTTACATCTATATTTTCTTTTTTTAGTCTAGAGACTATATCACAGGCTTTATAGGCCGCTATTCCTCCAGTAACTCCTAGCACGACCGTTTTTGGCATTGAAATCACCTCTTATTTTTGATTTTCCTCAAAGTTCAAATCAAATTCCTCAAAAAACGTCACTTTATAAGTAACTTTTTCTTCAAACACTTCAGTTGTTGCAATTGAAACAGGTTTTATGTCATCTGTATCAATGAGCATATCACTTCCATCTACAATCTGTCTTGCTCTTTTCGATACCTCATTCACTAGTGCATATCTGCTATCTGCTATCTTTAATAAATCATTTATTGATGGGTATAACATTTACTTTTCCTCCTCATAACTTTTGACAATTTCCATGCTGTATCTACTAACCTTGCTTTTCTCAGCTGCTACTATAGCTTCAAGATCATTTACTGCTTTGGCTAAATTATCATTTAAAATAAAATAATCATATTTTTCTATTGTTCTTATCTCTTCAAGAGCTCTTTCCATGCGTTTTTCTATTTGGTCAAGGTTTTCTGTACCTCTGTTTACAATGCGATTTTTTAATTCCTTTATAGAAGGCGGGAGTACAAATACTAAAACAGCATCACTATATTTTTCCTTAACCTTCATCGCTCCTACTATCTCTATTTCTAAAAGAACATCCTTTCCTTCTTCAAGTCTGCTTAGGACCCAGTCCTTTGGTGTTCCGTAGTAGTTATCAAATACATGTACATATTCAAGTAGAGCATTTTCTCTTACTAAAGACTCAAAATGGTCTTTAGTTGTAAAGTGATAACTTATCCCTTCCTGCTCACCTTCTCTTGGCTTTCTTGTAGTTGTGGATATGGATATCAAAACATCTTTGTTCAGCTCAAGAAAATCTTTGCATATAGTTCCTTTACCTGCGCCAGATGGGCCAGAAACTACAATTAATAGTCCCTTTCTTTTCATTTGTATCTCCTATCTACTCTTCATGAGAATGATCGTCTTTTCCAACAAATCTATGGGCTACAGTTTCTGGCTGCACCGCTGATAATATAATATGATCACTATCTGTAATTATAACAGCTCTAGTCCTTCTTCCATAAGTTGCATCTATAAGCTTTTGTGATTCTCTAGCATCTTGAATAACCCTTTTTATAGGGGCAGATTCCGGACTGACTATCGCAACAACCTTGCTTGACGATACAATATTTCCAAAACCAATATTGATAAGTCTCATAAGCATCTCCTACTCTATATTTTGAATCTGTTCTCTTATTTTCTCAAGCTCGCTTTTAATGTCTACAACTTTTGAAGTTATTTCTATATTAGATGATTTAGAACCTATTGTATTGGCCTCTCTATTCATTTCCTGTATTAAAAAATCCAGCTTTCTTCCAATGGCTTCACCTGAGTTTAATGTTATACCTTCTAGCTGAAGAATATGACTTCTAAATCTCACAATTTCCTCTGTTATGCTACTTTTGTCTGCGTATATAGCTGCCTCTTGAAGAAGTCTTTGTTCATCAGGCTGAACGTTAAAAGACTTTAAAATATCCTCCATTTTCAACTTTAACCTTTGTCTATAATCTTCTTCCACTGTACTGGAAAGCCTCTCTATAATGTCAATATTTCCAGAGAGAATTTTTAGCCTGTTGTTTATGTCGTTTACCAGTTCTCTTCCTTCTAGCTCTCTCATATCCTTTAGAGATCTAAGAGCACTATTTAAACCGCTAAGCAGTTCAATTTTTATTTCGTCACTATCTATCTCATTTTCAGTTGTTTTTATTATATCTGGAAACCTTGTTATAGTTGATAGAGATATTTCTTCTTCTATATTCAGTTCTTTTTTTATTGTATGTAAAATCTCATTGTAATTTTTTACAAGCTCTGTATCTAATGAAAGCTTGGACTCTGATTGCCCATGCATATCCATTTTAATAAAAACCTCTACTCTTCCTCTTAATATGTCTTTTTTTATAATTTGTCTTATCCACTCTTCTAAAAAGGATATTCTTCTAGGCAATTTTATGTTTATATCTAAATATCTATGATTTATGGTTTTTATTTCCACTGTAAAGCTGTATTTTTCTGTTTTGCTTTCTCCACGGCCAAAACCTGTCATACTCATAACCATAATGCATTCACCCCTCTTAAAAAATTCACCATAGTAGTATACCTCTTAGAGCTATATTTTATCAACCATTAATATAGAGTCTATATAAGTTATAATGCCTTCAAATAAAGTAATATACTACAGTCTTGCCTAATATATATTTTAAATATAAATTTTATAGACATGAATTTTAAAATCAACTTTATAAAAAAATATAATCTATTTTGTTAAAATCCATTAGAGTATATTATATAGAGGAAATACAAAAAAATAAATGATAATAAGAAAAAAATATATTTGCGTTGATTTTAAATCAATAGTAGGGTAAAACATTCATATGGGTATATAATTAAAAAATTGAAAGACGAAGGTGATTAAATGGCTTTAGATGGATTGACATTATATGGAATAACCAAAGAACTTCAAAATAGCATAACTGGTGCTAAAATAGATAAGATAAGCCAGGCTGAAAACGATGAAGTATTATTAAGTATAAGGGGAGATGGAAAAACCTTTAAATTATTAATAAGTGCTAACAGTTCTAATCCAAGAATATATTTTGTAGAAAAATATAAAAAGGAAAACCCCTTAAAAGCTCCTATGTTTCTAATGATTTTAAGAAAATATATTCAAAGCGGAAGGATATTAAAAATATCTCAAGAAGGATTGGAAAGAATAATCAAATTTGATATAGAGGCATATGACGATCTTAAGACTCCTAAAGTAAGGAGCCTTATTATAGAAATCATGGGTAGACATAGCAATATTATACTTGTCGATAAAGATTCAAATAAAATACTAGACTCTATAAAAAGAATTCCTATAACAACTAGCTCTGTAAGAGAAGTATTACCTGGAAAGGATTATTTTCTCCCTCCTTCTCAGGGAAAACTCAACCCTATATCAAATCTGGATTTTTCATCTTTTGTATCAAAAATCACTTCTAAGGACCTTTTGCTTTATAAAGCTATATATGAAAGCTATAGCGGAATAAGTCCTTTAATTGCAAAAGAAGTGTGTTATAGAGCTTCTTTGGATTTAGATTCATCAACTGCATCTATATCAAATTTTCAGCTTGAGAGACTTTTCAATTCATTTGAAAGAATGATTAATCAAATAAAAAATCATATTTTTTATCCTTGTATTGTCAGTGACTTAGCTTTAGACAAGATAATTGACTTTAGTATAATAAGACTTACAATATACGATTCCTTAAAGATAAAGGAATACGAGTCTATTAGCAAGGCTACTGAAGAATTTTATCTTTTAAGAGACCTAAAGGAAAGAATGTCCCAGAAAAACTCTAGCTTGAAAAAACTTGTAGCCCAAAAAATAGATAGACTTGAAAACAAAATCTCAAAACAGAAAAACGAACTTCACGAAACTTTAGTTATGGAAGAATTAAAGAAAAAAGGTGATCTTTTAACTGCATATATATATATGCTTGAAAAAGGTATGAAATTCATTAATGTCCCTGATTTTTATAACGCAAATTCTCCTGAAATTACAATTGGACTTGATGAGAATCTTTCACCTTCTGAAAATATTCAAAAACTCTATAAAAAATATAATAAGCTTAAGAAGAGAAAATCCGAGCTTACTATCCAAATAAATCAATCTCAAGAAGAGCTTTCTTATCTTCAAAATGTTTTGCTTTCTATAGAAAACTGTGAAAGCTACCAAGAAATTGAAGATATAAGAGATGAACTTGCAAAGGAAGGCTATATAAAATCAAAGGGAATTAACAAAAAAAATAAAAAAAGAGATGCCTCATTGGCTCTAGAGCCTCTTGAATTCAAATCTACAGATGGAACGAAAATACTTGTTGGAAGAAATAACAGGCAAAATGATCAGCTCACCTTTAAAATTTCGTCTCCTGATGATATATGGCTCCATACTAAAGATATAGCTGGCTCTCACGTAATAATAAAGACTTCTCTTGACTTAGTTTCAGAATCAACTCTTAAAGAAGGCGCAATCCTTGCTGCATATCACAGTAAAGGAAGGCTGTCATCAAATGTACCAGTGGACTATACATCAAGAAAAAATGTTAAAAAACCTTCAGGAGCAAAGCCTGGTATGGTAATTTATGAAAATCAGCATACTGTATATATTACTCCAAAAGAGGAGGATATTATTAGGATGAGGTGCATAAATGGAGAAAATAAAACTGATAGCTAAAGAATTAATGGCAAGATTTTCAGGTCATAATATTGGTCCAACTGGTGGAATGCTAGCTTACTTTTTTTTATTATCAATTTTTCCTTTTTTAATATTCCTAAATGCACTAATGGGGTTTTTAAATCTACCTATAGATCAAATAATGTCTGAACTTTATCAGATTGTGCCAAATGAAGTAGTGAGTCTTTTAGAAGGATATATTGATTCGGTGGTTATGGAAAGAAGTACTAGTCTTCTTTCTATTGGATTGCTTGCAGCTCTTTTTTCTGCCTCCAAAGCAGTAGATTCTCTGATTTTTGCTCTAAATACTGCCTATAATGTACAGAATAAAAGGAGCTTTATAAAGAAAAAATCCATATCTATTTTCTTTACATTTCTTTTAGGACTATCTATCGCAATAACCCTTATTGTCCCTCCTCTTGGTAAAGATATGATGATGCCTATTGTGGATTTTTTTGGAGTTTCAGATTTTTTCATTACTCTGTGGGTCTATGTTAGATGGATTATAGTTTTTTCTATACTTTTTATTACTTTAGCTCTATTATATGTAATAGTTCCTTATAATAATCTCGGATTCAAATGGGCAATACCTGGAACAATTTTTTCAACTTTAGGATGGATACTTGTATCTTATGGTTTTGCACTATATGTTAACAATTTTGGAAACTATAGTGCTGTTTACGGTTCTTTAGGGGCCATTATCGTCCTTATGATATGGCTTTACATCAGCGGCATAATTCTTATAATAGGTGGAGAACTCAATCATATCCTTTATACTTCATCAAAATCAAAGGATGAACCTGATGAAAATCCAAAGGATTCTATAGATACAAAGTTTAAAAAACTAAAAGAAGACCTTGAAGTAAATTAGTTTATATAAAAACTCCACAATTAGTAATCTTTGATTCTATTAATAGGTTATTTCAACTTATTCTATTCACAATAAAAAATCACCCAACTCCGGTTAGGTGATTTTTTATTTTATATTAAATTTCTAGTTATTAATATCAGATATTTTTTATTTGAATCCATGAAGGATTTTATTTAGAACTACTCCAACTATTGCAGCAAGGCTAAGTCCTGATATACTTACAGTTGAATTTATAGGTATTGAAAGATTTATTCCAAAGTTTCCTCCTAATCCTATTATAAGAATCGCACCTATTATAATTAGGTTTTTTACATCCATTTTTATGTTGCTATCTTTCATAGTCTTTACTCCAACGATTGATATCATGCTAAAGAGCATCAATGATATCCCGCCCATTACTGGTACTGGTATAGATTGCAAGAAGCCTCCTACTTTTCCTATGAAACCTAATACTATTGCTATTACTGCTGTTATTCTAAGGATTGAAGGATCGTAGTTTTTAGTTATTGCAAGGACTCCTGTATTTTCTCCATAAGTAGTATTTGCAGGTCCTCCTAAAAATCCAGCCGTTATTGTAGCAAGTCCATCTCCAAGCAAGCTTCTATTAAGTCCTGGTTCTTCCATGAAGTTCTTTCCTACAACCGCTCCATTTGTAGTGATATCTCCTATATGCTCCATAAATACCGCAAGAACCACAGGTGCGATGATTGATATAGCTCCTATATCAAACTTTGGAGCTGTAAATCCAGGCATTGTAAACCATCCTGCCGTGGTTATAGTTGATACATCAAGAGCTCCTGTAAACGCAGATGCTATATAACCTATAGCCACTGCAGTTATGATAGCCATTTGCTTAAAGAAACCCTGTCCTTTGAAGGTAATCATCAATGCAACAGAAAGGGTTAGTATCGCTAAAAAGAAGTTTGCAGATGCCATCCCAAATGCTACTGGCACAAGGTTAAGACCTATAACTACTATCATAGGACCTATTACCTGAGAAGGAAAAAACGACTTGACTTTTTCAACTCCTACTGCTTTTACTATAAAGGACATAAGAACATATAATAATCCTGCTACAATAATACCGCCTTGAGCGTATGTAATGTCTCCGTAAAGCTCTCCTACGTATATAATTACTGGAATAAAGGCGAAACTAGAACCTAAAAATACTGGTACCTTTCCTTTTGTACACAGATGAAAAATAAGTGTTCCTAGACCTGCACAGACAAGAGCAACCGAGCTGTTCATCCCTGTAAGTAGGGGAACTAGTACTGTAGCTCCAAACATTGCGATAAGATGCTGAAATGCAAGAGCCACCTTCTTAGCATTTTCTAAAAATGAGTCTCCTGAAATAGATGTTAAAGTTGTTTGATCAATTGTTTTCTCTGACATTGATTTTCCTCCTCTTCAAATTAGGAGGGAGAATTACTTCTCCCTTTTCAGCCTCACTGGACTAGATTAAAAGGTCTTTAAATGCACTATTCATTTATAGAAACATAATTCTCAGAGTCTATACCTTCGACACTGACTTTTATGACCTCTGACCTTGATGTTGGAACATTTTTGCCTACAAAATCTGCTCTTATGGGAAGCTCTCTATGTCCTCTGTCTATAAGCACTGCAAGCTGTATGCTCTTTGGTCTTCCTTGATCGATTATAGCATCAAGGGCTGCCCTTACTGTCCTTCCCGTAAAAAGGACGTCATCCACGAGTACTATAATTTTTCCTGCAGCATCAAAGCCTAGTTTACTATCCTTCACTATTGCCTGATGATGCTTTTCTGTTAGATCATCCCTATAAAGAGTTATGTCTATTTCTCCAACAATCACGTCTTTTCCTTCAATATCCTTTATCTTTGCAGCTATCATAGCAGCAAGTGGAACTCCTCTGCTTTTAATTCCCACAAGAGCGACGTCATCAATCCCTTTATTTCTTTCTATGATTTCATGACTTATTCTTGTTATAGCTCTTTTCATAGCTTGGTCATCCATTATCATGGCTTTTTCCTTCATAAAAATCCCCCTTGCATCAAAAATGGCTTCCTGCACATGCAGAAAGCCAGAGTAATCAAATTTCTAATTAGCTCTCCTTCGATGCATCTCGTGCAAAATTAAAGGATATTCTTATACGATTATATAACCTTTTAGAGTTTTAATCAAGAGAAAGTTTTCTAAGAGCTTCTTTAAAAACTTGTGGAGGTTCATTTGAAAATTCCATAAACTCATTTGTAAATGGATGAACAAATCCTATCACGCCAGCATGTAATAGCTGTCCATCAATTTTAATCTTAGGGTTTTTAGGGCCATAAAGCGGATCTCCTAAAAGAGGATATCCCTTGTAGGCCATATGAACTCTTATCTGATGAGTCCGTCCTGTTTCTAGGGTTGCTTGAAGATATGTATAGCCTTCTCCTCTTGATAAAACTTTAAAATGGGTAACAGCATTCTTCCCAGAAACTACAACTGCCATTTTAAGTCTATCTTTTGGATTTCTACCAATGGGAGCATCTACTGTAAACTCATCTTCTTTTACTTCATTATGACAAATAAGGAAATAAACCCTTTTAATAGAATGATTTTTAAGCTGATGAGATAAATGTCTATGGGCGTTATCTGTCTTTGCAATAAGCAAAAGTCCTGATGTATCCTTGTCAATCCTATGAACTATTCCAGGTCTTATAATTCCGTTTATTGAAGATAGATTTCCCTTCATGTGATAAAGAAGGGCATTTACTAAGGTTCCAGTGTAATTACCTGGTGCTGGATGTACTACCATTCCTCTGGGCTTATATATCACTGCCAGCTCACTGTCTTCATATACTATTTCTACATCTATATTTTCCGGCTCTATATTTAATTCCTTTGGCTCTGGGATAGAAATCTCTACAATATCCTCTTCAGAGACTTTATAGCTAGCTTTTTCAATTTTTTCATTTACAGTGACTTTTTTATCTTTAATTAAAGCCTGTATATAAGTCCTTGACCTTGATTGTATCTCCTGAGCTAAAAAAGCATCTAGTCTAGTATCCTCATCATCCTCAAGTACAATAAATGTCTTTACTTCTTCCATATCTAATACTCCTCATCAAGCAAAGTATTATCTAATATTAAAAGGACTATTAAAGCAATGCCTCCTAATACTACACAAATATCCGCAAAATTAAAAACAAACTGCCATATCCCTCTAAAGTCAAACATATCAACCACAAACCCATGATAAATTCTATCTATAAGGTTTCCTATGGCTCCAGCAGCAATTACACTTAAAATCAGCTTAAGTCTTTTATCTATGTTTTTTCTTAGGTATAAAAAAATCCCTATAAGCACTATAGAAGTTATAAAAATAAATAACCATTGTCTATTTTCAAGTATTCCAAAAGCTGCTCCTCTATTTTCCACATAGGTAAGATGAAAAAAATCTTCAATTATAGGATAAGAGCCAATTGTTTTTAAAGATGTGAGGGAAAAATATTTAATTATTTGATCTATAAATACTAAAATAATTATAAAGATATAATACATAAAAGCTCCTTTTTAAATTAATTTCTTTTACTCTTACCTTAAGACAAATCCAACTTTTCTATAGACTTTATTGACTGTTTTAAACGCTTTTTTCCTTGCTTTTTCTGCCCCATTTGTATAAACCTGCTCTAGATAATCTTTATTATCT
This sequence comes from Acetoanaerobium pronyense, assembly GCF_017874355.1. Classification (GTDB taxonomy): domain Bacteria; phylum Bacillota; class Clostridia; order Peptostreptococcales; family Filifactoraceae; genus Acetoanaerobium; species Acetoanaerobium pronyense. Next base: position 36,282 of record NZ_JAGGLI010000003.1, read on the forward strand.
AAAAGTTCATGGTATTTTTCCCTTACTGGTCTTAATCCTTCGATTATAACTTCAGCTACATCCTTTTTAAAATCCCCGTAGCCTTTTCCTTCATATCTATTTACAATATCCCCAACAGACTCTCCTGTAATACTTGAATATATATTAATAAGATTTTTTATTCCCTTTTGCTCATCATTATAGCTTATTACTCCAAGTGAATCTGTTACAGATTTTTTTACTTTTGACATTATTATGTCAGGCTCTTCTATCATCGAGATAGGTCCATTTGGATTTTCATCAGATTTTGACATCTTTTGTGATGGATCTTGAAGACTCATTATCCTAGCTCCTTCTTTAGGTATGAAAGGCTCGGGAATTACAAATGTATCACTATATCTTGAATTAAATCTTTGAGCCAAATCCCTTGCAAGCTCAAGATGTTGCTTTTGGTCTTCTCCAACTGGAACTAGATGCGTACCATAAAGGAGTATATCTGCAGCCATAAGTACAGGGTAAGTATAAAGTCCTGCATTTAAATTTTCAGCCTTTTTCTGGGATTTGTCTTTAAACTGAGTCATTCTGTTAAGTTCTCCCATATAAGTCATGGAATTTAGTATCCATGCTAACTGCAAATGCTCAGGAACATGTGACTGAATAAATATTGTATTTTTATCAGGATCTATCCCACTTGCGATATACTGTGCCAATACTTCAAGAGTAGTTCTACGAAGATCTTTAGGGATTTGAGGAACTGTGATTGCATGAAGATCTACTATGCAGTAATGGCAATCATATTCATCTTGAAGAGCTACCCAGTTTTTCATAGCCCCTATATAGTTTCCAAGTGTAAGCTTTCCAGAAGGTTGCATCCCACTCAATATTATTTTCTTTTCCATAAAAACCTCCTTTTGAAATTATATAAATAGTCATTTTTATATTAAATCAGTTCTATCATCTTTAAAATAAGCTTTTTTGAGTTTTTAGCTGCTTTTAAAACAAACTCATCAAAGTTTTCAGGCGCTTCCCCATTAGCCTTGTCACTCATTGACCTGATTACTAAAAACGGCATTTTATTTATAGCGCACACATGAGCAATTGCAGCTCCTTCCATTTCAGCACAATCTGCTTCAAATTCTTCCTTTAAGCTTTCTTTAAGTTCATTTGAGCTTACAAATATATCTCCAGATACTACTACTCCCTGAACTACTTTCATATCTTCTCCAAGTACGCTAGAGCTTTTTTGTGCTAGAGATATAAGGTTTTCGTCAGCTAAAAATATACTGCTTTCCATTCTAGGAATTACACCTTTTTTGTGACCAAAAGCCGTTACATCAAAATCATGCTCGTAAAGCTTTGTAGAAAGCACTATATCTCCAATTTCTATATTATCAGATATAGCTCCTGCAACTCCTATATTGATAACATACTCTATATCAAACCTATCAATAAGGACCTGAGTGCACATAGCAGCGTTTACTTTTCCTATTCCACTTCTTACTACTACAAGCTTTTTATTATTAAGATTTCCTTCATAAAAAATAAGTCCTGCAAACTCTTTTATATTAACATTTTCCATAAGCTCTTTTAAAAGGACGATTTCCTCTTCCATAGCTCCAATTATACCTATTTGTTTCATACACTATACCTCCTAAAATCCATATCTTTTATATTATCACAGATAAATATATTTTTCATTAAAACAGAGCATCCGCTTGGACGCTCTGTTTTACTTTTATAGAGAAAAATAAGTTTTAATATATCTACATTTTAATAGTAGTTTATATTTTTTCTACAGAAATCTTAGCCTCATGACCATTTAATGAGTCACTTTCCATATCCTTAGTTTCTTTTACTTCGATTTCCTCTGCAAGTGTCTCTTCCATGATATAAGCTTTATGGATTTCCACTGCCTTTTCTATCTCTTTGCTTGATTTGAACTGTATTTTTATCTTGTCCATCATCTCAAAATCCTTAGCTTTTCTCATCTGCTGAACTTTTGATATGAACTCTCTTGCATACCCTTCATCTATAAGTTCTTTTGTAAGATTAGTATCAAGTACAATAAAGAGATTGTTTTCAGTTGCAACATCAAAGCCTTCTTTTGGAGATACGTTTATAAGAACATCATCTTTTGAGAAACTAAATTCTTCGTCTGAAAGATTAAAAGTTATTTTCTCTCCTGACTCTAGCTGACTTACTGCCTTTGCAGAATCAAGCGCAGCAAGCTTTCCTGAAAACTCTTTAAGCTTAGGCCCTAAAGTTTTTCCAAGAACTGAGAAGTTAGGCTTAAGATTAAAGTTCATATACTGATTTATATCCTTAGAAAACACTACTTCCTTAACATTAAGCTCTTCTTCTATAAGTGGTACAAGATCTTCCATTATCTCCTTGTTGTTTGCATCTATTATAGCTTTTCCAATAGGCTGTCTTACCTTTATCTTCGCCGCTTCTCTTGATGCTCTACCAAGAGTTACAATGTCCTTTACAAGATCCATCTTATGCTCTAGCTTTTCGTCTATTAGCTTTATATCAGCTCTTGGATAGTAGCTTATATGAACAGAAACCTCACCAGTAAGTTTTCTATACATCTCCTCAGCCATAAATGGTGCAAATGGAGCCACCATCTGAGAAATACCTACAAGAACTTCGTGGGTTGTGTTGTATACAGATTTCTTATCCAGTGTAAGCTCTGTATCCCAGAATCTTCTTCTGCTTCTTCTTATATACCAGTTTGAAAGATCTTCATTGACAAAGTCCTGTATAGCTCTAACTACCTTTGTCATGTCAAACTTTTCCAGCTCTTCTTCTACGTATTTTTTAAGATTATTGTATTTTGAAAGTATCCATCTATCAAGTTCTGGTCTTTCTTCATATTCTACAAAGAATTCCTTTGGATTAACTTTATCTGTATTTGCATAAAGAGAGAAAAAGTTGTATACATTTTTAATAGTTCCAAAGAATTTGCTTTGAACCTCTTTAAGTGCTTCTGTATCAAATCTAGTTGGCGACCATGCAGGTGATACATAAAGAAGGTACCATCTAAGGACATCCGCTCCATATTGATCAAATAATGCAAAAGGATCAACTGTATTTCCTTTTGACTTGCTCATTTTTTTACCTTCTTTGTCAAGGACAAGGTCATTTACAAGGACATTCTTGTATGGCGATTTTCCAGTAACAAAGGTTGATATAGCAAGTAAAGAGTAAAACCATCCTCTTGTTTGGTCTATTCCTTCACATATGAAATCTGCTGGGAAAAGCTCATCAAAGTTTTCTTTATTTTCAAATGGATAGTGATGCTGTGCAAAAGGCATAGCTCCAGAATCAAACCATACGTCTATTACTTCCTTAACTCTTTCCATAGTTCCTTGACATTTTGGACAGTTTATATGAACGTCATCAACATAAGGTCTATGCATTTCTATTGATGAATCTATATCTTCTATAGACTTTTCCACAAGCTCAGCGATTGAGCCTATGGACTCCTTGTGTCCACATTCGCATGACCAAATATTAAGTGGTGTACCCCAATATCTTGATCTTGATATAGCCCAGTCGTTTAGATTTTCAAGCCAGTTTCCAAATCTCTTTTCTCCTACATAATCTGGGAACCAGTTTACAGAGTTGTTGTTTTCTATAAGCTTTTCCTTAAGCTTTGTAACCTCTATATAATAGCTTGGCTTTGCATAATACATAAGTGGAGTCGAGCATCTCCAGCAATGTGGGTAGTTGTGCTCCATCTTTTCTTTTTTATAAAGTTTATTTTCTGCTGCAAGCCACTTGATTATATCTACATCAAGCCCTTCTTCCATTACAAATCTACCTTCCCAGTCAGTTGCAGTATACTTTCCGTCTTCTCCTACTGGTTGAACTACTGGAAGGTCATATATTTTTGCTACGTTATAGTCATCATCTCCAAATGCTGGTGCTGTATGAACTATTCCAGTACCATCTTCTGTAGTTACATAATCTCCAAGCACAACATAGAAGGCTTTTTTATCAGGTTTTACAAATTTCATAAGCTGTTCGTATTCTATATACTCAAGGTCTTTCCCGGAAATTTCTTCAACTATTTCATATTCTCCAACAAGAACCTTTGGAGCAAGAGTTTTTGAAAGATAATAAAAATCTTCACCTTGCTTTACTTTTACATATATTTCCTTTGGTGATACAGCAAGGGCTACATTTGATGCAAGAGTCCATGGAGTTGTCGTCCATGCAAGGAAGTATTCATTTTCCTTTTCTTTTAACTTGAACTTAGCTATGACTGTATTTGTCTTTACTTCTTTATACCCTTGGGCAACCTCATGGGAAGCAAGTCCTGTACCACATCTTGAGCAATATGGAAGTATCTTGTGCCCTTCGTATATGTATCCCTCTTTAAAAAACTTGTCAAGTATCCACCATACAGACTCAATATACTGGTTATCTAGTGTTATATATGGATTATCTAAATCTATAAGATATGCCATTCTTTCTGTCATATCTCTCCAAAGATTTTCATATTCAAATACAGATTTTCTGCACTCTTCATTAAATTCCTTTAATCCATATTTTTCAATGTCTTGCTTTGATGAAAGATTTAATTTTTTTTCTACTTCTATTTCTACTGGTAGTCCGTGAGTATCCCATCCAGCTTTTCTCTTTACCTGATATCCACTCATAGTCTTATATCTACAAACAGAATCCTTTAGGGTTCTTGCTAGTACATGATGTATTCCAGGCTTTCCATTAGCTGTAGGAGGTCCCTCAAAAAATACATAGGATTTTTCTCCCTCTCTGGATTCCACACTTTTTTTAAGTAAATCAATTTCTTTCCAGTAATCCGCAACTTTCTTTTCATTTTGTTTTATGCTGTCGTTATAAAGATTTTCAAACTTCATAATATATCTCCCTTCAAATCATTTATTTACAATAAAAAATCCCTGCATAAAAAATGCAGGGACGAAGATTTCCGCGGTACCACCCTAATTGCTTGAAAAACAAGCCTCTTACTTTCAACTAACGCATGAAATATCGAAAAAGCCTAATTTAATTTCAGCTTTTTAGCTCATGGATGATTTTCATTTTGATTAATCTATAGGGCTTCCACCTGTCCCCTACTCTCTATAAGCTTAAGTCAAGACTACTCTTCCAATCATAGCTATGTATTTGGTTTATTATCAGATTTTATAATAAATGGTGAAAAAAAGCAATATATTTATTCTTCTATTCCTTCTAATGGCTCTTTTTCTTGTTTTTCCATATTGTTACTAACTTCAACCTTTTCTTTTATGAGTTCAGTATGAGATTCCTTATTTTCATCACTTTTAAATATTTCTTCTATCTTTTGTATTTCATCTTCTAGAAGACCTCTAAATTTGGTTTTAAAAAACATAAATTCCCTACGTATATCTTCATAACTTTTTCTTATTTCTACAACTTGATTATTTGCATCTTCAATGATTTTTTTCGACTGTGAATATGCCTCTTCAATTATTATATCTGATTTTTTTTGAGCATTCATATTTACGTCTTCTGCTGTCTTTTGAGCAACAATTAGAGTCTCTTTTAGGGTATCCTCTATTGTTTTATACCTGCTAAGCTGATCGGTTAAAGCTTTCAGCTTATCCTTGAGTTCTATGTTCTCTCTGTAGAGATTTTCATAATCTGATTTTAATGTCTCTAAAAAATTATTTACCTCAGCTTCACTATAGCCTCTCAAAGATTTTTTAAATTCTTTAGTCTCTAATTCTAGTGGTGTTAGCATTTGGCTCCTCCTAAAGAATTATTTTTATTTTTGCCCTTATTTTTCCCTTTCGAGTTTCATTTAAAACCTCTAAAAAAATAGCTCTTCCATACCCCCTAAGAGATATCAATGAGCCCTCTTTAATTTCTTTTGAATTTGATAAAATAGGTTCAAAGTCAATTTTAAGTCTTTCTGAAGATATAAGGTTTTGAGCCTTGGCTCTGGAAAGATTAAATATCTCAGCTATTATATTATCCGCCCTAAGGGAAGAAATTGTAACTATCTTTTCTTTATATTTTTCTTCGTTTTTTATTATTTGGGAAATATTTATTTTTTTTAATCTTACACTCTCTTTTGAAATTTTAGTCAAATTAAAAAATATATATTCGGATATTTTTTTGTCAGCTATGATATATGCACAATCCTCATGGACATAAATATCTCCTATCTTTTCTTTAGTTATACCTAAACCTAAAAGACTTCCCAAATAATCTCTGTGACTTACGGAGTTGAATTTAAAGCTTCCTTCTACCTTTAGAGGCTGAATAGACTCTTCAATGTCAGATTTTTCAAAATAATCTGGGTAGATTTGAATGAGTTTTCTCTCCGCATCGCTTGCCCCACCCTCCTCATGGAAGGAGATGCCATCTATTCCTCTTATAATATCTATAAGGATTTTACGTTGGAAGGGATCTAAAAAGTCAGTACTTCTAATATCGTAATTTTCTAAGACCCCTTCTACCTTTGATATGTTTTTTATCATTACAGATTTAATTTCAATATCTCTAATATGAGATGTAAGCTTTTCTTTATCCAGCATATTTTAAAATCCTAATAAAAGTCTAAATATAAAGTTTTGAACCATATTTAGCAGCAGTAATACTACAATGGGAGAAAGATCTATCATACCAGTATTAATATGCCTTGACATAAAATCTCTTACAGGACCCATTATTGGTTCAGTTGCACTGTATATAAATTTGACTCCTGGAGAGTATCTATCAACATTTGGAAACCATGATAATAGTACTCTTGCAAGTATAAGTAATTGAAGTACTCTAAAGAAATAACTAATAGATTGTATTAAAACCCACATTTAAATGCTCCTTTTGTCTACCAACGAAATAGGCCTTTACTTTCAAGCTCTTTTTTTATATTGCCGTCTATGTCTATATTTGAAGGAGCAAGTATAAAGATTCCCTTAGAAACCTTTCTTATATCTCCATCCATTGCATAAATTGCCCCATTTAGGAAATGAAATATTGTTTTTGATACTTCAGGATCCTGAATGTTTTCAAGATTAACAACTACAGCTCTTCTATTTTTTAAGCTATCTACTATAGAAGGAGCCTCATCATAAGATACTGGTTCAAATATCACTACTTTCATCTGTGGCGTATTTGGGTTTATGTTTACCACCTTGTTTGATGTTCCTGATTTTGTGATAGGTAAACTTGGCTGCACCATTTCCTCTTCATAGAAATCCTCTTCATCATAATCGTCTTCTCTTAAGCCCCCGAAAAGAAAATCCTTAATCTTCCCTGATATTTTTTCTGCCATTTCAAACCCTCCTAATCATAATTTCTTTCTCCAAAAATTGCCGTCCCCACCCTTACCATATTCGAGCCTTCTTCTATAGCTACTCTATAATCATTTGTCATACCCATAGAAAGATATTTTAAATCTACATTTTCTAGATTAAGAGATTTTATATTCTCAAAAAGAGCTTTCATCTCCCTAAAATATGGTCTTGCATCTTCAGGATTTTCTTCAAAAGGAGCCATACCCATAAGACCCCTCACCTTAATATTTTTGAATTTTTTTGATACTTCTTTGATAAATAAAGGAACATCTTCTTTTAATAGTCCATGTTTTGTGTCCTCAAGAGATATATTTACCTGAATAAGGCAATCTACCACGATGTTATTTTGTCCAGCTCTTTTGTCAATCTCCTCAGCTAAAGATAGTCTATCCAGAGAATGAATAAGAGTCGTTTTATTAATTATATATTTTACCTTGTTGGTCTGTAAAGTGCCAATAAGGTGCCAACGAGCTTTTTTTCCTAAAACTTCATATTTTTTATTTAGCTCCTGGACTTTATTCTCACCTAAATCTAAAACCCCTGAGTCTAAAGCCTCAGCAGCCATCTCACTACTGACAGTTTTTGTAACTCCTATTAAAGTAACTTCATCTGTCCTTCCAGCCTGATTTAAAGTATCAGCTATATTTTTTTGGATGTTTTTTATATTTAGCTTAATATTATGCATTATCTCACCCTCTGTCCTGATTTTATATTTCTAGGAGCAATAATTACTTCATCATAGAGATTTATATTTTCCTGACTTGTAGAACTATCAGGATCAAAAGAGATTATATAGTTATTCTCGTCTTCTCCTTTAATATCCTTAAGCTCTTTAAAATGAGCTGTACCTACCTCATTAATAGTAAATACTCCTAAGACACCTTCATTTTCAACTACAGACTTTTTGGGAACAATTATTCCGGAAACCGAATTATATTCTAGGTTGAATTTATGCTTTCGTTGTTTAGTAAAATCAAAGTTTTCATTTTCCACTTCAAAAATCCCTAAAAACTTTTCATCTTCACCCTTATGAAAATCATATAAAGAGCCTAGTATCATTTCGTCTCCTATATGAATTGTTATAGGTCTACCTCTTTCAATATTTCTAATATCATTTTCATCTACTTCACATGCAATATACCATTTGTGATTATTGACAACTGTAGCAAATATATCTCCTTTATTTACTCCATCATTAATGGATATTAAATTGTTATCTTTAAAACTTGTGATATCTGTAACAGATATATTAGCCATATTGGCAATGCTGAACTTTTCATACTCTCCGTCACTATAAAAAGAGACAACCCCTGGATTATCTGCTCTTATATAGTACTTGTCTGAGTTTATCTTATTTTCTAGGTTTAGCTTTTCAGCTTCAAGTTGCTCTAGACTCATTTGCCCCACATCTGAGGCTCCACTGAGTAATCTTCTTCTTTCCATTAATGAAATAAGATTCTCTTTTAGGTCAGATACGTAGGTTAAGTCATTGTTGACTATTCTATTTTGAATATCTACATAAATAAAATCTATTTTTGCATCTAACTCCGCAATTTCTTTTTCAGGATCCTTTGGAGTAGTATTATTTTTGAGTTCATTTATTCTTCTATTTATTATCTGAAGCTTAAACTGTTCGTCTCCCTTTAGCTGTTCATTTTGAAGCTTGGCTATTATTCCCGATTTTTTAACTCGCTCTCCTTCTGACAGAGAATCTGAAATATATCCATCTGATGGAGAAAATACCTGATATTCATTTCGAATAATAAGGCCTTCTTTTTCTACAAAATTAGAGATTTGTCCCATATCTAGGACATGCGTTTTTATAGTATATGCATTAATAGTATTGTACATATGAAATACAATATAAAGTAATATTCCAAGCACAATAAAAAAAGGTATATATTTTCTTTTGACAGTTTTTTTCTTCTTTGGGTTTCTAATTTTTTCCGACATAATTTTAATGTCACGCCTTTTCTTTTAAATCTAGTTAACGATAAATCTATTTTACCCTTTTTAGCCCATAATATGAAGGGTTTTAAGCAAATTAAGTAAAAAAAATAATAAAATTATAAAAAACCAGATATAAAATAGTTAAAAAGATTCATATAATCTCCTAATAAACGGAGGTTACATGAATCTTTAATTAAAATCAATTCAGGTTCTTAAAGTTTTATTATTGTTTTATATCTATATTAAAGATATCCTCTGTTTCGTGTTTTTTGGTTCTTCCCATAAGGCTTTTTACTGATTCCTTTACATCTTTGTTTTCATACAAAACTCTGTAAATTTCTTTTGTTATAGGCATATCAACATTTTTTTCTTTAGCAAGATTATATGCAACTTCGGTTGCTGTAATCCCTTCCACTACCATATGAATTTCCTTTAAGGTTTCTTCTAGAGAATACCCTTTGCCTATTAATATTCCTGCTCTTCTGTTTCTAGAGTGAGATGATGTGCAAGTAACTATTAAATCCCCAATACCAGAAAGCCCTGCAAAGGTAGATATCTGGCCTCCTAGGCTAGCTCCAAGCCTTGTTATTTCAGTAATCCCTCTAGTCATTATTGCTGCCTTGGTATTATCACCATATCCAAGTCCATCTATTATACCTACTCCGAAGGCAATAATATTTTTTAGAGCACCTCCAAGTTCTACGCCTAGAACATCTGGATTTGTATATACTCTAAAATATTCATTGCTAAATATATCTTGAATGTATTCGGCTTTAGATATATCATTTGAGGCAGCTACCACAGTAGTGGGCATCTTCATTGCAACTTCTTCAGCATGAGAGGGTCCTGATAAAACCACAAAAGGATTGTCAGAAAGTACGCTATTTACTACTTGAGATATCCTAAGATTTGTTCCTTTTTCAAGTCCCTTGGCAACATTTACAATTACAGCTTCTTTTTTTACATAGTTTTTAATTGACTCGGCTACGTTGCGGACTTGCTGTGAAGATACAGCCATAACAGCTACATCTGCACTTTCTACCGCTTCCTTAATTTCATCAGTAATTATGATATCATTAGGTATTTTTATATCCCCAAGATAATTTTTGTTCGTTCTATTATTTTTCATTTCATCAATCTGTTCTTTTCTTCTAGCATAAAGACTTACTTCGTACCCTTTATCAGATAAAAGTATGGCAAGGGCAGTTCCCCAGCTTCCGGCTCCTATTATAGATATTTTTTCCATATAGATCCTCCTAGCTATGCTTTTTCTCCTATTTTTCTTTCTTTCCCTTTTAAAAGTCTAGATATATTTTCTCTATGGGTATATATTACAAAGCATGTCAAAATCAAGGCTGTAATTATAACTCTTAATTCTCCTCTACCAGAATATATTAAAAGGGGAAGTATTGCTATACCAGTTATTGATCCTAGTGATACATATCTAAATTTAAATATTAGAGCAACTCCAAGTAATGTAGCTATTATAGTAAATATAGGGGCTATTACAATCATTGCACCTATTGAAGTAGCTACTCCTTTTCCACCTTTAAATCCTAGAAAAACTGGGAATACGTGACCAAAAACTACAGCAATTACAGTGATAGATGCTAGGTCTTGTCCTCCAAGATAGTACCCAACTAGACCTCCTAAAATTCCTTTTCCCATATCTGCTAAAAAAACTATAAGTGCAAACTTCTTTCCTAAAATCCTAAGTGCATTAGTGGCCCCAGCATTTCCAGAACCGTGCTCTCTGATATCAATTTTTCCGTATTTTTTTCCAATTATATAAGAGGGGGATATATTTCCTATTAAATAAGCAATTAATATCCCAAGTACTATAAAAGTCATATCCATCAACTACACCTCCTAGTCCCTGCCTTTTTCTCGTATGTAGATTTTAATCGGTGTACCTTCAAACCCAAAATTCTCTCTTAATTTGTTTTCTATATATCTTTGATATGAGAAGTGGAAAAGCTCCTTTTCATTAACAAAAAGTGCGAAGGTAGGAGGTTTGACTCCAACCTGCGTTCCATAGTAAATCTTAAGTCTTTTTCCTTTATCAGATGGAGGCTGATTTAATAGTACTGCTTCACCTATTACATCGTTTAGTACTCCAGTAGATACCCTCTTTGATGATTCTTCAAAAACAAAATCTATATTCTCTTGTATTTTATTAAGTCTTTGATTTGTAAGTGCAGATACAAAGAGTATAGGAGCATAAAGCATAAATGGAAGCTCCTCCCTTACTGTTTTAGTATATGCCTTAACAGTGCTGTTGTCCTTTTCCAGAAGATCCCACTTATTCATAATAACAATGCTTGCCTTACCTGCGTCATGAGCAATTCCAGCAACCTTGCTATCCTGCTCAGTAATACCTTCCTCTGAATCTACAACAATAAGAACCACATCTGCTCTTTCTACAGCAGTATAAGATCTAATTACAGAGTATTTTTCTATGTTGTCACTTACCTTGCTTTTTTTTCTGATTCCTGCAGTATCTATGAAAAGGTATTTTTTTCCATCCATTTCTATATATGTATCTATTGCATCCCTTGTGGTTCCTGCTATAGGACTTACAATAACCCTCTCTTCTCCAAGTATCTTATTTAGTATTGAGGATTTTCCTGCATTTGGCTTTCCAACTATAGCAACTTTTATAACATCCTCATCCATCTCTGTATCAGAGTCCTCTGGGAAGTTTTTGAAAATCTCATCAAGAAGATCCCCAGTACCAAGAGCTAGGGATGCCGATACTGGAATAGGCTCACCAAGTCCAAGCTCATAGAAATCATAAAAATAGTCAGGTATATTGTTATTGTCTATTTTATTTGCAACAAGAAGTACTGGCTTTTTAGTCTTCATAAGCATTATAGCTATTTCTCTGTCCTGAGGAGTCATTCCTAGTCTTCCATCAACCACAAAAAGAATAACATCTGCTGTATCCATTGCGAGTTCTGCTTGTTCTCTCATTTTCTGAGGAATAAGCTCATCTGTTTTAGTCTCTATACCACCTGTATCTATTATTGTAAAATATTTCCCTAACCACTCTGCTTCTGCATAAATTCTATCCCTTGTAACCCCTGGAGTGTCTTCCACAATTGAAATACGTTCCCCTGCCATCCTATTAAAAAGAGTTGATTTTCCCACATTAGGTCTTCCAACTATTGCTACTATAGGTTTCATTTTCTACCTCCTATATTCCTACTACATTTTTTACAAAGCTTTTTCCATCAATCTCTGAAATCTGAACCTCTACATTTAAGGCCTTTTCCAAATCTTTTATAGTTATATTGTCTAAAAATATATCTTCATCAGCCTTCATCATTGATCTAGGTATTAGTAATATATCTCCCAGATCTTGATCTTTGAGCTGATTTATAATGTCAGAGCCTGTTATAAGCCCACTAACTGTAATTGTTTCTCCAAAGAATTCATTTTTTATTTTATATACCTTTACCTGAAGGCCTTCTACAACTTTGCATAGTTTTTCTGAAATCTCAGATATAAAATTAAAAGCTGAAGTCCCAGTTGCAATGGAAATTTGTCTGCTAATTTTTTTATTTTGTATATCATTTATAGACTCTAAAAATTCAATTTCAAGCTTTTTTGTAAGACCTACTCCATTTTCAAGCTGTACAAAACCCTCATATTCATTTTCCTCTGGCATTTCATAGCCTGCCATCATATAAAACTCATCCGATAAAAATACAAATCTTGTTCCTAATTCCTTTAAAAGAGCTTCTTGTAATTTATGGATTTGATTTATAACAGCTATGGAACTTTCTTTATCGAAAATTTCTACTGGATAAAGATTCTCTCTATATTTAGTAATTCCAATGGGTACTACTGCAACGCTATTTAAGTAAGGATGAAGTGTTTTAAGGTCATTTATAGTTTTTTCTAAGTTTTCCTCATCATTGAGATTTTTTACAAGAACAATCTGCCCATTCATTGTAATCTCTGCCTTTGCAAGCTTAGTCATATTTTCCAAAATATTTCCAGCAAATCTATTTCCCAGCATTTTTATTCTAAGGTCAGAGTCTGTAGTATGAATAGATATATTTACAGGGCTTATCTTATATCTTATCATTTTCTCAATTTCTTTTTCTCCCATATTGGTCATTGTAATAAAATTACCTTGTAAAAAAGAAAGTCTAGAATCATCATCTTTAAAGTAAAGGGTATCTCTCATCCCTTGTGGAAGCTGATCAATAAAACAAAACACGCATTTATTTCTACAGGATTTAACAGAGTCTATTATAGGATTTTCAAACTCTATTCCTATATCTTCATCAATTTCTTTTTCTATTTCAAATAATATAAGTTCATTTTCTTTGGTGAGTATTTCCATTTCTATATATTCATCACAGCATAAATATTTATATTCTATTATATCTTCAATTTTTTCGTTATTTATACTTACAAGTATGTCTCCAGGCTTTATTTCAAGTTCTTCTGCAATAGAGCCCTTCTCAATTTTTGTAATAATGTTTTTAAACTTTGTTTCATTTAATTCCAAAAAATCAACTCCATTTATTTTATCTACCCTATAGTTATCCACTAATCCATTACAATATAATATCACTTGTTAAAGCTTATGGCAATTTGTAAGATTATATGTCTTTATATTTCTCAAAAAAATAACCAGGACAAGGACTTTTTAATCCTTATCCTGATCAGAAAGGGGAATTTCCACTATAAATTCAGTATATTTTCCAACTTCGCTATTTACCTTGATTTTTCCCGAAAGTGAAATCACAATATGTTTTACAATAGCTAGTCCAAGACCTGTACCGCCCGCTTTTTGACTTCTCGCCTTATCAACCCTATAAAATCTTTCGAAAACTCTTGATATATCTTCTTGAGGAATACCTATTCCATCATCATGAATAGAAAAAAGAATCTTTCCGGCACTCTTTAGAAGATTAATTTTTATCTGTCCTCCTTGATTTGAATACTTTACTGCATTATCCAAAAGATTGAGTACAAGCTGAGTCAATATATCATGCTGGCAGTTTATTAGAATCTCCTCTTTGTTATAATTGAAATCTATTGATATATCTTTGGATTTTGCCATATTATCCATAAGGTTTATAGTATTTTTTACTATATCTACTATATTTACTTCATAGTTTGGTTTAGAACTCTGATTGTTTTCTATAAAGGAAAGTGTGAGTATATCATCTATTAGCCTTTGGAGCCTGTTTGACTCCATTTCTATGATTTCAAGAAACCTCATTCTAGTAGCTTTATTTATCCCTGAATTTGATTTTAATGTTTCAACAAAGCCATTTATAGATGTAAGGGGAGTCTTTAGTTCATGGGTGACATTTGCCACAAAATCGCTTCTCATCCTTTCAAGTCTTACTTTATCTGTTACGTCTTCAATGTTTATTATTGAACCAATTATAATCTTTTTGTTATCATCCATCTTTATTGGATCTACGTTTATTTTATAATAAATACCATCTATTTCAAGCTCTGTCTCTTTACTTTTTCTAAGGTATACTAGTCCAAGAATAGAATCCAGCATCCTCTTATTTTTTATTATTTTCGTAAGGGGTACTCCCTCATAATCAAAATCCTTATAGTCAAATATAGTCTGAGATGCTCTATTCATAAGCATTATATTTTCTTCAGAGTCAATCGCTATTATTCCATTGGAAATACTTTTTAATATAGCCTTAAGTTTAGCACTTCTGTCCTTAAGGGTTTCAATATTCTTGTTGATGTCCTCAGTCATAAGATTAAAGCTTTTTCCTGCTTTTCCAAGATTTCCTGAAAGATTCGAAGATATTCTTATATTATAATTCCCTTCAGCTATCTTATCATAAGCCTGAGCCAGCTCTTTTATATGATTTTTAAGAACTAATATATATCTGAGCATCAGAAAAAGTGCTCCAAACAGCAAGCTTATAATTAAATAATTATAAATATTAGCTCCTCCTTTTATCTCAGCTTATAACCTACTCCGCGTATTGTTTCAATATATTTTGGCATTTTATCATTATCTTCTATCTTTTTTCTTAGATGTCTGATGTGGACATCTACAGTTCTTGTTTCTCCAAAATATTCATACCCCCATATCTTATCTAGGAGATAGTTTCTTGAAAGCACTTTTCCTTTATTTAATGCCAAGAGCTTTAAAAGTTCAAATTCTTTTAGAGTTAAATCTATCTTTTCATCTAATTTAAATGCTTCATAATTTTCAAGATCTATTTTAAGATCTCCCTCATCAATTATTTTAATTTCCGGCATTTTATCTGAAGATGAATATCTTCTGCTAACGGCTTTTATTCTAGCCATAAGCTCCTTTACAGAAAAAGGCTTCGTCATATAATCATCAGCCCCTAGCTCAAGGCCTATTATTTTGTCTTTTTCCATATTTTTTGCAGTGAGCATTATTATAGGAGTTTCTTTAATTTCTTCATCTTCTCTTATTTTTTCACAGACTTTTGTACCATCAAGTATAGGAAGCATGAGATCTAAAAGTATAAGGGATGGTTTTATATCTTTTGCCATCTTAAGACCTTCCATACCATCATATGCACTATATACCTCATAACCTTTAAGCTCAAGATTGAACTTTATAAGTTCTACAATATTCTCTTCATCATCAACTATCAATATCTTTTTATTCATATTAACCTCCATAGTGGTTTTTCAATTTTAATTATATATTAAAATTGTTTAAGTTTTGTAAAGATATTGTTAATTAATCATTTTTATTAAATCTTGTATTTTTCTCCCATAATATTTTTAAGTTCCTCTAAAAAGCTGTTTATATCTTTGAATTGTCTGTATACAGAGGCAAATCTAACATAACACACTTCATCTAGTTCTTTGAGACTTTCCATTACAAGTTCACCTATTTTGTCACTTGAAACTTCCCTTTGCATCATGTTTAATATATCTTTTTCAATTTCACTTACTACATTTTCCATCTGCTCAAGAGTTATTGGTCTTTTTTCACAAGACCTAACGATACCCTTTAATATTTTTTCTCTATCAAAATACTCTCTTGAACCATCTTTTTTTATAACCATAACGCTTACCTGCTCTATCTTTTCATAGGTTGTGAACCTTTTTTTGCAGTTTTCACATTCTCTTCTTCGCCTTATAGCGTTACCTTCTTCTGTTGGTCTTGAATCTACTACTTTAGACATTTCAAAATTACAATAAGGACAATTCAATTTTTTTCAACTCCTTTTGTTTATACTAAGATTTATTTTCTTGAAAATCAAGTCTAAAAGGAAAAAAAAGTCTTCCTGATATTTGGTTTCAGGCAGACTTTTTTGATTTATTATTTATTATTTTTTATTTGTTCTTACAAGCCAAGGCGGAAGTTCAAAGTTTTCTACTTTTTCTTCTTCCTCAACTACCTCTTCTGTTGGACTTTTAGTCTCTGTTATATCGCTCGGGGAAAACTTAGGTATTTCTCCGTCAAATCCTGTAGCTATAACTGTAATGCTAATTTCATCTCCAGCTTCATCACTATATGCCGTCCCTACTATAATTTCAGAATCTTCTCTATTAACAGCTTCTGTTATAAACCTAGAAGCTTCATTGAATTCATGAATAGTAAAGCTGTCCTTAGAAGCAGTTACATTAAGAAGCACTGCCTTTGCACCTTTGACAGTTGTCTCAAGTAATGGACTATGAATAGCAGCCTTTGCAGCTTCAATAGCTCTGTTTTCTCCCTTAGCTTTTCCTGTGCCCATATGAGCTATTCCTCTATCTATCATAGTAGTTCTTACATCTGCAAAATCTACATTTATAAGCCCTGGAACTTTTATTATATCTGTTATACCCTTCACACCTTGCTTTAATACTTCATTTGCCATTTCAAACGCATCTTCCATCTTAGTATCTTTTGATGATATTTCAAGTATTCTATCATTTGGAATAACTATTAAAGTATCTACATTTTTTTTAAGCTCTTCAATCCCTTTTTCTGCCTTTTTTAATTTTTGAGGACCTTCAAAAAAGAATGGTTTAGTAACTATTCCAACTGTCAGAATCCCAAGCTCTTTGGCAACTTTAGCTACTACAGGAGCTGCTCCCGTACCAGTTCCACCACCCATTCCTGCTGTTATAAATATCATGTCGGTACCATCAAGAGTAGATTTGATATCTTCAAGACTTTCCTCAGCAGCCTTTTGCCCTATTTCAGGGTTGGCTCCTGCTCCAAGCCCTCTTGTAAGCTTTTCTCCAATTTGAAGTTTAGTCTCAGCTTCTGATTTGTTTAATGCCTGAGAGTCAGTATTTACTGCTATGTACTCAACTCCTACTATTCCCGCATGTATCATTCTATTAACGGCATTTCCTCCGCCACCGCCGACTCCTATTATTCTAATCTTTTCCTTGCTATCACTTGTGCTTATATCAAATTGTAACATGGTTTCCCTCCTCTTTGTTTTTGCCTATCTATTTTTAAAACTTACTTATATAGCAAAAATATAATTATACTGTAATTTATTCTATATTACTTCTTGTTTTCCTCTTTTTTTCAATTAAAAATTTTTCAACTAAGCTTCTTCTAATGGCTGCAAAGTTCTGGAAGAGTCTTCCACCAAATACTATTATTGGAGCGTAGTAAAGGGGTACTCCCAACCTATCTCCTAGATATGCTAAAAATGCAGCAAGAAGCGCATTTGTGAAAAAACCAGTTATAAACATTATATTATTATAATGATTCTCCATAGAGGATCTAATAGCTCCAAAAACTGAATCCATTGCAGCAAGTATTGCTACAGATATATATAGAGAGTAGTTGTCTGAGTATGTAAATGGAATATAATACCCCACTACCACACCAAGAGCTAAACCTAATATGGCCCAAAGCACTTTAATCACCTTCTCCCAAGTATTGTAAATCCTCATTTAATTTAAAGGCAGGTATTTTAATATCCTCTTCTTCATATACCCTAACATCAATTCCATAAATTGTAGTAAGTAGATAAGAGTACGATCCTATACCTGTTGTAATCTGTATTAAATCTTCAACTGGACCTATTGCCTCTAAAATAAATGGTTGACCATAAGTTCTACCATTTATTGTGATAGTAGGACCACTGCATTTTATTTCAGATATACTTGATAATCTTTGACCATTAATTGCTATAGCTTCTGCTCCTGCAATTTTAAGGTCGTTTACTATATGAAGTACATCCTGATCATGTACTATTATATTGTTCGGGTTTTCTCCTTCTTTAAGCTCTCTATCTCCATCCCTAAGCTCTATTTTTATTCCTTTTCCATTTAAGGAGATTACTCCTGCTGCCATTTTTAAAGATTTCTGATTTTCGCTTAAGGAGTTCAAAATAGAACCGCTATCTTCAAGTTCAGTTTCATATTCTTCTAATTCTTGCTTTCTTTGATATATAAGTTCATTTAGATTTTGAATGTCATTCTTTTCTAATTCAATTTGATTTTCGATTTCCATAATCGATTTTAATGTTACGAGTCCATTGTTTCCATTAAAACTTTTAACCTGCAATGCTATGATAATTCCAAGTAGAAACGCCATAAAAACCAAGGTGTTGATTTTTTTGTTTTTAGCCATATCTTCACCTTCCGCTTTCCACAGGCGTAGCGTATTTATATTCGATTTTTTTACTATATCTTGGAAGAACTACATCCTCTTTCTTTTCTATAGAAGAGTTTATATTATAGTTTTTTCTCATCTCCCAAATTATCCCGTATCTCAGATTAAGTCCTGATTCCAGAGTGTCAGGATTCCCAATAGCTCTAATTTCAAAAGGCGGGTATACTGGATTGCCGTTTATGAATAACCTATCTCCTGATAGTCTAAACTCCGTACTTATTACGTACCGTTCATCATTTATAGCTATACCTTCTGCTCCTGAGGCATTTAGTTTGTTTATTATTGAAAGAAGAAGCTCATAGTTATAAATAAGAATACTAGTATCTCTATCTGAGGCTTGTTCTTGAAATCTTACTACTATTCCAGGCCCTCTTCCTTCCTTATATCCAGATAATAGTTCATATTTTTCAATCTCTTTTTTAAGTTCTTGTTCTATAGCATCCTCTTGTATCTCTGAATTTTTTAGTTCTTTTATAGTTCCCTCTAATGCCTGAAGTTCTCTATCTAGCTCTGTCTTTTTTTCTCTTAGGGTTTTAAGGTCTCCTTGAAGCTGCCTAGATTTTTGAGATGAAGCTATTCCTCCTGTAAATTCGTTAATTGTTCTAAGCTGTATAGTAAGCGTCAACCCTATTATAAAGCTAAAAATCAAAAATAATATCTTTTCTTTTCCTATCTTCATCTATATCTACCCTTCTCTATAAACCGGATAACTGTTGAATCTCATATCTATAATACCATGTCTTATGCCTTTAGTGAAAAGATCTAGCAAAATTTGATTAAGCTGTAGCATTTTATAGTTTATATCATTGCCATCTCCCAATAAAACAGTAATTCCATTATTGGTTGTCATAGTTATGTTTTCCAAATCCGAAAGATTTATTTCATAGATGCTTTCAAGTAATCTCGCATTTTGAGAAACTGATATAAAGCTTAAAACAGTTGTAAACTGTTCTTCATCCTCTACAGGAACTCTTTCACCTATTTTTACTTCTAGGGTTTTTATTCCACTAATTATAGGGATTTGTATATTTGATAGATTTTGCTCCATTCTTAGAACATATCCTTCTTCATCTATTATTGCAAATCCTCCAGAAAAGGGTACTACTCCAGTTTCCTTTCTTTCATTTATAGAAAGAATAAGAGTTGCTGGAAATCTTCTTTTTATAGTTATGTCTTTTATATATGGATTTTCAAGTATCCTAGTTCGTGCAAGGTCCGTATCCATTAAATATATATTTTTGTTTTTATGAAGACCTGAGATTTCAAATAATGAATCTCGGGTTATCTGAGTTTCACCCAAAAGAATTATATCCTTAAGGTGAAATCTAGGGGATAAAAAGTAAAATCCTATAGACAAAATCATTAAGGAAATGGCTATTATGACTATAGTTTTTATCTTATTTCTATACATCAATATTCCCGCTTTCAATCAACTATTTCTCATTACAATATTATAAATTTCTTCCGAAGGACATGATTTCGATAAAAGCTTACTACTTTTTTCCATCTTAACTTTAAGTCCTTCGTCAAATATAATTTCATTTATTTTAGCTTTAAGTATTTCATAGCTTAAGTCCTTCTCTTTAATGAAAAATCCTGCCCCTGAATTTTCTACAGACTTAGCATTATATTCCTGATGATTTTCTGCAGTATTAGCCTTAGGAATAACGATCGATGCTCTTCCTAAAAAGCTCACCTCCGCTAAGGTTATTGCTCCAGCACTGCATATTATAAGATCAGATGCAGACATATAAGTCCCTATCTTATCTATATAGGGAAGGATTTGAAAATTTTCATTTAACTCTTCTTTTCCAAGAGATTCTATAAATGTTTTGTAATGATATCTACCAGTAACATGTATCAAGAAATAATCCTTTTGTTTATCATTCAAAATCATCTCTTTAATAGCCTTATTTAGACCAGTAGATCCGCCGCTCCCTCCTACTGAAAGGATAAGCTTCTTGTTTAGAGGAATATTTAAACTTTCTTTTGCCTTTTCTCTTGAATCATTAAAGTAATTTTGCCTTATTGGATTCCCTACAAAAAATGATTTTTCAGGGTATTTGAATCTTTTGATTGATTCTTCAAAGCCTGTCAAAATATAATCTGTCTTTTTGGAGAGAAGCTTATTTGTGACTCCAGGAAATACATTTTGCTCATGTATAGCAGTTTTTATACCCATCAATGAGGCAATCATAACAACTGGACCTGATACATATCCTCCTGTCCCTATTACCATATCTGGTTTTTCTTCTTTGATAATTTTTCTTACATCACTTAAAGATTTTAAAAGCTTTATGGTTCTTTTCATGCTTTCTATATTGAGTTTTCTGGGAAACCCTTTTACATCTATTGTTTTAAATCTATATCCATATGCAGGAACTATTTTTGATTCCAAGCTATTTGGAGTTCCTATATAAAGTACTTCCAAGTTTTTTTCCTTTTCCATAAACTTGTCTGCTATGGAAAGAGCCGGATATATATGCCCTCCAGTTCCTCCTCCTGCTACTATAAGTTTCATATTGACTCCTTAAATAAATTTTGTTTCTAGACCTTAGTATGCCTTGAAATATTTAGTATAATACCTATTGCTGCCATAAATATTACAAGGGAAGTTCCCCCGTAGCTAATAAAAGGTAGCGGAATCCCTGTGTTTGGAATTGCCGAAGTTGCAACCCCAACATTCACTAGCACTTGTATCCCTATTTGAAAGGTAATTCCAGCTACTATCATCGTCCCGTAAAGATCCGGGGCATTCATTGCTATTTTAAAACACTTGCTTATTAAAAGCGAAAACAAGATAAGGAGAATTATTCCACCTATATATCCAAGTTCCTCTCCTATAATTGCAAATATAAAATCATTTTGAGGCTCTGGAAGATAGAAAAACTTTTGTCTGCTTCTTCCAAGACCTAGTCCCGTAATTCCTCCAGATGCTAATGCATAAAGAGACTGTATGACCTGATAGCCGTCTCCAAGCCTATCCTGAAATGGATCTCTAAAAGTCATAAACCTCTTCATTCTGTAAGGTTTAGCCAAAATCAGGACGAATATTCCAGCTGCTCCTGCTATAATTGTTGAAAATACGGAAATCCAAGGAACTCCCGCAACAAAAAGCATGGCAAAGGTAACAAATAGTATTGTAAAGCTTGTAGATAAGTCTGGCTGAAGAATTATAAAAACAACTGCTATAAAGGAATAAATAAAAGGTTGAATAAATGTGCTGAACTTTGTTATATGCTTTCTTCTATTACTTATAATTCTAGCAGCTATAAGTATGCAAGAGAATTTTGCAACCTCAGAAGGCATAAGTGTCCCAAGAGGTCCTAAATCCATCCATCTAGTAGCATGGTTAAGAGTTATTCCAAGGGGTGTCCATAATGTTACTATTAAAAGAAGATATGCGACTATAATGAAAAATAAATCGAATTTCTTATACATCTTATAATCTATCTTTGAAACTATAAGCATTACTATTAGTCCTAAAGTTGAAAAAATAATCTCTTTTTTCAAGAAGTAGGATGTATCTCCATATTTAAATTTTGCCTGCACAAAGCTTGCACTATATACCATTATTATTCCAATTAAAACTAAAAGTATAGTCAGGAAGAAAAGACCAAAATCAAAGCTTCCTTGACCCTTGTATTTTTTTGATTCCAATTTGCATCACCTGAACCTATAAGGTATTTACCCAGTTTTTAAAGTCCCATCCTCTTTCTTCATAGCTTGAGTACATATCCCAGCTTGCACACGCAGGGGAAAGAAGCACTGTATCTTTAGGTCTAGCTATGGTTTTTGCAAATTTTACCGCTTCCTCCATGCTATTAACCTTAGTTATAGAGTCAAACCCTTTTAATTTTGCAGTATTTTCTATAATATCTTTTGTTTCGCCTAAAAGTATTAAATGATATACTTTTCCATTAAAGGAATCAATAAATTCTGTAAAATCGCTTTTTTTATCCATACCCCCTGCAATTAAAATAATAGGAGATGGGACAGCCTCAAGAGCTTTTATTGATGAATCTGGATTAGTTCCCTTAGAATCATTGATATATCTTACCTCTCCAGTATCCATTACAAGTTCTAACCTATGCTCCACACCATTAAAGTCTATAATAGTATCTTTTATGGTTTTTTCATCTACCCCTGCGAGAATAGAAATTGCTGTTGCCGCAAGGATATTTTCTATATTATGATTTCCTAAAAGCTTAATTAAGTTTAAATTTACAATCTTTATTTTATTTCCGTTTATATTTGAAACAACATAGTCTTCATCCACATATACTCCACAATCTACTTTTTCTTTTCTGCTAAAAAAAATAATTTTAGGAGCTATATTTTCTTGGTTTAGTCTAAGTCTTTTATCATCATAATTTAAAACTAAGTAATCACTTTCTTTTTGATTTTCAAATATTCTAAACTTCGCAGCAATATAGTTTTCCATAGTTTTATGTCTGTTCAAATGATCTTCGGTAATATTAAGTAGTACAGATATATGAGGTCTAAAATCATATATCGACTCAAGCTGAAAACTCGAAAGCTCTGTAACCATTAAAGTATTATCATCAGCCATAACTGCTTTATCAAGCACTGGAGTTCCTATGTTTCCAACTATATAAGTGTTTTCCTGAAAATTTTTGCATATCTCTCCAACTAATGTAGTAGTTGTAGTTTTTCCATTAGTTCCAGTTATTCCTATATATGTTCCCCTGCCCAATCTATAGGCAAGCTCTATATCTCCAGTTATTTCAATACCTCTTGATCTAAACTTAGCTACAAAATCAAGATCCAAAGATATACCAGGAGACATGATTACTATATCTGCATCTTCATCTCCCGTTGGATTTTCTCCAAGATTGAGCTCTATATTTTTCATTTCCTTTATTTTATTTATTTTAATTTCATCATGATTTGAATTTGAGTCAAACACCTGAATTTTTACATCTTGTTTTGAAAAAAAATCCACTACAGAAAATCCAGATTTACCAAGACCTACAACTACAATATCAGAATATTTTCCCATAACTCTCGCCCCTTCTTTTTAAATTGCAGTTAATCCTATTATACACAGAATAAAAGTTGTTAAGTAAAAAACTTTTACCACTTTTGTTTCCTTCCAACCAGATAGTTCGAAGTGATGATGTATAGGACTCATTTTAAAAACTCTTTTTTTGAAAAATTTAAATGAAATTACCTGTATTATAACAGAAAGACTTTCCGCAAAGTATATAAATCCTACTATTGGAACAATTAAAGATATATTCAAAATCACTGCAGCTGCTGCTATAGCTCCTCCCAGAGCCATAGAGCCAGTATCTCCCATAAATACTCTTGCTGGATATCTATTAACCCTTAAAAAACCTAGACAACCTCCAGCTACAGCTGCCATAAATATAGACAGATGCCCATAACCCATATAGCCTGATACTAGCATAAAAAATAATGCAACTATAAAAGTTACGCTACTAGCAAGTCCATCGAGCCCATCCGTAAGGTTTACACTATTAGTTATAGCCACTATAACAAATACTAAAAATGGAACATAAAATATTTTCAAATCAAGAGTTATATCATTAAAAAAAGGTACTATAAGCTCTGTTCCCATAGGGCTTGTATTTAGGTGGTATATTGAAAGAATAAGAGCAAACCCAAATTGAAGTATGATTTTTTGGTAAGCTCTAAGGCCTAAAGACCTTTTTAGTACTACTTTTATATAATCATCTAAAAAACCCACAAAACCAAATAAAAGCATAAAACTAAGTGCAAATGCAAGCTCAGAGCTGTATTTTCCTGTGAATGCTATTGCAATTATTGTTGATAGTATAAATATAATCCCCCCCATAGTAGGCGTACCATTTTTTATAAGGTGAGACTGAGGACCATCCTCCCTAACAGTCTGTCCAAACTTTAGCTTTGATAGCATTGGAAGGACCATAGGTCCAATGATTGCTGCGCAAATCAGGGAAATTAAAAAAGATATTGTCGTTTCTGTAAAAAATATATAGTTCAAAATTATAACCTCCAAAATTACTTTTTACTGTCTATCAGATATTCTGCCACTTTATCAAGGTTCATTCCTCTAGATCCTTTAATTAAAATTATATCGCCGTATTTTATTATACCTTTTATCTCATTTATTGCTAGATTTTTGTCAATGAAATGATAAATAATCTTTCCTGTGTCTAAAGATGAAAGAGCAGCCTCTTTTGCATACTTCATTTCATTTCCTATAAATATGCATATATCACTCTCTTTAATAGCTTTTTCCCCTATTTCTCTATGCTTTATTTCAGATATGTCTCCAAGCTCCAGCATATCTCCTAAAATAGCTACTTTTCTGCCTTCTCCATAGTCTTTAAAAGAATCAAGAACAGCACTTATGGATTCTGGGTTAGCATTATAGGAATCATTTATTATCTTTATTCCATTTATTTCCCTTATATCTATTCTATGTTTGGAAGGCTTAAAACCTGCTAGTCCTTTTTGAATTTCCTCATCCCTCATACCAAGTTCAATGCATGTTGCTATTGCCGACAAAGAATTCAGCACATTGTGTTTTCCAATTGCAGGGAGCGTTATATTAAGATCTCTATCCATTCCCTTTACTTTAAAAATAGAGTTTTTTGAATCACTTTTGTAATCATAGGCAATTAAATCATTGTTTTCTGAAAAACCATATTTTATCAACCTAAAACTGCACTCTTCCTTTTTTAGCTTTGAAAGATAATCATCATCTCCATTTACTATAAGCAAATCTTTTTTTGTCATGTAATTGCTAATTTCCATTTTAGCCTTAAATATATTTTCCTGAGTCTTTAGATTTTCTATATGAGCCGTCCCTATATTTGTAATTATACCTATATGAGGATTTGTCAATTTGCATAAATAGTCTATTTCCCATAGCTCTGACATTCCCATTTCAAATACTGCTATATCGTCCTTTTCCTCAATAGATAGAGCGGTTAAAGGGAGCCCTATATGATTATTGAAGTTTCCAATTGTTCTATGGGTTTCATACCGAGCTGATAAAGCATGATACACCATATCCTTTGTTGTAGTTTTTCCGCTGCTTCCCGTTATTCCAATTTTTTTAATATTAAACTCATTTAGATATCCCTTTGAAAGCTCGCCAAGAGCTAAGTATGTATTTTCAACCTTAATTATTTCCTTTGAATCATATTTTTTTTCGGAAAGAATGAGAGAAGCTCCCATTTTGATGGCATCCTCTATAAAATCATGTCCATCAAAATTTTCACCCTTTAAAGCTACATAAAGACAGTCTTTTTTTACTTCTCTACTATCAGTTACTACTAAATCTATCAAAGGGTTGTATTCTTCATATTCGTTTATACCATTTGTATATTTCATTATTTTTATTTTCGATAGTTTTTTCATGACTAATTAATCCTTTCCCAATATCAAAGGCAATGTCAATGACATCGCCTTTTGTAATTAATTGACTCTTAATTTTATCAAAAATTGTATATTAAAGCTATATGCTTAAAGAAGCATTTATTCAAATTCTACGCTTACGCTATTCCCTTTTCTAACTATAGTTCCTGGGTTAGGAAGCTGGCTTTTTGCCTTTCCCGTTCCTACGTGTATGAATTCAAGTCCCATATTAGAAAGTAGTTCTTCAACCTCTCTAAATGTCATTCCAATAAGATTTGGCATACTCATAGTCTCATCTTCTGAAGAAGAGATATAAAGCATAACAGAAGAATTAAGAGGAACCATCTCTCCTGGTTTTGGGAAGGTATCAAGTACGATTCCTGATGTATCAAGCTCGGTAGGATTTTCTACAAAATAAGATAAACCAGCTTGATTCAAATTATATACCCCATCTGTAAAGGACATATTTCTAATTTCTGGAACTGCTACTCTTTTTATATTTGGATTATCAATGACCTGTGCATTAGGTTTTACTCCTAGATATCTTAAAGAGTCATAGACAATCTCTTTAACTATAGGTCCTGATACTGTACTCCCAAAATGAGAGCCTGCCCTTGGCTCATCTACAAGCACAAGTACAGCTATTTTAGGATCTTCAACTGGAGCTATAGCTGCAAAGGATGCTATATAATATCCCTGGACATACTTTCCATCAACAACCTTCTGAGCTGTCCCTGTCTTTCCAGCAATTCTATATCCATCTATTTTTGCAATCCCTCCAGAACCATTTGCAACCACTGATTCCATAGAAAGCAGCACTTCATCTGCACTCTGCTTTGATACAGCTCTTTTAATCATCTCTGGTTCTACAGCTCTTATTATCTGGTTCTCCTCATCGGTTATCTCTTTAACTATTCTAGGCTTCATAAGCTTACCTTCATTTCCTATTGCCGATATAGCTGATAACATCTGTATTGGAGTCACTGAAATACTCTGACCAAAAGAAGTAGTTGCAAGCTCCACGGGGCCCATATTTGAAATATTATACATCATTCCCAGTCCTTCCCCTGGAAGCTCTATTCCTGTCTTTTTACCAAATCCAAACGCAGTTATATATTCTAAAAATTTTTGTTGACCAAGTCTTTGCGCCACCTCAATAAATGTGGAGTTTACTGACTGCTCCATTGCATGAGTAAAGGTTATATTCCCAAAAGGCTGTGGCCTCCAGTTTCTAATTCTTCTATTTGCAACCTCTGTAAAACCCTTGTCGTTAAACCATTCATCAGGACGGGTGAGTCCTTCCTCAAAGGCTGCTGCCGCCGTTACGATTTTGAATGGAGAACCTGGCTCATATATATCATTTACAGCCGGATTTCTCCACATCTGATATATTTCCTTGAGTCTATCTTCATCTGTCTCAGCCGCTGATATAGTTTCTTCAAACAAAGGATATAAAGGTGTTCTAGAATCATTTGGATCATAATCTGGTTTAGACGCCATACCAAGTATATCACCAGTTTTAGGATCCATAGCTATTGCAATTACCCTTTTAGCATCATTGTCTACAAGAGCTTTCGATACTGCTCTTTCCATATGATGCTGTATTACCTCATCAATTGTAAGTATTATATTTCTCCCGTTTATAGGATCATTATGTCTTATGTCTATACTATCTATTTCTCTTCCCCTTGCATCTGTTATAGATATTTTTCTACCTGGCACTCCCCTTAAATATGGATCAAAGGAAGCTTCAACACCTGCAAGACCTACATTATGATTTGATACATGTCCAATCACATACGAGGCAAAGGAACCATAAGGATAGTATCTCTTGCTTGATTCTTCAAACCATATCCCTTTTGTCTGTTCTTCCCTAAGCATCTTTACTTGCTCAGAATCTAAATACCTCTCAATTAGAAACCTAGGTCTTCCATCGTTCATTTTTGCAAGTAACTCGTCTTTATCTATATCTAGTACCTGAGATATTTTAGTTGCTATTTCGTCTTTTTGGGAATCCTTAATAGATGTCATCTCTATCCATAGATCATGTTTAGGAACGCTTACTGCTAGCTCTTTTCCAGTTCTGTCGTAAATAGTCCCTCTCATAGGAGGTATTATCGTATCTTTGTATTGCTGACTCATAGCTTCTTCTGAATATACCGGTCCCATCACCACCTGTATATATCCAAGCCTTACTATAAGTCCTACTATTAAGGTCAAAAATAGAGCTACAGAAATTCTTATTCTGTTTTTTATGAGTTCTTTATGCTTTTGAGAATATTTTTCAGACAAATTTACCACTCTCTCTAATCTACTCTTATATAAATAGTTTCTTCTTCAGTTGGGTATTCCATAAAGAGCTGTTCCCTTGCAGTTCTCTCTATAAAATCAGTTCTGTTGGAATGCTCTATCTGTACCTGTATTTCTCTTTTTTTATTTCTAAGCTCATTTAAAGCTCTTTCCTGAGCATTTATATCATATTTCAGCTCTGAAATAACAGAATATCTATTCATTAACATAATTAATAAAAATAAAATTCCAGCAGCTGATGATATCAAGGCTGTGTTTAAAATTAAAAGCTTTCTCGATGCTTTTGACTTCTTTTTATTTTTTTTAGTTTTACTTTTTTTTATAGAAGGGGTTTCCCTATTTTTTTCGTCTTTTCTTATATCGGTTTTTTTTCTATTATTTTTACTTCTTTTTGGTTTTACTGATTGCCTTATACTTCCCATATGTTCTTGTTCAGTATTAGGTTTTGCAGTCTGATTAGTCCTTGAATTTTGGGAATTGTTTGCCTTTCTTTCTTTTTTTTCTTGATTTTGCTTGTATACATCCAGACTTTTTACTCTATATTCCTTGTTTTGCTCTTTTTTCATTTTATCCACCTAAATTTTCTTAGCCGCTCTAAGCTTTGCACTTCTTGATCTTGGGTTCATCTCTATTTCCTCTTTAGAAGGAAGTATTGGTTTTCTTGTAATTATCTTTACTTGAGCTTTGTTGTCACACCTGCAAACTGGAAACTCTACAGGACATATACAATCTATACTTAGTTTTTTAAATATATTCTTTACTATTCTATCCTCAAGAGAATGAAATGTAATGGCTGCAACTACTCCGCCTTTGTTCATAATGGAAAAAGCATCAGATATTGTTTTTTCTATCACATCAAGCTCTCTATTTACTTCTATTCTTATAGCTTGAAAGGTTCTTTTTGCGGGGTGCTGATTTTCATCTCTCATTTTTTTAGGAATAGCAGCCTTAATTACATCCACAAGTTCAAAAGTGGTTTTAATTGGACCTTCTCTTCTTTTTTCTATAATCAAAGAGGCTATTCTTGCCGCCCAGTTTTCCTCTCCATAATCTCTTATGATTCGCTTTAAATCTTCTTCGCTATATTCATTAATTATATTAAAAGCAGAAATAGGGTTTTTATCATCCATTCTCATATCAAGAGGAGCATCATTCATATATGAAAAGCCTCTGTGAGGTATATCAAGTTGATGAGAAGAGACTCCAAGGTCAACTAAAAAACCATCTATTTTCGTTATTCCAAGCTTTTCTAGCTCACTTTTTAAGTTTTCAAAGTTACTGTGAACTATAATAACCTTATCTTCCATACCTTGAAACTTTCCTTTTGCCGCCTCTATGGCATCATTATCCTGGTCAAAACAAATTAGCTTTCCTGTCTCAATTTTTTTTGCTATCTCTAATGAGTGTCCTGCTCCTCCCATAGTCCCATCTACATAAATGCCATCTTTTTTTATATTTAATATATCTACAGATTCTTCAAGTAAAACTGTAACATGTTTAAATTTCAATAAAATCGCTCCTTTTTAGCTTTAAGCCTTATACGGCTCTTTTACGCCCTTATCTTTAAAATATAGATGTATCGCTATTCCTGCCCCTATCATCCCTAAGCTTATTACCTGTGCCATTCTCAAAGGTCCCAGCATAAGGCTGTCAGTTCTTAAACCCTCTATAAAAAATCTGCCTATAGAGTAACCTATAAGGTATATAGCTGCCATCTGACCATCATATTTTTTATTTTTAAATACTTTCATAAGTACAAAAAATATTATTAGATTCCATATTGATTCATACAAAAAAGTAGGATGGACTTTAACTCCATCTATTGTTATTCCCCAAGGAAGATCTGTTGGTCCTCCATGAGCCTCTTGATTAACAAAATTCCCCCATCTTCCTATTGCCTGACCAAGTATTACTGAAGGAGTTGCTATATCTACCATCTTTACTGTGTTTATCTTCTTTTTTATTGTTACAAGTACTCCTCCAAGTACTCCTCCTATTAGTCCACCGTGTATTGCCATACCGCCAAGTCTTGTGTTAAATATCTGCATTATATTATCTTGATAAAGTTCAAAATTAAACGCTACATAATAAAGCCTAGCTCCAACAACAGCAAGTGGTATCGCAAAAAGACATATATCGAGAATATCATCCTCCTTATACCCTGCCTTTTTTCCATTTCTCATTGCAAGCAAAACTCCAGATACTATCGCAATGGACATAATTATTCCATACCATCTTACATCTATTCCAAATACATTAAATGCTACTGGATTCATATATTCCTCCTAATTATTAAATCTCTTTTATTCATATTTCAAAAGAATTTCTTTATTTATGGAAAATAGGATAGGCTTAAGCCTATCCTATTAGACAATTATAATTTACACAGCTTGAAAGTGTCAAACTAAGACTTTAATTTTGGATTTATTACAGAAAGCACACTCATATCCTCAGTGAAGTGCTCTTTTAATCTTTCATTTACATCATCTATTTTTATATCAAGAAGAGCTTCATAATATCCTAATAAATCCATTCCTTTAAAATAATAGGAAAGATAGTTGTTTGCTATGAATTCTATAGAATCAAATAGCTTTATAAAGCCTCCTATTTTCTTTTTCTTTATTCTTTCAAAGTCCTCTTCATTGAGTCCATTTATTTTAGATTCTTCAATTGCTTGCATTATCCTTGCTCTAACCTTATTTACATCCTTTGATTCCCCAGATATAATACTATATCCATAGTCAGTATGCTCAGTATAGTCAGAAGAAAACCCTCCAAATATAAGACCTTCCATGTAAAGCTCTTCATAAAGTGCAGTGCCCTTTTTAAAAAGCAAATCATGAATTATTTCTGTGGTTATGGATTTTTTCATTATATCAGTATTTTCACCAAGAGTGTTTAGCTTATCTTTAAAGCCTATAGAAAACATTG
Source organism: Acetoanaerobium pronyense (assembly GCF_017874355.1). Lineage (GTDB taxonomy): Bacteria > Bacillota > Clostridia > Peptostreptococcales > Filifactoraceae > Acetoanaerobium > Acetoanaerobium pronyense. Next base: position 67,767 of record NZ_JAGGLI010000003.1, read on the forward strand.
GTATAGATACTTCGAGCTCTTCTGTTATCTCTTTAGTTCTTAGCTCATCTGTTTCTAGTTCAAATATTCTCTTTACTTCTCCTTCAAACATATGTTCATCCTTTACCGTTTCTTTAACAGATTTTAAAACCTCATCAAACTCTAAATCCCCAATAACAAATAGAGCCATATTTGATGGACTGTAAAATGTATTATAGCAGCTATAGAGCTCTTCCTTTGTGATTTTATATATACTCTCTACTGTCCCAGCTATATCTATACTATTTGGATGAACCTTATACATTGCTTTTAAGGTGTTAAAAAACAGCTTCCAGTCTGGATTGTCATCATACATTTTAATTTCCTGGGCTATAATGCCTTTTTCTTTTTCTACATTCTCATCAGTAAAATAAGGGCTTTGAACATAGGATATAAGATGATCAAGGCCTTCATAAAATCTTTCGGTACAAGAAAAGAGATATGCAGTCATGTTAAAGTTTGTAAAAGCATTGGCATTCGCTCCAATCTCTGCAAATCTATCAAATGCGTTGGAGCCATCACTTTGTTCAAACATTTTGTGCTCTAGAAAATGGGCAATTCCCTCATTTACTTTGATTTCTTCACCTGTATGAGGACTAATAAACTTTAAATCATTCGAACCATAATTAGTTGCAAGAACTGCATATTTTTTTGTAAATCCCTTTTTTTTCATAAAAAAAACATTCATATTGTTACTTAATTTCTCATGATATACTTCTTCTTTTAATAGCTCGTTTTTGATTATATTCATATATTATCTTCTCTCCTATTTTATGAATTCTTAGGTCCTCTTAAAAAATATACTGTATCAAGGTATATATCTTGAGCAACCTCTATTACATCTTCTGTCTTTACTTTTTTAATTAGTTCAATGACTTCATCAAGACTTCTGTTTGTGTTTTGAATGCTCATATTGTAATAAAAGTCTGTAAGTGATGAAAGACTATCGTTTAAAGCTCTAAGGTTGCTTACAAGATAGCTTCTGCTATTTTCCATTTCTTGTATGGAGATATTTCCATTTTTCATATCATCAAGTTCTTTATATATAAGCTCAAGAGCCTTGTCATAATCGCTTATCTCTATCCCGGCAGATATAAACATTAGCCCCTTCATTTTCTCAAGTGTAGAGTATATGGAATAACAAAGGCTCTCTTTTTCCCTAATATTTAAAAACATTTTGGAATGGGCTCCTCCTCCAAGTATGGCTGAGTACATTAAAAGAGAATAATATTTTTCATCTTTAAAATCCATATTGGTTCTAAAGCCCATAACTAGTTTCCCTTGTGTAATATCTAGGTTTTCTTCCACAAATTTAGGCTCAGGTTTTTTATATATTTCTTCATTTTTTGTCTCAATAATAGCTTCTCTTTTTATAGAAAATGTATTTTGAATAATTTCAATTACTTTTTCTCTATCGAAGCTCCCTGCAATTACAATATCTATTTCAGAGGATTCTATTACATTAAGATAATGCTTATAAAGATTTTTTTCGTTTATATTATCAAGATCCTCTATATATCCATCCTCAGATATGCTAAAAGGTTCACCCTCGCACATATGCTCTATGCATTTTTCAACCGCATAATGTCCTTTATTGTTTATTTTTGCATTTATATCTTCCCTTAAGTTTTCTTTTTCTATATCTACAAATTTAGGGTCAAATCCATCATTTATTATTTTGGGATCAAGCACGATCTTTTTTAATATATCAAATGCCTCTTCAAATATAGGCTCAGGCAAAAATTCATCAGCTGTAGTGTATAGTCTAAATGACATAATTTGCCTTTCTCCAGTTTTATCTACTGACGCTCCAAGATTTGAGCCGTATAATTCCTGCATCTTTACTGTAATCTCTCTTTGAGAAGGATAATCCTTAGTTCCTGATTTCAAAACAGAAGGCAGCAGTGAGTTCATTGTAACCTCATCTCTTTTGAGAGGTCTTTTTATATATATAGTTGCAATGTTTGTTTTGTAATTTGCTTTGCTTATAAGCATAAGGTTAATCCCATGGCCTAAGTTTATTTTTTCGTATCCTATCAAGTAAAAACCCTCCTTATTATTCCTGTCTTAGTCTATTATATCCTATTTTTTATATTTTATTTACCATAAAGAAAAAACCTGCAAAAGAAATTTTACATGTTTAATTGAAATTCCTATCTGAAATGTAATATAATTTAATAATGTGCTTATATATGAATTAAAATTAAAATATTTGAACATAGAAAGGAAAGATAATATGAAACTAGGAATTGTAGGTCTTCCTAATGTAGGAAAGAGTACCCTTTTTAATGCAATCACACAGGCAGGAGCAGAATCTGCCAATTATCCATTTTGCACAATAGACCCGAATGTAGGTGTAGTATCTGTGCCAGATGAAAGATTAACTAAGCTTGCAGAAATATATACATCAAAAAAAATAGTTCCAACGGCTATAGAGTTTTATGATATTGCCGGGCTTGTAAAAGGTGCTAGTAAAGGAGAGGGCCTTGGAAACAAGTTTTTATCCCATATAAGAGAAGTCGAAGCAATAGTTCATGTAGTGAGATGTTTTGAGGACACTAACGTAGTACATGTTGATGGAAATATAAATCCTTTAAGAGATATAGAAACTATAAATCTAGAGCTTATATTTTCAGATATCGAAATGCTTGAAAGAAGACTTCAAAAATCAGCAAAGGCTGCTAAGACTGATAAATCTATAAGCTTTGAGGTTGAGGTAATAAAAAAAGTACTTGAGGTTCTTGAATCTGGAAAATCTGCAAGAACACTTGATATGTCTGATGAAGAAAAAGCCGTAGTAAGATCATTTAATCTTCTTAGCTCAAAGCCTATAATATATGTAGCAAACGTTTCAGAGGGAGAAGTTGCGAGCGATGGAGAAGGAAATGAATATGTAGCTACTGTAAGAGAGTTCGCTTCTACAGAGGATGCAGAAGTTGTTGTAATAAGCGCTCAAATAGAGGAAGAGATTTCTCAGCTTGAGGATGATGAAAAGCTTGAGTTTTTAAGAGATATAGGACTTGAAAAATCAGGTCTTGATAAACTGATTCAGGCAAGCTACAAACTCCTTGGACTTATGAGCTTCCTTACTGCTGGCCCTATGGAGTCAAGAGCTTGGACTATAAAAAACGGTACTAAGGCTCCTGTCGCTGGAGGAAAAATCCACTCCGATATCGAAAGAGGATTTATAAGAGCTGAGGTAATAGCGTTTGAAGATCTTATGGCTCACGGCGGAAATATGACCTCAGCAAAGGAAAAAGGTCTTGTTAGACTTGAAGGTAAGGAATATATAATGAAAGATGGAGACGTAGTATTATTTAGATTCAACGTATAAACCCATCCATATTAAAAGGGCCTTCTTATTAAAAGAATGCCCTTTTTGATTAAGGAAGTTTCCAAATTGGAATCTGTATTTCTGAAATATACTCATTTTCAGAGTCTGAATAGTCATAATCCACTATATTTTTTTCAATAGAATCTCCAATTATCTTATATCCGTTTACATCTATCCATTTTATAAGCTTTTCATAATTTGTCTGCATTTCTCTATATGGCCCCACAAAGGTTATACATGCATAATCATTTTCTTTTACAACTTTGAATCTATGAACTACATTTTCATCAAAGGAGAGAATCTCAATAAAGTAACGAAACTGATTAAATATTTTCTTTTCCATGTTTTCCTTGGAAATCGAGGTATATACCTGACCCTCAATAAGGCATGAGCTAAATTTTAAATACTTTTCGTTCATCTTGAAGGCTTCAACTATCTCTTCTCTTTTTTCCTCACTGCTCATATCCAAAAAAAGCCCTACTCTTTCTGGTATTTTTTTTACAGTGATTTTTCCTACTTCCTTATCTATACTTTCCAGAAGCTCTCTTTTGTTTTGAATTTTTTTTTGAAGATTTACAAGCCTTTTTATTTTTTTATCTATCTCCTCTTCTTTCTTGCTCAAAAGACTAAGTAAGTTTCCTATATTCTTGTGTTTCATATACTCTTTTATATCTTCCAAAGAAATATCAAGACTCTTGAAAAAAAGTATCCGGCTAAGCTTTAAAAAGCTTTTTATATCATAATACCTATAATGGTTGTATTCATCATGATCTGGTTTGAATAAGTCTATTTTTTCATAGTATCTTAGAGTATCTGAGCTTATATTAAAAAACTTAGATATTTCTCCAATAAGAAATTTATCCTTCATAGCTTTAGACCCGTCCTTTTTGATTTTATTATGCAAGCTATAAATAATTTTTATAAAAAATTATACTGACTTCCATTATAGAATATAAAGTCTTAATTTTCAATCTTCTTATTTTGTATTGACCTTGGAGTTGCTCTAATGTTTATAATCTTAAGGGTAATTATAATATAAGTTAATCCAAGGAGGATGTTATGGAAATTAGTTCGTTAAAAAGAGAAGGCTACAAGGTGCTTTTAGCTGGTCTTTTCATTAATCTTACAATAGGCGTGCTTTACTCTTGGAGTGTAATCAGCAAGGCACTTATCGCAGATTATGGCTGGAGCAGTAGTGAGGCTTCACTCCCTTACTCTGTAGCTATAATGGTATGGGGAACCACTTTACTTATTGCTGGAAGGCTTCAAGATAAAATAGGACCTAGAAAAGTTGTAACCCTTGGGGTAATATTAACTGGAGCTGGACTTATAATCTCCGGGCTTGTTCAAAGTACATCTATGATTACTGCATCATTTGGTATTTTAGTGGGTTCTGGAATCGGATTTGCGTATGCAACTGTTACTCCTCCAGCTCTTAAATGGTTTCATCCATCAAAAAAAGGTATGGTTACAGGAATAGTTGTAAGCGGTATGGGACTCGCTTCATTATATATAGCACCATCTACTACAAAGCTTCTCCAAGTATTTGGAATATCAAAAACCTTTTTAATTCTAGGAACATTTATATTAGCAGTTGCCGTGCCCCTTGCACAATTAATTAAAAACCCTCCACAAGGATACATACCTGAAGAACCAGTTCAAAAATCTACAAAAGAGAAAAAAATATCTCCTGCTATGGAGTCAAGAGACTTTAACTGGAGAGAAATGATGCATACAAAACAATTTTATATGTTCTGGATAATGTTTGCTTTTGCATCTTCTGCTGGTCTTATGATTATAGGAAATATAGCAACTATAGCGAAAACTCAAGCTTCAGTTGAAAATGGTTTTTTCCTAGTTGGACTACTAGCTATATTTAATGCTTCAGGTAGATTAATCGGCGGTTCACTTTCTGATAAAATCGGAAGACTGAAGACTATGATGATTTTCTTTGCAATTCAAGCAATTAATATGCTGGTTTTCTCTACTTATACAAGCACTTTAGGAATCTCGATTGGAACTGCTATAGCCGGTCTAAGCTACGGCTCTCTACTTTGTCTATTTCCATCTGTAATTGCTGATTATTATGGAGTTAAGAACTTTGGAGCAAACTATGGAGTACTGTTTACTGCATGGGGAGTAAGTGGAGTTATAGGCCCAATAATTGCAGGTACTGTTGTTGATGTGACAGGATCTTTCACACTATCATATACAATATCATCTGTACTTTTAGGAATCGCTCTTGTTATGGCATTTTTTATAAAACCACTTGCTAGTGAAGAAACTATTTCTTCCTTCAATTCAAAGCAAGCTTTTAAGGTTGCTAAAAACAAAATATAATTATATTAAATATATAATTTAGTTAAGAAAACCTCTTCCGATCGGAAGAGGTTTTCTCATATTTAAAATCTCCATAAAAACCAAATACTTGCAGAAAGTGAAAGCAGAATAAAAGATATCATGAAAAAAAATTTATAATTATTAAAAAGCTTTTCATTTATATTTTTCTTAATTGCCAAATCCTCAACTTCTAAATAAGAATCTTCTTTAATCTCATCTAAGTCTTTACTTCTTTTTATAATAAGTTCCTTAATTTTTTCAATTGAAGAATATTTTTCCAGCACTTCAGCTTTTTCTCTTCCACAATTGCTACAGATTGAAGAATCCTTTAAATTAAAAAATCCACATATGCATCTATAAAAAGTTTTCCCTTCCAAAGCAAGTGAGTATGCATCTTCACCGCATATTTCTTTCATACTCATCAAATCACTTTTTGGCAAGTCAGTAAATGTGATTTTTTCTACTTCTTCATCAAAGAGGCTAAGTGAGCTTCCATCTTTAAAGACTGCTTTTAAAAGCCTTATCATTGCCTTTCTTGCCAACGCAAATTGAGGTGGAATTTCCATGGTTTCTAAATGGGCTATATCTCCTGATTTTATATTTATATTGGTGAGTTTTACATCATATGGTTCTTCATTTAATTTTATCGATGCGGTATCAAAGAAAAAAATTTCATAATCAAGTTCTGTAAGTTCTTTTTCATAAAGGTTCATGACATACATTTCTAGGTTAACGCTGTCCTCTGTTCCAGTTATTTTAACATCCATAACTTGAACAAATGCATCTCCTCCAATCATAGCTTCACATGGAGATGCTATTACTTTTCTTTTCATACTTTCCCCCATTTCAACAAGTATAAATTATTGGAAATCTAAATATTTTCTATCTATTTGATGTATAAATCTGCTTGGTTTTTTATTTTGTCCATCCTTTTCAGGATCTATAGAATAGGTTATATAAAGAGTTTTTTTGGGTCTAGTAATTGCTACATAAAAAAGTCTTTTCTCTTCTTTAAGCCTTTTTTCATCCGAGCTAAGCCCTGAAGGGAAACTATTATCAGTTGCATTATATATAAACACAGTTTCAAATTCAAGGCCCTTAGCTTGATGAACAGTTATAACTGGTATCTGCTCTTTCATTTTTAAAAGCCTATCTGAATCATTTCCAAGTGAAGCAACTTCAAGCAAATATATAAGAGAGTCTAAAGCACTTAATTCTAAATTGTCATATTCTCTAAAAATCCTATATAGCTCTCTTAATTTTTCCATTTCTACCACGCTTTTTTCATATCTATCCAGAAGATTACTCTTCATAAGTCCGTGATGAAGAATTTCTTTCGGCCTGTTATTTTTTAAGTCATCCTTTAAATCACCTACTATCCTTGCAATAGGATAAAATCTATCTTCATACTTCCTAAAAACTTCTTTTCTTCTTTCTTTGTTTTCCTCTATTTTAATGTATAGTCTTGCAAGTAATTCAAGGGTGGTTATCACATCATCAATAGCATTATGAGTAGGTTTATGATTAAGACCTAAATAAATATGAAGATTTTCCAGTTTATAGCTATCTAAATCTTTAAATACGTTTCTTACAAGTCTTAGAGTATCATAAACTGAGTTTTTATCTATATCTAAAGAAATGTCATAGTATTTTATATTTTCTTTAAGGATACTTATATCATAGTTTACGTTGTGTCCTATTAGAACTGATTCACCTATAAATTCAAAGAAATCCTCTATCCCTGTTTTAGGATCTACACCTTCCGTAAACAGCATGGCATCTGATATTTTATGGACTTTATAAGAGTCCCCAACTGATTCGTCAATTTTTAAAAGTCTTTCGAACTTTTGTATTACTCCATCTTTTCCCCCTCTTACTGCTGCGATTTGAATCACCTTGTCAGATTTGACATCTAGGCCTGTTGTCTCAACATCAAAAGATACAATATCATTTTTTTTAAACGCCTCTCTTAAAAGATAATAGGGATCTTTGGACTTGTAATTGTCCACATCAAGGAAGGAGCATATATCAAGATAACCATTGTCCTTCTCAGCTAAAAATTCCTCTGCAAGCTCTTTATTGATTCGTTTTAAACTTAGTATATCTTTTGGATTAACCATAAGCTTTAGATAAGCAAGAGCATTTTTTATCTCGCTTCTGCTAAAAAACCTCGTTTTGTCAATCATAAAAACAGGTATACCTTTGTTTTCTAAGAAGCTACCAATATCCTTACCGTCTCTATTGGTTCTACATAGTATGGATATTAGGCTTAAATTAGTGCCTTTATCTTTCATCCTCAATATTTCATCACATATATATACTTTTTCTTCTTCTTTAGTTTTAAAGCCTTTTACTTTGATTTTTTCCTCAAGTTTGACCTCTTCCCATTCTCTATGGTGCCCTAAAAATGATTCTGCTCCATGAAGTATTGCTTTTTTAGATCTGTAGTTTTCTTTAAAACTAAGTTCTAAATAGTCTTTATTATTTCTTTTGAAATCTGACAAAATTTCATTTGGGATAGAACCTCTCCATTCATATATCGTCTGGTGTATGTCTCCAAAAATACCAATATTTCCATGAGCTTCATAGAGATTTTTTATTATTTTATATTCTATTTTGTTTGTATCTTGTACTTCATCAAGCTCCATCCATTCATATCTTTCTCTCCATCTATTTCTAATCTTATCATCCTCAAAAGCCTTTGCAGTCCCCACAACGAGTGATGTGAAGTCCATAAGATTATAATCAAGAAGAAGTTTTTCATAAATGGAAATGGAATTGAAGAGAATTTTTTCAAATGAAAATACACTTCTTGAAACATTTCTATCCTTTACAAGTTGTAAAAAGATTTTTCTATGGTTTAAAGGTTTCCCCTCTGTAAAAGAGTACTCTCTAGCTAACCTCATATATTCCATCACAAACTGCTCTTCATTATAATAAAGCTTTCTTTCTAGGCCTGCCTTAGCTAGAGCCTCCTTCATAAGATTTTTTGAATCCTCTTCATCTATAATTATAAAATCCCGTCCTATCGATAGGTTTCGAGACTCCTCTCTCAATATAAAACCACAAAGTCCATGAAAGGTTGATACTTTTATTTTTAGACCTTCTTCCCCCATTACTTCCTTGATTCTATTGCTCATGGATTTAGCCGCTCTATTTGTAAACGTAAGGAGGAGCATTTTTTCAAGAGGAATCCCCTTTAAAAATGCATTGTATGCCCTTAAAGCTATGACATCCGTCTTTCCTGTGCCGGCTGAAGCCATTACTATAAGAGGCCCAAATACCTTTTCAAAGGCCTTTTTTTGAATATCATTCAATCTATTTTCTAATCCCTTTGTATCCATTTTTTCCCCCTGTATATTTTAACTACATCAATGTACAAGTTTATTTTATCCTAGTAAATCCTAAGCATTTCCTTATAGTGTTTAAATTCTACTATTTATTCATATTTCCTTTATTTCATGCCTTTGTATTATTTTAACATATGATATATAATATTTTATAAGATTGGCCTAATTTAAATAATGGGGTGATATTTTGGATAAAATTCTTAATTTTAAACCACATGATGTTTTTGCATATTTTGAGGAAATAAGTAAAATACCAAGAGGCTCTGGTAATGAGCAAAGGATAAGTGATTATCTTGTAGACTTCGCTAAATCTAATAATTTAAGCTACATAAGAGACAATTACAATAATGTAATAATTAAAAAAAATGGGACAAAGGGATATGAGAATCTTCCTACTGTAATCCTTCAAGGACATATGGACATGGTTAATGAAAAAAACAACGATAAGGTCCATGATTTTGAAAATGACCCCCTATCTTTGGTTATTAAAGGAGATATGATATTCGCAGATAATACTACCCTTGGCGCAGACAACGGTATAGCACTTGCAATGACAATGGCTATCTTATCTTCTGATAGCATTGAGCATCCTCCAATCGAAGCAGTGTTTACAGTAGAGGAGGAGACAGGCCTTGTCGGAGCATATAAGTTAGATGCCAGTTCTCTAAATGGCGAATATCTCATAAATTTAGACTCAGAAGAAGAAGGAGAGCTACTTGTAAGCTGTGCTGGTGGAGCTAGGACAAAAATGCTTTTACCAGTAGATTATACAGCTCTTCACGGCAACTATCTAACATATCATATTTCTGTAAAGGGGCTAAAGGGTGGCCACTCAGGAATGGATATAATAAAGGGAAGAGGAAACTCTAATATAATAATGGGGAGAATTTTAAACGACCTTCAAGGTATAATGAATTTTGAGATTTTTTCTATAAATGGTGGATCCAAAATGAATGCAATTCCAAGAGAATGTGATCTAGTCATCGGAATTTCTCCTAAAGATAAGGAAAATCTGGAGTTTTTTGTAGATAAATTCGAAGGAAATATTAAAAATGAGTTAAGAGAAAAGGATGACGATGTAAAAATTACTTTAAATGAGACCTCAATAATCTCTGATAAAGTACTTAACGAGGATTCTAAGTCTCGACTTATAGCTGCTCTTATGCTTATTCCAAATGGAGTATATACTATGAGCGCTTCCATAGAAAATCTAGTGGAGAGTTCATCTAATTTAGGAATAGTAACTACAAATTCTGATCATATCCTATTTGAAAGTGCTGTAAGAAGCTCAGTTAACTCATTGAAAAAGGTTATACTACAAAAGCAAAAGAATCTTGCAAACCTTCTTTGGGCAGAGCTTACTATTGATTCTGACTATCCAGAATGGCAGTACAACCCAGACTCTAAACTAAGAACTCATTTTCAAAATGTCTATAAGAAACTAACAGGGAAAGCTGCCCATATAACTGCTATACACGCTGGGGTAGAATGTGGTCTATTTAAAGAAAAGATGCCTAACCTTGATATGATTTCTATAGGTCCTAATATGTATGATGTTCATACACCAAATGAACATATCAGCATATCATCAGTAGAGAGGACATATGAATACCTTCTTGCTATACTAAAGGATTTTAAGAATATCGAAAGTATCTAAATACAACTACTAGATATTAAAAAATTATTTCTAAACATAAAATTGGCCCCTGATTATATCAGGGGCCTTTTGTGATGTATTTTAATGTCTTTATTGAAACTGATTTTTTATTATTTCTTTCTTAAAGTTTTTAATTAAAATTGAGCTTCTGCCATTCTCTTATATACTTCATATCTTTCTTTAGCTTCTTCTTCTGCTTTATCAAATAGCTCTTCTGCTATTTCTGGGAATGCAGTTTTTAATGAAGTATATCTAACTTGATTGTCTAGGAATTCTCTAAAGCTTGCTTTAGGCTCTTTTGAATCAAGGATAAATGGATTCTTACCTTGTGCCTTAAGCTCTGGGTTGAATCTATATAAATGCCAGTATCCAGCATCCACAGCTTGCTGAGTATTTGCCTGTGTTCTTCCCATTCCTTCTTTAAGTCCGTGAGCAACACATGGTGCATATGCTATAACAAGAGATGGTCCATCATATTTCTCAGCCTCAAGAAGTGCTTTCATAACCTGGTTCTTGTCTGCTCCCATTCCAACTTGTGCAACATATACGTATCCGTAAGTTGTAGCTATCATACCAAGGTCTTTCTTCTTAACTTTTTTACCAGATGCAGCAAATTTAGCAACAGCTGCAGTTGGAGTAGCTTTAGAAGACTGTCCTCCAGTATTTGAGTAAACCTCTGTGTCCATAACAAGAACGTTTACGTTTTCACCTGATGCAAGAACATGGTCAAGTCCACCGTATCCGATGTCATAAGCCCATCCATCTCCACCAAATATCCATACTGATTTTTTAATTAGGTAATCAGATTTTTCGTTTATCTCATCTGCTAAAACTTTAGCATCTCCACTTAGAGTTACTATTGCTTCTTTTACTTTTAGGCTTGCTTCTTTGCTTGCTTCTGAATCTTCCATAGAAGCTATCCAGCTTTCAAATGCCTCTTTAGCCTGAGCGTCTATATCCATTTCTAGAAGTTGCTCCATAACTGTTTTAAGTCTTTCTCTCATTACTTTTACAGCTATTGCCATACCGTATCCATACTCTGCATTGTCCTCAAATAGAGAGTTAGCCCAAGCTGGTCCTTTTCCTTGTGCGTTTTTAGTGTATGGAGTAGACGGTGCAGAACCTCCCCAGATTGAAGAACATCCAGTAGCATTTGCTATTATCATTCTATCTCCAAATAGTTGAGTAATAAGTTTAGCATAAGGAGTCTCTCCACAACCAGCACAAGCTCCTGAGAACTCAAGCAGTGGCTGAGCAAACTGACTTCCCTTTATATTCTCTTTTGTCATTAAGTGATCTTTGTATGTTACATTTCCATGAGCGTAATCAAACTTAGCTATTTCAGCTTTTTGAGTTTCGATTGGCTGCATTATAAGTGCTTTTTCTCCTTTTTTACCAGGACAAATATCAGCACAGTTTCCACATCCTGTACAGTCAAGTGGAGTAACCTGAATTCTGTATCCAAGTCCTTCAAAGCCTTTACCCATAGCAGTAAGTGTATCAAAGCCCTCTGGAGCATTCTTTTGTTCTTGTTCGTCTGCTAAGAATGGTCTTATAGCTGCGTGAGGACATACATAAGAACACTGGTTACACTGAATACAGTTTTCTTTAACCCACTGAGGAACATTTACTGCGATTCCTCTTTTTTCAAAAGCAGCACTTCCGTGAGGCATCATACCATTTTCTGCTCCTACAAATGCAGATACTGGAAGATTATCTCCTTCTTGAGCATTTACTGGTCTTAATATATTCTTGATGAAATCTGGCTCATCTTCGTTTCTAACGATAACAGAGCTAGCTTCAAGACCTGCCCATGATGCTGGAACTTCTACTTTATGAAGTGCTCCTGCACCTTTTTCAACAGCCGCATAGTTCATATCTAGAACTTTTTGACCTTTTTTACCGTACTCTTTATCTATAGAATCTTTAAGATATTTCTCTGCATCTTCCATAGATATTACATCTGCTAGTTTGAAGAATGCAGACTGCATAATCATGTTTATTCTATTTCCTAGTCCTATCTCATCAGCTATATCAGTTGCATTGATAGTGTAGAACTTAATTTCATTTTCAGCTATATATTTTTTCATAGCAGCTGGAAGCTCTTGCTCTAATTCGGCATCAGTCCACTTACAGTTAAGGACAAAAGTTCCGCCTTTTTTAAGACCCTTAAGAATTTCATACTGATTTACATATGCTTGGTTGTGACATGCTACAAAATCTGCCTCGTCAATAAGGTAAGTTGATCTTATTGGCTTTTTACCAAATCTAAGGTGAGATATAGTAACTCCACCTGATTTCTTAGAGTCATAAGAGAAGTATCCTTGAGCATACATATCTGTATGGTCTCCTATAATCTTTATAGCAGATTTGTTTGCTCCAACAGTACCATCAGAACCAAGACCCCAGAACTTACATCTTACTGTTCCTTCTGGTGCTATTCTTAGTGTTTCTTCTACTGGTAGTGAAAGGTTAGTTACATCATCTTCTATAGCTATTGTAAAGTTATTTTTTGGTTTATCAGCTTTAAGATTTTTAAATACTGTTAAAAGATGAGTAGGCGTAGTATCTTTAGATCCAAGTCCATATCTTCCTCCAACTATTATTGGAGCATTTTCCTTGTCAAAGAATAGGTTTCTTATATCAAGGTGTAGTGGCTCTGCAGGTGCTCCTGGCTCTTTAGTTCTATCAAGAACAGCTATTTTCTTAACTGTTGATGGAAGAACATCAAAGAAGTATTTTTCAGAGAAAGGTCTATATAGATGTACTTTTATAAGACCAACTTTTTCTCCTTTTTCCATAAGATAATCTATAGTTTCTTCTAGTGCTTCAGTTACTGAACCCATAGCTATAACAATGTTTTCTGCATCTGGTGCTCCATAGTAGTTAAATGGCTTGTACTCTCTTCCTGTTAGAGATGATATTTCTTTCATATAATCATTTACAATATCCGGTACGTTTAGATAGAAAGTATTCGAAGCCTCTCTAGCTTGGAAGAATATATCAGGGTTTTGAGCAGTTCCTTTAGTGTACGGATTTTCTGGGTTTAATGAACCTTTTCTAAATCTTGCAACTGCATCTTTATCTACAAGTCTATCAAAATCTGCATAATCTATAAGCTCTACCTTTTGAACCTCATGAGATGTTCTAAATCCATCAAAGAAATGAAGGAAAGGTATTCTTGATTTTATAGCACTTAGATGAGCAATACCACCAAGGTCTATAACTTCCTGAACAGATCCTGAAGCTAAAAGTGCAAATCCTGTTTGTCTTGCTGCCATAACATCAGAGTGATCTCCAAATATTGAAAGAGCATGACTCGCTACAGCACGTGCAGATACGTGGAATACACAAGGAAGAAGCTCTCCTGCAATCTTGTACATATTAGGTATCATAAGTAGAAGACCTTGGGAAGCAGTGTATGTAGTAGTAAGCGCTCCGGCTGATAAAGATCCGTGAACTGCTCCTGCTGCACCTGCCTCAGATTGTAATTCTGTAACCTTAACTTCTTGTCCAAATATGTTCTTCTGCCCATTTGCTGACCACTCGTCTGTAAGTTCAGCCATTGGTGAAGAAGGAGTAATTGGGTAAATCGCAGCAACTTCTGTAAATGCATAAGATACATAAGCAGCGGCTGTGTTTCCATCCATAGTTTTCATGATTTTAGCCATTGAATGACCCTCCTCAATTAGTCTTTTAGTTAAAAAAAATAGGTGTTGGTACAATGTATACACACTGTTAATAAAAAAACAATGTGTTCAAAATGGGCCTAAGCCCATTTTTAACTAATTAATAACCAGTGCCTTGAGAACTTTTGCCAGTCGCAATCGCAATTGATGAGCTTGCTCCTATTCTGCTGGCTCCATTTTCTATCATCTTTACTGCATCATCATAGGTTCTTACTCCACCAGATGCCTTTACTCCCATACCTTCTCCAACAGTCTTTCTCATAAGTGCTATATCTTCCTTCGTAGCTCCTCCTGTTGAAAATCCTGTAGATGTTTTTACAAAGTCAGCTCCAGCTTCTTTAGCAATTTCACATGCTTTTACTTTTTCTTCATCTGTTAAAAGACATGTTTCAATTATAACTTTTACAAGAGCTTTGTCTTTTGCTGCATTAACTACAGCCTTTATATCTTTAAGGGTATATTCATAATCCTTTGCTTTAAGTCTAGATATGTTTATTACCATATCTATCTCATGGGCACCCTTGTTTATAGCATCCTTAGTTTCAAACTCTTTTGTTTCAGTTGTAGTTGCTCCAAGAGGAAACCCTATAACTGTACAAACCTTTACATCAGATTTTTCAAGCTCTTTTTTCGCAAGCTCTATAAATGATGGGTTTATGCATACTGAGAAAAATCCATATTCCTTAGCTTCTTTACAAAGCTTTAGGACTTCATCATCTTTAGCATCTGCTTTAAGAAGTGTATGATCTATATATTTAGATAGTTCCTTCAATTTATTTCCTCCTTTAGGTCAAGAAGATTAACCTAGCTTTACAAGCTCTACCATTTCTCCGTTTGCAACTCCAGCTGCATTTCCTTCTTCAAGATCCACATGCATTTCAAGAGCAAAATTTTCATGTGCTCTAACTAGTACGTTTTTAAAAACAACGCCTCTATCTCCATGAGTTTCTACATTTACTATTTCCATATCCTTTACCCCAAAAGCTTCTGCATCCTTTAGGCTCATGTGTATATGTCTTGAAGCTATTATTATACCTTCTTCAAGGTCAACTTCACCTTTAGGGCCGATTAGCTTTGCTCCTGGACTTCCTTTTATATCTCCTGATTCTCTAACTGGAGCATCTAGTCCTAAAACCCTCGCATCGGCATATGAAACTTCTATTTGAGTAGATTTTCTAGCAGGGCCTAATACTCTTACACCTTTTAAAGAACCCTTTGGTCCAATTATATCAACCTTTTCTTGACAAGCAAACTGTCCTGGTTGAGAAAGGTCTTTAAAATGAGTCAATTCGTACCCTTCTCCAAAAAGAGTCTCGATATGCTCCTTGCTTAGGTGCATATGTCTATTTGATAGTGCTATAGGTAATTTCATGAAAAAAGCCTCCTAAATTTCATCCATTTTATTTATTCTTCCAGAGTAAATTATACTGTATATTGGCAATATAAAGCAAATTCAATTTAGTGCATAAAAATACATTTCCTAAAATTTACAGTTTAACACAGGGAGGACTTAATTAAATTGATGATTTCTTTGATGTTTTTGTCAAAGTTTTTAAGAAAATCTTCTCTTTCATCGATTGGTATATTATCTATGTCAGTTTCTTGCATATGCTCTATCAGCTTAGTGTTAATGCATTTGAAAAAAAATTCCATAGTTACCTTATTTCCTATAAACTGTGTTTCGTAAGGCTTGCTTCCTGCTAAAGATACTAAAAGACCATATCTTTTTTTGTATCGATCTATAGTAGGAGATTTTAAAATGTATTTACTTGCATAAAATGCCTGGGTCCTATCTACAAATCCCTTTAGCTTACCAGGGACACCATCAAAGAACACTGGACTGATTGCAATAGTTCCATCAGATTTATCAATAATATCATAAATCTGGGTCATATCATCCTTCATAAAGCATTTTCCAGTTCTATCACAATATCCGCAGGCTATGCATGGGTCAAAATTCATTTTCCTGATATTTATATATTTGGTTTTAATTCCTTGATTTTCAAGTATAGAAATTGCTCTTTCACATAAAAATGAAGTGTTTCCAGATTTTCTAGGACTTCCGTTTATAATGATTATTTCCACAATTAGATATTCTCCTTTTTTTGGACTTTCTTGACGAGCACAAGCATTACATCATCTTCCATATAATCTTTTCCTGTGAATTTTTTCAACTCAACTGGAAGCTCTTTGCAAATTTCTTCCCCAGTTTTTTCAAAGTTTTCTGTAAGAAACCTTTCTAGGTTTTCTGTTCCAAAATCCTTTTCATCCATATCTCCAGCTTCTATTATACCGTCTGTATAAAAAGCTATCATTTCCATATCTTTTATATCATACTCATACTCTTCATATTCTGAGTCTTCCATGACTCCAATTGGCATCCCCTCGTCAGTTTGAAACATTTCGCACGCAAGGGAATCTCCATCTTTTTTGAATACCATTGGATACAGGTGACCAGCATTTGAAGATATAGCTATGTTTTTTTCAAAATCTAGATACATTATTCTTGCAGTAATAAAGAGGTTAAGAGCATCTAAGTCATTAAAGAGAATTTTATTCATTTTATTTATTACTTCTCCAGGACGTAAATCCTCTGAAATAAGAGTCTTGAGTACACCTTTCATCATCGCAACGAAATAATTTGAAAGAATCCCATGGCCCATTACATCTGCTATAAAGACCATAGCCCTATGGTCATCAATTTCTAAAAGTTTGCAAAAATCTCCTCCGATTTGTCTTGAAGGACTGTAATAATAATCTATAGAGATATTTCCGTCATTTAGACTCATATGCTTATCACTCATTATAAGTTCCTGTTGTTTGCCTACAATCTCAAGGTCTCTTTCCATTAGCCTGCTTTCAAATACTTTTTTACTACTTAAGTACATTATAAGTGATAGGACAATTTCTGTAGAAAATATACCTAGTATCTTAAGGTCATCATCATAATATTTTTTGCTATTTACAGCTATCAAGTAGCCAAGAACCTCTTCTCCTTTTTTCAAAGTATCATACATGAGAGTATTTATTCCATTAGCTACCATATTCTGTGGAAGAGAGGCTCCAATATACCGGTTTTTACTGCAACCTGCCTCTGCCTCATCCATAATGAATTTCATTATGCTAGAAAAATCATCCACATCTCCAAACCTAGCCATAGTATTGATTCTAGCATCATTATCTTGAAGTATTATAAAGCAGGCTTCACTATTTGTCAGCTTTGCAATTTGTTCACTTATCATAGTTAAGAAAGAATCTATCCCTTTATTTTTATAAAGTTCATCTGTAGCTGTTCCAATGGAGCTAATCGCCTCTCTTAGCTTTTTTACAATTCTATCTATGTCTCCATTATATCTCGTAATTTCAATGGAAAGCCCAAGTAGAGATGCAACTGAATTTACAAAATCAATATCAGATTCCGATAGTTTTTCCCCTTCTGACATAAAACATGTCAAAAATCCCACCGTTTTATTGCTTGATATAAGTGGAAAGACTGCTCTTGCTACATATCCCTCTACCTTTGCCATATCAAGCTCTGACTGCGCTCTTATATCCTCATCAAGTTTTTTTATGTATATAGGAGTTTTTGTTTTTACAGACTCTCTAATATATGTAGGGTATTCACGAAGAGGTATTTTGGTCCCCTTAGGTGTTTTATTTTCAGAGAACATTTTAGGTATTTTTTCTAGTGTTGCATCACATACAAGGTATGCAAAATTGTACTCATCTCTTTCAAATATATTAACGCAAGCTTTTGTGGGAGGTATAACTTGAAGCATCTTTTCCACAACCTCATCTTTTATATCGAAAAAATTTTTAGAAGAGGTTACAAGCTTTGATATTTCAACTATAGCATCAAGCGTCTTTTTAAGGTCTTCGTTGCCCAAGTTTCATCCCCCTCTCTATTCTATATATTTTTCTCCTGCGGAAGTGTCTTTTGTATTATGTATGACACCAGTAAACTTAGGATGAAAAATGAAACAAGTATATATATAGCCATGTCCATAAAAAACCCTTCAGGCATTAGGTTTATTATAATGCTCTCACTTGGATAAAGAATCCAGTAATCATTACTAAAAAATAGTTTGTGAAATATCACAAAGGCTCTATTAAAATTCATAGCTATAAGTCCTGTTAAAGCGAGTATCCCACCAACTACACTTAAATATGTAATTCTATATCTTTTGGAAAAATCCTTTTGATTTTCAGATTTTTTAATTAAAAAAGCGAGTACTATTATAAGATAAAACCTTACTGCACTTCCAGCACGAAAGAGTACTTTTACATCTTCCATATGAACTATTTCTCTTTCTCCAAAAAACCCTCTTCTGTTCATATTGTCTGTAAGTCCTGATAGATAAAATATGACATCATTTGTTACCATATCAACTGGATACATCTGAACATATTCTATAGAATATATATCATATTTATTGTACTCATAAAAATAAACTGGCCTTAAAACTGAAAACATTTCAGTGGATGTAAAAACAATTATATATACCACTATAAGCACTATAGATAAGTATCTTAGTCTTTGCAAAAGAGCCTCCTATTATTTTTTAATACTATTATATAGTTAATTCCCTTATAATACAAAAGAAAAAAGGTCACCTTTTCAATATGGTGACCTTTTTAGGTTTAGTAAGCTATATTTTATTTTGAAAAACTAATCAATGGCAGCTATGTATGGGAGATTTCTATATTGCTCCTTACAGTCAATTCCATACCCAACTATAAATTTGTCCTCTATTTCAAAGCCTACATAATCAGCCACAACATCACATTTTCTTCTATGAGGCTTGTCAAGAAGAGTACATATTTTTAATGACTTAACATGCCTAGCTCCTAGATACTCTCTAAGGTAGTTTAGTGTTAGTCCAGTATCTATTATATCTTCAACTATTATCACATTCATTCCAGTAATATCCATGTCTAAGTCTTTTATTATCTTCACTACCCCAGAACTTTCTGTAGACATTCCATAGCTTGATACTGACATGAAGTCAAGAGTTATTGGAAGATCAATCTCACGAATAAGATCAGATACAAAAACGCAGGCACCCTTTAAGATTCCAATTACAAAAACATGTTCTCCTTCATAATCCTTTTGAATTTTTCCAGCAAGCTCTAACACTTTATTATGTATTTGCTCCTTTGAAAACATGACTTTAGATATATCCATAAAAAACTCCTTTCATCTTTCAGATTCTAATTCCTATTTCTACCTGAAAATCCCAAATAACATTGTAACATAATTCATCTATATGTCGAATATTTTTCTTGAATAATAACGAAAGGTTCGATTTATATTGAATCTAAGAAAAAAGACTATTTAGATTGATAATAAATCCCCATAAAATTCTAAAAGATTCTTATAAGGAAAGTACTTATCTATCTAATAGTCTTTTTTATAATTAAAAGATATAACTCTTCAGTACTTCATCCTTCAATCTACAGTTTTTCTTTTGCCATTTCCTCAAAGTCCATCAATATAATCTCTTTTTCTGAGTATCTAGCAAGTGCATATATAGTATCAGATAGTCTGTTTACGAATTTTATAAGATGAGGATTTACTTCCTCTTCCCTAGCTAAAGCAAGTATTCTTCTTTCTGCTCTTCTGCACACTGTACGGGCAACATGAAGAGCTGCAGAGCCTTTTGATGTCCCTGGAACTATAAAGGCATCTACCTTATCGATTTTTTCCAGATATTCGTCAATCCAGCCTTCAAGGGCTAGTACATGCTCCTCTTGAATTTTATTTTTAAATTTGGAGGTATCTTCCGTTGCTAATTCTCCAGCTACAAAAAAAAGTTTTTTTTGAACTTTAAATATTTTTTGCCTCACATCTTCATCCTCAATAAAATTTTTCGCAAATCCAAGATGCGAATTTAGCTCATCTACAGTACCATAAGCCTCTACCTTTACAGAATCTTTCCTTACTCTTGCTCCATCATAAAGAGATGTCTCTCCTTTATCTCCAGTCTTTGTATATATTTTCAAATAAATTCCCTCCAGTCCTAATATTAATTTAAGATTTGTTTTATACAAGCAAATTTTAAAGTATAATATATATATCCCAGAAATATGATAATGTATCAATTATGATAGATTTTCCCTGGATTCTTTTGTAAAAACAAAAGAAATAAAACAAAAAGGGAGGTTTTTTTATGTCCACTATAAATCATGGAGCAAATCTTTTTGACTTAGAAAAAAAATATGGATTTAAAAAAGAGGAAATGATGGATTTCAGCTCTAATATAAATCCTTTTGGAGCTTCTCAAAAAGCACTTAAAGCTATTTCTGAAAATCCACAAATTGTTTCT
This sequence comes from Acetoanaerobium pronyense, assembly GCF_017874355.1. Lineage (GTDB taxonomy): Bacteria > Bacillota > Clostridia > Peptostreptococcales > Filifactoraceae > Acetoanaerobium > Acetoanaerobium pronyense. Next base: position 88,481 of record NZ_JAGGLI010000003.1, read on the forward strand.
ATTTATCCTGACCCACATTATAAGATTTTAAAAGAATCCATATCCCATTACTCAAGGTCAAATATCGAGAATATAATTCTCGGAAATGGAGCTACAAGCCTTATATCGGGCTTTATCAAGGAGGTTGCTCCTAAAAACGCTTTAGTTCTATCTCCTGCTTACTCTGAGTATAAAAAGGAACTCGAAAAAATAGATTCGAATATATTTGAGCTAACTTTAAAGCCTGAAGAAAATTTCCTGACAAGCTCTGAGGAAATTATTGAAAAAGCCAAGGCAACAGAATCAACCCTTATAGTAATATGCAATCCTAATAACCCAACAGGAACAATTCTTGATAGAGAATCAATAAGAAAAATAGCCTCTTCTATTAATGGGTATATTATGGTTGATGAAACCTATATTGAGTTTACTGATAAATGTTTATATTCCTCTTCTGAGCTATGCGATGAGATTCCAAATCTATTTGTAATAAGAGGTACAAGTAAGTTTTTCTCAACTCCTGGTCTCAGACTTGGCTATGGAATAATTTCTGATAAAAAAATAAGGTGTTCATTGGAAAAATATACAAGTCTTTGGGGAATTAACATATTCGCAGATATAATGGGAAGCATTATGTTTACAGATGAGCTTTATCAAAGAGATACCTATAAAAATATCTGCGAAGAAAGAACTTTTTTAATTAATTCCTTAAGCATTTTTAATGATTTAAAGGTTTATCCTTCCTTTGGAAATTTTATTCTCTGCGAAATAAAAACTAAAAAAATAAAAGCTAATGACTTATATAAAAGTCTCATAAAAGATAAGATAATTATAAGAAACTGCGAGAGCTTTCAAGGCTTGTCAGAGTATTATTTCAGGGTATGCACTCTTAAAAGACAGGAAAATGAATATCTTATCGATAAACTAAGTCTATATTTAAAGTAATAATATAATGAGTTTTAAGAGAGGTAAAAAATGATTGATGAAATAAAAAATAAATTAAAACATTTTAAAAAAGATATACAGGGTCATGGAAAAAGCTTTGTCTCTTCAGTGCTTATTCCCCTTGTAGAAATAGATAAAGAGCTTTATATTCTCTTTGAGCTAAGATCTAAAACTCTAAATGCACAGCCTGGCGAAATATCTTTTCCTGGAGGAAAAAAAGATGAGGAAGATCTTACCTTTATGGATACTGCAATAAGGGAAACATGTGAAGAACTTGGAGTTAAAGAAGAAAATATAGAAATAATAACGGAAATGGATACTTTTGTAGCCCCTTTTAATCTTATAATCCATCCATTTTTAGGTATTCTTAAAGACACTTCTCAAATGAATATAAATAAAGCCGAAGTTGATCATGTTTTTATGGTACCTTTAAAATATTTTTTTGAGACAAAGCCCAAAAGATATGGAACCAAAGTTCAGGTAATACCAGATGAAGATTTTCCATATGATCATATACCAAGGGGAAGAAATTATGAATTTAAGATGGGAAGATATGACGTCCTTCTTTATGATTACGAAGGCTATATAATTTGGGGAATTACAGCAAAAATAATATACGATATGGTATGTCATTTTAAAGATATGGGAATCTTTCCTGACAAAATTAAAAATCTTTAGTCAAAATACATCTAAGGCGGTGCGTTTATTGGAAAAAAGAAATACTTTACCCATACTTGCTGGTATGGGTATGGCTACAATTTTTGGAATGAGTTTTATGTTTTCAAAGCTTGCTCTTGATGTAAGCTCTCCTATAGAGCTTATTTCATTTAGATTTTTATTTGCTTTTTTAGCTATGAGTATACTTGTAGCATTTAAAATAGTAAGGGTTGACTTTAAAGGAAAAAACCTTAAAAATCTTTTTCTTTTGAGCCTTAGTCAACCAATTACATACTTTATATTTGAAAGCTATGGTATTAAAATGACATCATCCTCTCAAGCTGGGATAATGGTTGCGCTAATTCCAATATTCGTCGCAGGATTTGGTGTCTTATTTCTTGGGGAAAAGACTACAAAAGGTGAACTTTTTTTTATTATTCTTTCTGTAGCTGGAGTCGGATTTACTGCATATGCAAAAAATTCAGATCCCTCCTCAGAAGTATTGGGAATAGTAATGCTTATGGGAGCAGTAATATCAGCATCATTTTTTAATATAATATCAAGGAAAATTTCATCTGAATTTTCATCATCAGAGCGAACCTATTCCATGATGTTTTTAGGAGCACTTTCCTTTAACCTTATAAATATTATTTCAAAAACTATTTCCGGAAATATTAACTCTTACTTTGCTCCTATAACAAAACCCGAGTTCATTATAGCACTTTTATATTTGAGCCTTCTTTCCTCTATAGTAGCTTTCTTTCTTGTAAATTACAGTCTCACTCATCTTGAGGCTTCAAAGGCAGCTGTTTTTTCAAATCTTGCTACTGTGGTTTCAATAATTGCAGGTGTCGTATTCTTAAAAGAAAGTTTTACTCAACATCAGATTTTAGGTTCATTAATGATACTTAGTGGAGTATTTGGAGCACAGTATCTTGGTATAATGAAAAAAAGAAAGATTATTAAGATATAAGCTTTCCATGTACTATCAGTCTTTGCTTGTTTGAATAAAGGGGATGACACGTAATTAAAGTTATTGTAGACTCCCCTTCCAAAGGCTTCAAAACCGAAAGGTCTGTTGGCTTTACAATCTTGATTTCATACACCTCGTAGGTTTTTATCCCTTCTTTAGTTTTAATATATATTTCATCTTTTAAATCAATTTCTTCCAGCCTGTTGAAAAATCTTGAAAATGTGTGACTCCTATGCCCTGCCAATGCAGAATTCCCAATTTGTCCTGGTAAAGGAGTGCCATTCATATGCCCAATGCCTCTAGAAAGTTCATTTTCACTGGTTCCCGATATTATAGGAAGATTCACTTCTATTTTCGGTATATTAATAATTCCAATCACAGATCCTATATCTATAGGCTTGTTATTGTTTGAGTTAAGTTCTAGAAGCTCATCTTCATCTGCTACTCTAGATTCTGCCATCTGAGCATAAATATCCTCAAGTTCATCATCAAGTTCTAATTGCTGAAGTCTTTCCAAATCACTATTTGTATCATTAAAGGCTTCAACAAGCATTTCTTCAAACTGCCCCATCATTTGCTTTTGTTTATAGTCATTGTATAGATTTCCTATAACTGGAAATATTATTATTGCAATTCCAAGTGCAATTAACCCATTAGAAAGAGCTTTTCTCACTTTAATCCCTCCTAATGCTAAAATAAAAGTCCATGTATTATCGAAGTACGCTATAGATAGAGAATGATTTATCCTTTATAGTTATACGTTTTTAAATGAATATAGCGGACAAAAGTCCGCTATATTCTCAGGGCTGAGTGTTTGTTCCATTATAAAAAGGATAGTTTGCTATTTTATAATTATATTTTACCCTTTTTTGAAATTATTAAACTATTAATAATTTCCTTCAAGTCCCATATTAAACGCTTCTTTATTCATATCTATGAATTTAGTTGGTACGTTGTCTTCAAGAGCTTTATACCATACTTCCTTTGGAATATCTAAATATCTGGCAGCTATACCCAGCATTAATATGTTTGCTACGGCAGCATTTCCAAGATTTTTTGCTATTTTAGTAGCATTTATCTTTATAAGCTCACTATTTTCAGCAATTTTTTCAAATATGTCTTCTGGATATTCTTCCTTCTCCTGCTGTACTAATGTAGGAGCCATTTCATACTCATTGATTACCGCAACAGAGTTATTAGGCTTCATCATCTCTCTCCATCTTCTACCCTCAAGAGCCTCAAAAGCTATAAGAATATCGCCTTGTCCTGGGGCAATATTAGGAGAGTTTATTTTTTCTCCAATTTTTACACTTCCCCATATTTTTCCTCCTCTTTGAGAAAGGCCTATAACATCATTTGTTTTAACATCAAATCCAGCCTCAAATGCGGCTTCACTCATTATTTTTGTAGTAAGGACAAGTCCCTGACCTCCTACTCCTGCTAAAATTATATTTTTGCTATTCATTATTAATTCCCCCCTATGGTATATTTTTCATAGTTTTGTTTAGTTCGTTTCTTTTTATAGCATTTACAGGACATACTTGGGCACATATCGAACACCCTACACACTGAGTTGGGTCGATTGACGATTTGAGCTTTTCTATGCCTTCATATTTTTTCATTCTAAGGGGTGGACAATTTGTCTTTATACAAGTCCTGCACGATATACAGACCTTAGGGTCCACATAAAAATGAGGCTCTTTTATTTTAAATTTTAGGGCACACGGTCTAGATGTTATAACAATAGAGAGTCCTTGTTTGTTGATAGCATTATTTATTACTTCTTTAGCATTTTTATAATCAAACTGGTCAATTCTTTGAACATCATCATAGCCCATTGCTTTAAGCATTTCGTCTATGCTAATATCCTGACCTGCTCCATCCATATGTTTTGAGCTTGCTGTCGGCTGACCTCCTGTCATAGCGGTTGTACCATTGTCAAGTATGAGCATAGTAATGTTTTCATCACCTTTTAGCTGATATCTTAAGTTAGCAAAACCTGCAAGCCCACTATGAAAGAAGGTACCATCTCCTATTACTCCAGCAAGAGGTCTATCATCACCTATTCTATCCATAGCCATTCTCATACCTTTAATCATACCAAGGGATGCACCCATGCTTATATTTGTCTTTAAAACTTCAAAAGGATATAAAAGTCCCATTGAGTAGCAACCTATATCACCAATCACAGTAACCTTGGATTTTTTTAATATATCAAACACAGGTCTATGAGGACATCCAGAGCAGAAAAGTGGTCCTCTTTGAGTAGTATCCTCTGGCTTTGGATCGACTATTTTTCTTTCAGTTATAAGCCCTGCATCTTTAAGTCCCTTTTCAATAACTTCAATGTTTAACTCACCTGTGAATTTAAAATACTTTTTACCTTCACACTCTATTCCAGCAATTTTAAGTTCATTTTCTATAAAAGGCATCATTTCTTCAATTACTATGATTCTATTGTAATTTGAAGAAAGCTCTCTAATTTTTTCAATAGGAAGTGGATATACCATCCCTAGTTTAAGTACACTCAGTTCAAGACCTAGCTCCATCAAATTTTGATAAGCAAGTCCAGATGTAATTATTAAGCAATCTGAATTCTTATGCTCTAATTTGTTGATGTTTGACTCATCTGCCCATTTTGAAAGTTTTTCTATTCTTTCCTTCATAGTGTATTGAAGCTGAAAGGTATGAGGTGGAAGCATGCAAAATTTGGCTGTATCTTCTTTAAATTTTTGTGATTCAACCTCTTCCCTTTCCTCAAATTCCACGATGCTTCTACTGTGACAGAGTCTACTTGTAATTCTAAGCATCATTGGAAGATTGTACTTTTCGCTTAGCTTAAGAGCTAATTTTGTAAAATCTTTAGATTCCTGAGAATCAGAAGGGTCTAGGATTCCCATATTTGCAAACTTCCCGATAATTCTGTTGTCTTGTTCATTTTGGGAGCTTGCCATTCCAGGGTCGTCTCCTGTCACTAAAAGAAATCCTCCATTAATATGACTTTGGGTAAATGTCATCAGAGGGTCCATAGCAATGTTTACTCCAACATGCTTCATAGAAGTAATCGCTCTTACTCCTCCCATTGAAGCTCCTATAGCAACCTCAAGTGCCACCTTTTCATTTGTAGAAAACTCTGAGTAAATTTCCTCATATTGTCTTATATTATCTAGTAGCTCTACTGTAGGAGACCCTGGATAACTAGCCGCGACCTTCCCTCCTGCCTCATAAAACCCTCTAGCTATTGCCTCATTTCCTGACATAACTGCTTTTTTAGGATTCATTTTTTATACCTCCTGAAAATTTATTTTATAAGTCATGATTTACAATGTAAGATTACCCAAATATAATCCCTTTGAAACCATTTTCCTGTTTTAAGTTTCAAAGGATTTATTCGGGGTAGAATTATACAGAATTAAATATAAAATTGTAGGAGGTATCTACATGAATAATGCACAGGATATAATAAGATATGCGATGGGTATGGAGCAAAGAGCTCAAGAGTTTTACGAGTTCTATAAAGACAAGGTTACAAGCCGAAAAATTAAAGAGCTTTTCGAAGGACTTGCTGAAATGGAGCATGAGCATTATGCAATCCTAGAGAGTCAGCTCAAATCTCTTGAAGCAAACAATACCTTTGAGGAGTTTTCCCTTGAAGTTTCAGAGGGAGAGGATATTATTAAGTCAAAAACAAAGGATATGGAGCATGTCGATTTAGAATATGATTTATCAGACCTGCCTATACTTAGAATGGCTTATGCAATGGAAAATGATTTTGCTGTCTTTTATGAAAAAGCATTAGAAAAGGCTACAGACCCTATTGCTAAAAATCTTTTAGAGACTCTAGCTAAATGGGAAAGAGAACATAGAGATTCCTTCCAAAGCGAAGTGGAACTAGCAACCCAAAACTCTTGGTTTGCCCAAGGTTTTTATCCATTTTAAAAAAAATAAAAGAATATAATAGTCTGAAAAATATATAGTTAAAAGCTCTGGAAATCATATCCAGAGCTTTATTTGTGAATGAAAATAATAATATTATTTTTTCTTTCTATTAGGCTTTATTTTTTCTTTTCCGATTATCATTCTTGAAGATATTCTAGCAGATTCAAATATAGTTGGAAGACCACTTCCAGGATGAGTACCTCCTCCTACTATATAGCATCTATCAAATTGTTCATGCTTGTTATGAGGTCTAAACACAAGAAGCTGATCAACGGAATGGCTTAAATTAAAAGTAGCTCCACTATATACATCTTTTTCATTTTCCCAGTCATGAGGGGTGATTACCTTTTCTTCAAGTATGTGTTCCCTAAGATTTACAAATCCACCCTTGTCCTCTATTATATCAAGGATTTTCTCTTTAAAACTATCCTTTATATCTTCCCATATTATTTCTGATTTATTGTTTGGAACCGGAACAAGTATATACAAAGCGGACATTCCTTCAGGAGCAAGAGTACTGTCTGTAACTGATGGATTTTGGACATAAACCGAAGGATCTTCTGACAATACCATAGAATCTGAAATTTCAGTGAGATTTTTTTTGTAATCTTTTGCAAAAATAATATTATGATGAGGAAACTGGTCATAAACCTTGTCTAATGCTAAATAAATCATATATGTTGAACAGGAATATTTTTTATTGTCCATCTTATCTTTTGTATATTTTTTATTGTCTTGATCTTTTATTATGTTTGTCATTGCATGTGCAAAATCCGCATTTATAATCACGTAATCACTTTCCATAAACCTTCCATCTGCAAGAAGGACTCCTCTGGCTTTTCCATCCCTTACAACTACTTCTTTTACCTCTTTGGAAAGATGAATTTTTGTTCCCATAGACTCAGATGCCTTTGCAAAGGCTTTAGTTATTTGATTAAGACCACCTGTAGTATGATGAATTCCATATTTATGCTCTATATAAGGTATGATAGAAAAACCTCCAGGACATGTCCATGGAGACATCCCTAGGTATTTTGCTTGAAATGTAAATGAAAGCGCCAACTCTTCATCATCAAAATATCTCTTTAGGACGTCATATACGCTCACATTGACATCTAGGTATGGGATTGCTTTTATAAATCTAGGTTTTGTAAGGTCTGCATATGAATCGTATGGAACTTGAAGACATGGAAGCAGATGATCCAGCTTATCTTTTTCCCTTTCCATAAATTTCAAGTAAGATTTGTATGCCCCTTTAAAGTTTTCCTCTATCTCTTTTTTCATTTTTATAGGATTCCGGCTTGGAAAAAATTCTTTTCCAGAAGGAAGAACCAATCTATACATGGGGTCTACCTCCACTAAATCAAGGTAATCTTTAATTTTAAGACCACATTCTTCAAAGAGCTCCTCTAAAATAAAATCCATCATCAAAAACGTTGGCCCCAAATCAAATTTGAAATTTTCCTTTAGATTAAATGAGGATGTCCTACCTCCTATGTAGCTTTGCTTCTCGTAAACATCAACATCAAAACCTTTACTTGAAAGCATCATTGAAGATGCTAAGCCTCCTGGTCCTGCTCCTACAATTATAACTTTTTTACCCATGCAAATTCCCCCAATCTCAGATTAAAAATACTTTTTAACTGCTGATTTTTAGTGTAGAGGTTTAAGATTATTTTTCTGCTCTATCTAAAAGTTCTCATTTTCATAAAACTCTAATATTTAAATTACCTAATACCCTTTTAATAAAAATTAAAATCAAAAAATCCTTTTAATAATTATAGTAAGACTATAAAATATCAAAAGGATTTACAATTTTTAAGGTGTTGTAAGTTTATGCTTTATAGCAAATATAGCAGCCTGGGTTCTATCTTGAAGATCAAGTTTTCTAAGAACGCTAGAAACGTGATTTTTGACTGTTTTTTCACTTATTACAAGATGTTCTGAAATATCCTTATTGCTCATTCCTTCTGCAATCAAAAGAAGTACCTCATGCTCCCTCTTTGTTAGGGAATCAGCTCCATCCTTAGAATCTTTTCCTCCTCTTTGTCTGTTTATTTCCCTGAAAAGTTCTCCTGCTAGACTAGGGTGTATGTAGCTTCCTCCGTCATAAACAGATTCTATAGCTTTTATTAATGAATCTGTTTCTGAGTCTTTCAGCACATATCCGTTTGACCCTAGGTTTAAAGTTTCTATAAGATATTCTCTATCATCATAAACTGTAAGCATTATAACCTTTATTGCAGGGTTTATCTGCTTTACTTTTTTTAGGGTTTCAATACCATTTAATTTAGGCATATTTATATCCAGTAAAATCACATCAATCCCATTTGAATTTTCCAAATATTTTATAGCATCAAGTCCGTCTGAAGCTCCATATAATACATCAATTTTATTTTCCATTTCTAATAATTTAGTAAGACCTTCTCTCATAAGGGCGTGATCGTCCACTATCATAACTTTAATTTTACTACTCATACTCTTCCTCCTTATTAGGTATACTAAAAATTATTTTAGTTCCTCTTCCTTTTATGGAATCTATTTTGACCTTGCCGTTAACCATTTCTGCTCTTTCCTTCATTGATGATAGTCCAAAAGAAACATTTTCACGAGATTTATATTCATTTATATCAAATCCCTCGCCTTCATCAGATATGACCCCATTTATCTTTGTTTGAGTTATATCTAACTTAATAGAAGCTTTTGAAGCCTTTGAATGCTTTATTATATTATTTATTCCCTCTTGGATTATTCTATAACATGTAAGTCTTATTAGATGGTTTTTAATCTTTTTTTCAGAAAGTACCGTGACCTCAATATCTAAATCTTTATCTATAGTCAAATCTTCAGCAATTCTTTGGATGGTAGGTATCAGCCCAAGCTCATCTAAAGATGTTGGTCTTAAATCATACATCACCGTTCTTATTTCTTTTAAAACAGCTCTTAATTGAGATTTTATTTCTTCAAGTTCTTCTGAAATCACTTCTGGATTTTTCTTTATTAGTCTTTCAGCTATTTCTGTCTTTATTACAAGAAATGCGATACTTTGTGCAGGTCCATCATGAATATCTCTCGCTATTCTTCTTCTTTCCTCTTCTTGGGCTTTTATAATTTTCATTCCTATTTGAGCCTTACCTTCTAAATCACTTATAGTCTTACTTATATCAGCCAAATCAGATAAAAGAAAATCCATTACCGATTTCATTTTAGACATTAGACTTTGGGCTCTCTCTACTATCTCTATATTTTTTTTAAGCCTAAGCTCTAGGTCATTTCTTTGCTTTATAAGAGATTTTTCCTCCTCTCTTTTTACTATAAGCTTGACCTGTATATCCCTTGCTTTTTCATAAGCTTCTCTTATGATTTTTTCATTACTGTTATCAAAATTTTTACTGACTATAAAAAGATGATTTCTACTTTTTCTTTCAAGAATCTCAAGCTCTTCGACCTCTTTAATTATCAAATTAACTCTTTCTTTGAAGCTTTCTATTTCTCTTTTTATAGACTCAGTTTCTTTAATTACATTTTCAGAAATATTAAAAATCTCTTCTTGCCCATTTTGTATAGACAAGATCACATTATTTATAACTTGATCAAGGTCCTTTGGAGTTGAAATATCTTGTGACATCCTGCAATCCTGCTCCTTCTATATTATAAATACTAAATGGCCATTTTTCCATATTTAATAAGCTTTAAAGGTGGAATTTACAAAAAAAGAGCCTTAGGGCCCTCTTAATTGTTTACGTCCATTAGTTCTTTCTTCTCATCTTCATCTAAAACCTGCAGAAGATCAAGCATGATTATCATTCTATCTTCCACTTTCCCTATACCTTCAATATATTTTTTCCCTATTCCAGTTACTATTTCAGGAGCAGAATCAATCTGATTATCATCAAGGGAAAGTACCTGAGATGCATCATCTACTATGAACCCTACGAGTCTATCTTCAAGGTTTACAACAATTACCCTTGTAGTCTCTAAAGCCGTATCGTGATTTAAACCAAATCTTCTTTTAAGGCTTATAATTGGAGTAACATCTCCTCTGAGATTAATTATCCCTTCTACAAAATCAGGAGTATTTGGAACTTTAACTGTCTCCTTGTACTCTGTGACTTCTTTTACTTTCATTATATCTATTCCGTATTCCTCTTCTCCTAATTTGAAGATAACATATTTTTTCTCAGCCATAAATTTCCCTCCATTATTGTTTTTTCTCTATTTTTATTGAGTCTAGATGCGATTTAAGACTATTTCTAAATCTTGATACATATTCTTTTCTAAGCTTATCCTGCTCTTTCTTTTCTATTTCTGTTAAGCCTTCTGATTTTGATTTTCTTGAAAGCTCATTAATTCTTTGAGTTAATTCCTTTTCTAGCATTTTTCTCTCCTTTAATATATTACGATAAATTTGGTATTTTGTATTTCATTTTATTTTTTTCATCCGATAGAAAATCTTCAAGAGACTTTTTTAATAGCTCTAGATTGTGTGCAATTTCTTCTTCTTCCATATGAGCTATGCTAATCCTAAATTCATTTTCAGATTTAATAGTACTATAAAAGAGTGTACCTTCAAGTATTTTTATATTTTTTTTCTCTAAAAACTCTTTTAATTCTATAGAACTAAAATCCTTAGGCATTGAAAAAAAGAAGTTTATCCCTCCACAAGGTGTCCTCCAGTTTACTAATCCTCTAAAATTATTTTCTATAAAATAAAGAGCTTTGTCAAATCTATTTTTGTAGATATGCTCAACTAATCTTAAATGTTCATCCCAGTTGTAATATTTCATATAATAATAAAGAGCTAATTGAGTAAAGCTAGAAGTAGATATATCCATATTATACTTTACCTTACTAGCTATATTTCGTACAAATTGAGGCATTTCCATAAAGCCTATCCTGAGACCTGGCATTAGTATTTTTGAAAAACTTTTTAAATATATTACCCTATCATCTAAATCATAAGCTCTAATTGGTATATGATTTTTTTTAGAAAAATCAAAATCACTCATATAATCATCTTCTATTATCATAAAATCATATTCTTTTGCTATCTTTATCAAATCTTTTTTCTTTTTTTCAGTATAGCTTATTCCTGTAGGATTATGATAATTAGGCATTGTATATATAAATGAAGGTCTAAATTTTTCAGCTTTTATTTTAAGAAGACCAATATCTATCCCATCATCAAGAAGAGGAATTCCCACAACCTTAATTCCATGCTCTTTAAAAACTTCAATTGCACCTGGATAACTTGGCTCTTCTATAAATATTACATCTCCATAGCTTAGCATTGAATTAACTATTATATTTATTCCCTGCTGAGCACCAGAGATTATTTGTATTTTATCTTTTTCAGAATTTATCCCCTCTTTTTCAATATAACTACATATACATTCTCTTAATGGCTCATATCCCAATCCCTCTTGATAATCAAATAGACTGCTTCCTTCATTTTGCATAGCTATTTCTACAGCCTTTTTAAACTTTTCTATTGGAAATATAGTGGATTTTGGATTTGCCAAATCAAATCTTATGTATTTTTCAAGGCTATCGTCTTCCTTTGAGTGAGGGTATACATAACACCCGCTGCCAGCTTTTTTATAGATATATTTTTCCTTTTCAAGTAATTCATAAGCTTTTACAGCTGTAGATATATTTATGCTCAAATAAGAGCTTATGTCTCTAAGGGGAGGGAGTTTTTCAGATGGCTTGAGTCTTTGAGATTCTATTATAGATTTTATATTTCTATAAAGTTGTATGTATTTTGGAGTACCTTTTTCATCAAGTTTCATATTAAACTTTTCCACTTTGATCACTCCAGTCCACATTGAAATTATTAAAATAACTCATATTTTAATGAGATTATATCATATAGTGAATCAAGGGTCTTTATCATATTAAAAATTAAAAGCCGACATCATTTTTAAATGAGGCCGGCAGACTATTTTAAATAAGCTTTTATTATCCTTCTTGTACATACTCTCTTTCAAACATATCGCATTTGTCAGATGTGCATCTTTCATTTATGCAATGAATGCAAGTTATATATCCACACTTTCTTTGATTGTAAAAAGCCCCTTGTTGTTCTTTTATCTTGATTTCAGTTAATAATTTGTTCATGATAAATGCACCTCCGTTTTTTTATTTTTTTACATTTTGCAATTTCATATTTGAATAATATCATTTTTGTATTTATATTGTCAATTGTTTTTTTATAATTACAAGATTAAAACTCTGTTTTATAAAAGCAAAAAACCACCTAATTAGTGATTTACTAATTGGTGGCCCAGGTTTAAATTGAGTTTTAGAAAATAAGAAAACCCAAGATGCCGTCACCGCGTTAAATTCAGACCCGATTATTCAATCAGGTGGGTGCCCAGCCTTAGTCCTTACACCCCAGTGTTTAACACATTCTTTGGTTTTCATTAACCGCTATTAGTGCTTTTTATTACCCACTAACGATGTTAATAATATTAATCAAAAACTAAAAAAACCCTGCCTAAGTGTATAGACAGAGTTAGAATTTACTCTTATAATGGTATCTATAAAGATACCTCGTATAAAGTAATCACTAGTGCCTGTTACACTTTTGGTTATCCTAATTGATTGAGTTACCAGCTCATCAACTAGGCGAGGTATTTAATTGTTTTTGTTATATTAACTATACACTTATACCAGAGTTTACTCAATAGTTTTTTTGCAAGTTATAATTTTTAATTTTCATAAGTAACATCAAACCATTGCAATTACTCACTTTTAAATATGTGAGTTGTCATATATTTAGTTTTTAAGTCGATTTATTTCTTCGTTGATTCATATATCCTAAATAAAATTAAATCGTCTTAGAATTGATTTATTTGATATATTATTTTAAGCTAATAATGTACAAGTAAGGATATTTCCCTTCCTCTTAATTTTTTGCAATAAAAAAGAACCGCCGAAGCGATTCTTAAGTTTGTTTTATATTTAGTTTTCTTCTCTTATCGAGTCAATTTGTATTTCGTAGGTTTTATATCCTTCTATTTCCATCCCATGAGTGCTGAAAGTTTTGGTTTGATTTGGTTCTATTCTGCTCAGTAAAAAAGGTGAAGAGTCTATTATTCTGCCATCTGAATCAAAAAAGGTTATTCTAGCCATCCCAGAAACAGGTGTGCTATTTTTATTAGTATACCGACCCATTACAGTATATAAACTTCCAACTGAACTACTTACCGTTATATCGTCACTAAACTCTATACTCTGATTTACGTTTTCCAAACTTGGAATTCTTTGGTTCTTTTTGCGTTCCGAAACTTCAAAAATTTCAAGTTCATAATCTTCAACATCTTCGTTTTTCGCATAAACTTCAAAGTTTCCAAAGCTACTTCTATCTAATTCAGGTAATTCAAAGAAAATAGTTTCTAAGGCTCTGCCATCTTTGCCATAAGTGGTGAGTAATCCATAGCCCTCTATGTCTTTAAAGTTTCTATTAACTACATTTCCCTTGAAGGTTAGCCGATTAATAACTGTATCATTTTCTACTTCAACATTTCTGAATAAAACACTTAAAGCCAAATTGTCATCCTCCAAGATAATGTCGTCTTCTACTTTGGAAGCTGACTCTGAACATCCAAATAAAAATATAGTAGTAAAAACCAATAAAATTAATAATTTCTTCATATAAAATCCCCCTTAGTGTTTTAATTCAAACTCCCACTACTATTGTACCAAGTAAAAGAGGAAATAGTCACACTATTTATAGGGAATTTAATGTATTATGCGTTCTTCACCATGAGGAACGGATAATACACAAGGAAAACTTCCCTAACTTTTTATATACTCATTTTCAATATGTAGGAGATTTATATCACTTAACATACAAATAATTATTTACTGGTCTACCATCTCCACTAACCTTGACACTTCCATCAACTTTGATAGATGAACTTCCTCCACCATCCAAACTAATCGCAAAATCCAATCCTAAATTTTTACATGATTGAATTATCCTATCATGGCTGCTATCTGGTCTTACACATATGTAAATCTTATTTTCAGACCGCTTATATCCCATAAATGCTGTTAGAATAAATAACGGAGAAGCTAAACATGATATATCCTTGAATTTGATATAATGATTTTATCAGATAAGGAGAGATAATATGGGAACAAAAAATACAAAGCATAGCGCAGAATTCAAACAAGATGCAGTCAGCTATTACCATTCATCCGGTAAATCTATGAAAGCCGCTGCCGCGGATCTAAAAATAAGTGCTTCGAGTCTTAACAACTGAATCCAAAATGCAAAAAACAATGATAATATTGTGAATCACAGAGGCTCTGGTAACTATTCGTCGGATTCCGAAAAAGAAATTGCAAAGCTTAAAAAGGAACTAAGAGATAAAGAAGATGCACTTGAAATCCTAAAAAAGGCCATAGGCATACTAAACAAAGATTAACTGAAGCAATATATATTGAAGTTGCTAAATTATCTAAAGAACGCCGTATTTCAGTTAATAGTGTGCTTAAAATACTAGGCGTATCATCCTCCGGATACTATGACTATATGAAAAGACAAGATTCAAGTCAAAAGATTAGAAAACAGAGGATAAAACAAGAAATCATAAAGATTTACAACGAATCAAAACAAATCTATGGAGCTCCTAAGATCACATCCATACTTCGAAGCAAAGGGCATATAATCGCAGAAAAAACGGTTGGAAACTATATGCGTGAATTAGGAATAAAAGCCATCTGGGTAAGTCCATATAAAAGAACTACTATCGATCCGGATTTTGATATCAAGCTTAAAAATATCCTAGACAGAAAGTTCTCGCCTAAATCTCCAAATACAGTTTGGGTAACGGATATAACTTATGTGTGGACATTGGATGGATTCGTTTATTTGACAACAATAATGGATCTGTTTTCTCGCAAAGTTGTAGGATGGAATCTTTCGGATTCACTTTCAAGCGAGAGCGTATTGGCAGCTGTAAATAAAGCAAAATCTTCAAGATATTCAGATGCTCCGATACTAATTCATAGGGATAGAGGCGTCCAGTATGTGTCCAAAGCATATATGGATGCTACGCCGGCAGGTAAATTCATCAGAAGCTATTCCAAGAAAGCTATGCCTTGGGACAATGCTGTAATCGAATCATTTCATGCTCTGATAAAAAGAGAGTATCTGAACAGGTTCGTCATAAAGAACCTCAACCATGCTCATAGTCTGATTTTTGAATATATAGAAGCCTTTTACAACACTACAAGAATTCATAGTCACTGCCATATGGCTTCGCCATATGATTATGAAAAAAAGCATGCAAGTTAATAGATTCTAGAATATATTACATTTGTGTTGTCCGTTTTATTGACATAAGACCAATATGAGTAATTCCCTGTACTTCATACTCAAACTTCTTCATATCAATTACCTCATCTTTTTTATCATTTAGCTTAACAAAATCTCTATGTACAAATGCAGTTCCATATTCAATTTCTAACCAATTATCTTTTTGTCCAACAACCTTAACCTCAGTACCATTTGGTAATTCCCCTATTTTTTGGAAATTAACCCCAGCACCCTCTCTAACATTAAGATGAGGACTGGCATTAACTATACCAACCTGATTTAAAATCTGAGTGGATTGAGATTTCCCACTAGCTAGATCCTTAACTTTTTCCATAGGGAATAATCTTCCGGGACATGATTTTGTAGAATACTCGTTGTGCCCATGTATAGGTAGGATTCCACATCTTGAGTATATATCTTTGATTAACTCAACCAGCTTATCTATCTGAGCATCTGGTGGTACTGTAACATCAAAATTACCTACCAAACATATCCCTATACTATTTGCATTTTGTCCTGCTGTATGCACTCCTGCTTCATGTTCGCCTCTACCATTAAAAATTACATAGTTATCTCCAACTAACTCAACAACATAGTGATATCCTATATCTCTCCACTTATTGGTGTTAATGTGATAATTTCTAATGGCATGAAAGTCAACAACTTTTTGGTCTTTGGTTAAAGAATGATGTAGTATTATTTTATCTATTCTTCTCATACTTACACCTCCCTGTCATTCTCTTGTTCTTTCCAACTCTTCATAAATTTAACTAGTGGCTGAGGTAACTCAACCCCAACCACAGTTAAATTTTCAACTATGCTAATTCCTTCATTAAGCACAAAAAAAGTGATAGTTGTCGTTCTGAACATATCACTCCCAAGTAATTTATCTAGTTGTACTGCTACAATAACACCAATCATCACACCACATTTTTTCAAATGCCCTGATAGCCTCTCATAGAGTTTAATTCTCCATTTTTAGCACCCTTAGCTATCCCTGTGATGTAATTATAAGAAGGGTCTGTATTAGTATGTCAATCCCTCCAATCAAGTATATTGCTGTAGCTGAGATGCCTGTTGATATAGCTTTTACTATTGCACTTTCACCCACTTTTACCACCTCATTTTAAATTAAAAAAGAGAGCAACTGTAATTCAGTTAACTCTCTTCAAAATTTTAATAATTATTTAATTTTTCTATTTTTTATTTAATAACTCTTTCTTTTTCAAATATATTTTTAATGTTCAAAAGAATTGATTTCTCTTCCAGAGAATATGAATATATAGGTGCTAATATAATTAAAACACCTAATGGAAAATACAGAGCAATTTCAAAAAACTCAAACATTGGTTTAGATTTTATATCTAAGCTACTTAATACAAATGTTCCTACTGCAACTAATATCACAGATAAAATTATGCTAAATGGCTCCACAAGAATAATGTTATCAATCCTATAATTTAAATCGTATTCAAATTTATCATAGTCTTTTAACTTATTAATATGTTTTTTTATTATTCTTATCTTTTCTTCTGTATTTTTAGTTTTTTTTACCCTCTCATATAACCTGTTTACATCATTATTTTCTTTATATCTCCACAAAATTAATCCCCCTTTTTCTAATAGAATATCAGAAAAAAAAGAGATTTAACAATAGTTAAATTCACAAATCTTTAAAGTGTTGAAATTTTTAATAAATCTCTTCAAAAACACCACTTAGCCCGATACTTTTCAAAAATAACTCCCAAAAATCAAAAATAGAGAGATTAAAGCTAGTGATTGCAACGTGTTCAACCCTCTAAATCTGATTAAAATACCTATTTTAATGGGTAGGTTGTTTTGGTTTATTAGTAATTTGGTATTTAAAAATGAGCAACAAAAAGAACAGACTAAAGTAGCCCGTTCTAAATGGTAAAAATATATAAGTTTTTGTTAAATTTATGGTTGCGAAATATTGGGAGACTCACCCGTAGTCTCCCGCATTTGATTTTATACCACTATGAGCGTTCATCTCATAGTATCTTTGTATCAATTATATACCCATAAAACTCATAGTTACACAAAAAAGATACTAGGGACTCACTCGTAGTCCCTATTTTTGAAGTATTATACCGCTACCCCACTCGTGAGCAACATCTTTGTATCTCAATAGTATCACTAATCCTATTATTTGTAAATAATTTCTAAGATATTTTTTCACTTATAAACCGTTCGATTGACTCAATATCTGCAAACCCAAACTTTCGAGCTAATTCTTCATATTTGATTAACTCAGAATTTTTAACTTCAATTTCAGACTTAAGTTCTTCCACTTTATTATTGAGTTTTTCAATATAATCTAACTTGTCGTTGTGAATGTTCATTAGTTTATCATAGTGTCTTTTCACGTCTAAAGAAATAGCTAATGCCTCATCTACAGCTTTCATTTCATTTGTTGGGAGAGTGGTGATATAATCCCCCAATCTAGCTTTGCTAACACAAACTATATTCCCAAGCAAAACGTTACCATCAAGAATCAAATCTCCTGCTGCATTAGTTTGATTTGCGATAGGTACAACTATAGGTAAAGTTGAAATAGAATGTGTAATAGGAGCAACTATTGTATTCGGCGACCTTGTATTCCCAGCATCATATTGTAGAATTACACACGGGCGTTCTTTGCATTCTTCACTACCTACACCCATACCTAGATTACACCTATACACTTCACCACGTTTCACAATTCTACCCTTTGCTTTCATTGCATTCGAGTCAATAAATAATTTGTTTTTCATCCAATCCAAATATCGTTGTGTTTTATGTAAATCAATATTAATTGGCATTTTACACCTCCAATAAGAGAATAACATACCTCTTATCGCTACACTAGTCTAAATTGTCATAAATTTACATTCCACAAGAACTTTGTTAGAGCCATTTATAACAGATTGACTCCACTCGATAGGTTTTACATCTTTTAAAGCATCTTGAGATGATGTAATTTTAATGTTTTTGCTTTTCAAAAAGTCCATCTTTAATGAAGTATTTTTTGAATTAGTCATAATTACACCTCCATTATTAATAAATTTAAGAGAACGATCCTAACTCCCTTTTAAATTTGAAAATAGGGACAAAATAAACCCCTTGAAAACACTGATTTTTGACTTTCAAGTACATTTGATTTTTGACGCACTTTAATAAGCCTATTCGAATATAGTCTTTTTTTGCAAGTTATTAAGTTGTGAAAATTTAATTATTTGTTTCTAAATTTATTCATGGATACACTTGTTTTACGCTCAAATGATGAAAGTGGATTGTATTCATCAAATTTATATTTGAGATCCTGTCCAAACATATTTACATACATACGTGTCATCTCAAAGTTTTTATGACCTAGTATCTTCTGAAGTCTAAACACATCTCCATTATTCAAAATCCAAAACTTAGCAAATGTATGTCTAAATGTGTGTATGCCTGTTCTCTCTACTCCAAGTCTCCTGTTATAAGTTATGATACTATTCGTGAGGCAATTCTTAGTTATTTTTTCACCTGTTCTGGAGCAAAATAACCAATCATGAGGCATACCATCTCTTATTATTAAATATTCTTTTAAAACGTCTTGTAATATATCAGCTAATGGGATAATATGCTGCCTTCTATTTTTGGCGTGTTTGAATATTATTTCTTTATTTTTCATATCTATATCTTCAATTTTTATATTTCTAAGAGTTGATGCTCTGCACCCTGTTGCCATAAAAAAATTAATAATAACCCAAGTACGATACTGAGCAAATGTACAAACTTTAATATTTGGCTTTTTTAGTAATATATCTAATTCTTCTTTTGTGTAAGTTTCTTTGACTACATCATCAGTTTTAATCCTTAATACATATACTTTTTACATTTGTCCTCTTGCATATCCAAATCTAAAAAGAGTATTAAGTGATGCAAGTCTTATGTTTATGGTCGAATCTTTAATTCCCCTTGACCTCTCAAATAGAATGTACTCATCGATTGTTTTTTCTCCAATTTTGGAAACTGGATTATCCTCATCATAAAACTTTGTAAAATAATGAAATATCTCTGTATACTTTTGTATAGTGGCATCTGCATACCCTTTGACTCTACCTTTTTTTATGAAGTCCTCTGCCAATATTTTGAAAGTTAAATTTTTAATTGCTGATTGATCTATTTTCAGCTCTTTAGCCACAAAAAAGACACCCACCTCTCCGATATTAAAACCGAATTAGTGGGTGTCTAAATATGTATAAAAAGTTCTGTAAGCGTTAGAAAATAAGAAAACCCAAGATGCCGTCACTGCGTTAAATTCAGACCCGATTATTCAATCAGGTGGGTGCCCAGCCTACTAACTCAAAAGTCCCTCTTCAGGCATTTTTTCATTAATAGAACAAAAGCTCCCTTATGCTACATGTCGGTTGAATTTAAGAGCAATAAACGCACATCTCAGGTTACTTAATTTATTATACAATAAATTTCATATTTTTTAAAGGGTAAGATTTCCTATAGCGTCCTCTATATCATTAATAATCTTAGCTTTTTTAATTATATCTACACATTTATTTATATCTTTATACATTACTCTATCTTCTTTAAGCATAGCTACTTCTGCTCTTAGTGATTTATATGCAAGCTCTGTCCCTTTTCCGAGTTGAGCCTTTTCTCTAAGATCTATACCTTGGCAAGCTCCCATCATTTCCATTCCAAGTACATTTTGAGCATGCTCTATTATTTTTGATGCTTTTCTAGCTCCTATAGTTCCCATAGACACATGATCTTCTTGATTAGCAGAAGAAGGTATTGAATCTACAGAAGCAGGATGTGAAAGAACCTTGTTTTCTGAAACAAGAGATGCAGCAGAGTACTGCACTATCATAAATCCTGAATTCAGCCCTCCCTTTTCAGATAAGAAAGCTGGAAGCCCGTTGGATAGAGCCGGGTTTACAAGTCTTTCAAGTCTTCGTTCTGAAATATTTGCAATTTCAGATACTGCTATAGCCATAAAGTCCATTACAAGAGCCATAGGCTGTCCGTGGAAGTTTCCTCCTGAAATTACTTCATCTTGTTCTGGGAATATGATTGGATTATCAGTAACTGCATTTATTTCAATTTCAATTTTGCTCTTTACATACTCTATAGCATCCTTACTTGCACCGTGTATCTGAGGAGTACATCTTAATGCGTATGCATCTTGCACTCTCTTTTCGCCCTGTCTTGTAACTCTTTGAGACCCTTCTAAAAGATTAAGCACATTTTTAGCCGTGTTTATCTGACCTTTATGTCCTCTTACCTCGTGTACCTTATGGTCATATGCATCCACTATACCTTCAAGAGCTTCCATTGTAAGAGCAGCACAGATATCAGCAGCTTTCATAAGATTTACAGCATCATATACCCCAAGAGCCCCTATCGCAGTCATTACTTGAGTTCCATTTATAAGAGCCAGACCTTCCTTTGATGTAAGCTCTATAGTGGAAATTCCAGCTTTTTCCATTGCTTCCTTTGAAGATAAAAGTTCTCCTTCATAATATGCTTCACCTTCTCCAAGCATAGTAAGAACCATATGTGAAAGAGGAGCAAGATCTCCACTGGCTCCTAGTGAGCCTTGTTCAGGTATGTATGGATGAACTCCTTTGTTTAGCATTTCTATAAGTACATTTACTGTAGAGAGTCTGATTCCTGAGTATCCTCTTGAAAGTGCATTTACTCTAAGTAGCATCAAGGCTCTAACTGTTTCTTCAGGCAAAGGTTTGCCTACTCCACAAGCATGGCTGATAATAAGGTTTCTTTGAAGAAGACCCGTCTCATCTTTGTTTATTGCTACATCTGAAAACTTTCCAAATCCAGTTGTAAGACCATATACAACTCTTTCCTCTTTTACATATCTATCCACTAATTCTCTTGCTTTATTTATAGCCTCGGAGCTCTCTTTTGAGAGAGCTACCTTATATCCTTCCCTTGCAACTTTTACTACATCTTCAATCTTAATCCCATTTGGCGTGATATATACTGTGTTTATAGTCAAGTTTTTCATCTCCTTAGATATTATTATTTTGTATGTTAATTTGTACTTTGACGATTCATCAGAGTATAGGGAAGAATTATATGCTTGGAATCAAGCTGCTCCTTATTAATCATCTTTATAATCATTCTTGCTGAAACTGCCCCTATATCGTAAATAGGCGTCTTTATAGTAGTCAGTGAAGGTCTAACCATAGATGCAATTTTAATGTCGTCATATCCAGCTATTTTTACCTCTTCAGGGACCTTAATAGAATTGTCTATAAATGCATTCATTGCCCCTATAGCAACTTCATCACTAGATGCAAATACAGCCTCAGGTATGTTTTCTTTTTCTATAAGATCTTTAGCCAACATATATCCCGAGTCGCTGGTTTCATCTCCTTGTAGGACAATAGATTTGTCTAATTCTATATTTGAGTCTTCAAGGGCTTTTTTATAGCCTTTATATCTTTCAGAGTCCTCTATATTGTCTTCTATTGATGCTCTAAAAAATGCGATTTTTTTATTTCCTTTTTCTATAAGATACTTGGTCATTTCATAAGAAGCCTTTTCATGGTCTATACTTACAGAATATATATCAAAATCCTTTGCATTTTTCCCGATATAAACAGCAGGAACATTTCCTTCTTCTATAGCATTTACAGTTTTCTCATCAATTTTTCCCGTTACAAATACTATTCCAGCTACAGATTTGGATTTTAAAAGATTAATATACTTTAGCTCTTCTTCTATTTCTCCATATGTATTACAAAGAAGTATATCGTAGTCATACATTCTACCTATCTCTTCGATTCCATTAAGGAGCTCTCCTATCAAAAGATTGGATATATCTGGAACTATAACCCCTATTATCTGGCTCTTTTTCATTACAAGACTTCTAGCTACAGGGTTTGGAACATAACCTGTTTCTTTAATGACCTTAAGCACCCTGTCTCTTATATCACTGCTTACCGGCTTAGAATTGTTTATTACTCTTGATACTGTAGATATTGATACCCCAGCCATTTTTGCTACGTCTTTTATAGTTACAGTCACAATCACCCCTCCTTATCATTATTTTCAAAATATTCATATACATATAATAATGCCTAGTGCTTTAAATATCAAGCATTGTTATGTTTTAATAGTATTTAATATTTTTATAGATGAGCCGTTACCCTATATATAGGCATTCCTTGAGCAAGGAATCTTTTTTCATATTCTGTAAGAATATATTTTTCATCTTTCTCGTCCTTTTCCTTGGAATGAAGATTTATATCCACAGATGTAATAAGAGCTTTAGCTGCACTAAGCTCTGTTAACGTAAACTCAAATAATCCTGAATTATCACTTTTGAAAATAATCTCTTTCTCAGAATCTAAAATTTCTCTATACTTTTTCAAAAAATTTATACTTGTGAGTCTCCTTTTAGAATGTCTTTTTTTAGGCCATGGATCTGAAAAGTTGAGATAGACCCTTGATATTTCATTTTTTTCAAATTGAGATTCTATATGATTTGCATCAAAGCTTGTAAATAGTATGTTTTGCAAACCCTCTCTTTTGATTTCATCTAATGCTTCAAGGACTAATGGCTCTACCTTTTCAATTCCAATATAATTTATATTTTTGTTTCTTTTGGCAAGTTCAATAAGAAACCCTCCCTTGCCGCATCCAACCTCAATCATTATGGGATTATTATTTTTAAATAAATTATTCCAGTTTCCAGGTTTTATCTTTTCAGAATCAACAAAGAGACTATCATAAAATCCCAGCATTTTCTCTTTATAATTTTTTGATTTTCTATATCTCAAATTCAATTCTCCTTAATTTTATTTTCTTTTTGTTGCAAAATCCTAAAATCTATATTAAACTATCTTCGAAGATTCCATCAAAGCGAACTTAGGAGGTAACTTAATGGTTTATGAAAAAGTAAGATTTATAATAGCTGATCACCTTGGTCTAGATGAAGAAAAAATATCTCTTGATACTACAATAACCGAGGACCTTGAAGCAGATTCTTTAGATGCTGTAGAGATTATCATGGCAATAGAAGATGAATTTTCCATAGAAATCCCTGACGAGCAGGTTGAAAATTTCGTAAGTCTTAGAGACATAGTTGAATATGTAGAGACTCAGCTTTAATCTAAATTTTCCCTCTAATCTTTTTTAAACCGAAAGGGTTTCTATTAGATTTTTAATATCATGAGGTAGCTCTGACCTTACTATTATTTTTTCAGACTCCCTAGGGGAATAAAAGCCTAAGGAGCTACAATGAAGGGCCTGCCTTTTAATATCTTTCATACTCCCTCCGTAAAGTTCATCTCCAAGGAGGGGGTGTCCCATATGGGAAAAATGAACTCTTATCTGATGTGTCCTTCCAGTTTCCAAACTTACCTCTAAAAGTGTAGCCCCTTTTAGCCTTTTAGCCACCTTATAATGAGTTATTGCTCTTTGCCCATCCTCATGGACGATTCTTTTTATTCCGTCTTCATCCTTAAGAATCGGCATATCTATAGTACCCTCAGAATCCCCAATCTCACCTTCAACTACTGCAGTATAGGTCTTATCCATTTCCCACATCTTATCATCTTTAGTCATTACGCTATGGCAGTAGCTGTTTTTTGCTACAATCAATATTCCAGATGTATCTCTATCAAGCCTGTTTACAAATCTTATTTTCCCTAGTATTCCTTTTTTATGAAAGGTATAAACAAGAGCATTTGCCAAGGTTTTATCAGGATGGCCTTTTGTAGGATGAACTACCATATATGGCTCTTTTTCTACAACTATTAAGTCATCATTTTCATATATTATCTTAATTTCTTTCTCAAAAGCCTCATAATCATTTTTCTCCTTAGGAAGCTCTACCTTTATTATATCTTGATTATTTACTATATCATGAAATTTTTTTGTCTTTTCATTTAATAATACTCTATTCTCTTTTTTTAAAGTATAAAGAAGTCTTACAGAAATATTCATATCTTCTAATAAAACTTTTTTTAATGTCTTTTCGTCCCCATTGTGCTGCCAAATAAGGCTTTTATAACTCTGCATATTTCTAAGCCACATTTTACACCTCTTTTTTCTATTTAATTCCAAAACATTATAATAGTCTAAGGCAATAAAGTCAAACTAAACCATATATGATATAATAATCCTAAAGCAAAAGATTGGAGCGATGACATTGAAACGAAAAATCATCATCACATATAACCAATACGATCGTTCTGTCAGAACAGCAGAGGCTGTTAGACAAAAATTGGAAAAATTCGACTTTGAAGTCCTAGAAACTTACAATCAAGATGCGGAGCTTATTATAGCTATAGGAGGAGATGGCTCTTTTTTAAAAACTATTCACGACTTTAGTTTTCCAGAAATTCCAATAATAGGAATAAATACTGGCCATCTAGGATTTTTTCAAGAAATAATGCCTCACCAAATAGATAACTTCATCGATGCATATATCGATGGAAAATATACAGTTCAGGAAATCAGCCCTATTGAAGCTTCTATATGCACACGAACAAGCTGCATAGAGCTCCAGTCAATAAATGAATTTGTAATAAAGGGTGATAAAAGCAGAACTATACATCTTAATATAAGCGTAAACAGTAAATTTATAGAGTGCTTTAGTGGAGATGGTATTATTATTTCTACATCTACGGGTTCTACTGCCTATAATTACTCTGCTGGGGGAAGCATAGTAGACCCTGTATTAAGATTGATTCAGGTTACTCCACTTTCTCCAATAAACACTAATGCATATAGATCCTTCACTTCAAGTATGATACTTCCAAGCAATGCAATCATAAAAGTGAGTCCGGAATATAGATTTGAGGACTCCATACTTGTAGTCACAGACGGTACAGAGCATAAATACAATCAAATAGTCGATATCTATCTTCAGACCTCCACAATAAAAATCAAACTTTTAAGACTTGGTGATTATGAATTTTGGAGTAAGGTTACAGAAAAATTCTTATAAAGGGGGAGGGATTTATGAAAATTGGAGTAATAAGCGACACTCATGGAAATATTCATTACTTTGAAAAAGCATTAAGCTATCTAAAGGACTGTGACAAAATAATTCATGCTGGAGATATTTTATATCATAATCCCAAACACAATTCAGATAATCATTATGACTCTAATGCAGTAGCTCAGCTTATAAACTCTATGGAAAATATAGTGTTTGTAAGGGGAAATTGTGATAGCTATTTTGATATTGAACTCATAAAACATGAAATTATGGATCCTTATTTATTTTTAGAAATTGAAGGACTTAAAATAATGGCTGCCCATGGGTATACAAAATCTATTGACAAAATTTTAGAAGATGCAAAGGAATTCGGATGCGATATATTCATATATGGTCATACACATATAAAGTATTTAAAAATGCTGGATGAAATCATAGTTTTAAATCCCGGAAGCCCTTCTATTCCAAGAGATGATGTCCATTCTGTAGCAATTATAGAAAATAGAGAGATACGCTTAATAGACATAGAAAATGGAGGCAGCTCTATAAAATCTTTGATATTTTAAACCATCTAAATAGGATTTTTCCTCATATTTCATAAAAAAAGACTAAAAGAAAAAATCTTTTAGTCTTTTTAGACTGTAAATAGTTTTATTTAGATTGTAATTTTAATATTATTTTGTAATATCCATCCACATAAACTCACTCTTTGAAATTCCATCCACTGTAGTATCTGAATCTACTACCTTCATTGTTAATGTGAGACCTGTTTCTTTCTCAAATTCAGATTTTATTTCTGTAAATCTTTCCCTGGCCTGTCCGTCAGTTGATGGGGAAGACAAAATCACAAAATCAGCACTGCTTGTCCTAAATGCTAAATCTTTTTTATAGTCAAGGTTTTTTCTTATTAATATGGACAGTTTTTTTAGCATTTCATCAGCTTTTTCATATCCAAGGTCTAAATTTACTTTTTTGAAATTATCTATATGAATACTTGTCATTGCAAACTTATATCCATAAAGTGATGATTTTTCTACTTCATCTGTATATTTTTCTATAAGATACCTTCTATTATATAACTTTGTTAACCCATCTACAGTTGCCATATTTCTAAAAATCTCTTTTTGAGCTTTAATAAACTTTTCTCTTGCTGAAAGCTCTGCTTCTAGCTTTTTGATTTTATATTTCAGATTAGATATTTCTTCAAATTTATTCATTACATTTGATGAATAGGGATAAATATTTAAGACAATATATCCAGAGCTTAATTGAGATAATACAATGAGCTTTCCATCTATATCAAGTGTAGTATCTTCAAAAATCCTTAAAAGTTTTATTCTGCTTTTAATTTCATCTGCAACTTCTGTATTAAATATTTCTTCTAAATTTTTTCCTAGATATTTATTTTCACCTAATATTTCATATATGTTTTCTGTAACATATTTTATATTTAATTCTCTGCTAAGCATCAAAGTACAATAAGCATTCATTTTATTTCTGGCAATTGTTGCTCCTACCTGTTTTTTTTCTTTAGAATACGATGATATTCCAGCTGCTTCACCTAAAGAAATTATCATATCGTAGTTGAGCTTTTGTCCCATATAAGAGCTAAACCCATTTTGAAAATTTATTTCAAATTTTACGATTCCATCCATGTCGGGAGACTCTACAGACATCCCTTTTCTTTTTGGACTGTATATTTCTTCAGATACTTTTATATCATCGAATGAAGACTTGTTTTTTACATTTGGAAAATACATATTAAATTTTTTATTTGAATATTCAAGGTCTCCTTTTTCGTTGAAAACTGCAATCATATAATAGCTTTCCTTAAATATTAGTCCTAAATCAAAGGTCATACGTCCACCCCACACTTAATGTTTTTATTAACTTTATATCTGTACCCAAAATATATAAAAATATACATAAAAACCTAATTTTTTTCATAAAAAAAGACTCGGGACTCCGAGTCTCTAATATTTCAAAGTTTAGTCTACTTATTAGCGAACTCTTTTGCTATATTTATAATTACCTCTACAGCTTTTTCCATAGACCTTACAGGTATATATTCATACTTCCCATGAAAGTTATGACCTCCTGTAAATATATTTGGTGTTGGAAGCCCCATAAAAGAAAGTCTAGCTCCATCAGTCCCACCTCTTATTGGTTTTACTATAGGCTTTACACCTGCTTTTTCCATAGCCATAAAAGCCTTATCTACAAGTATCATATTAGGCTCTATTTTTTCTTTCATATTGTAATATTGATCCTTTAGCTCCATCTGGAACGCAGCTTCTCCATATTTATTATTAAGTTCAAAAATCTTTTCTTCTAAAAATTTTTTTCTGTTTTCAAAGCTATCTTTATCAAAATCTCTTATTATATAGTAAAGTTTAGTCTGCTCTACATTTCCAATAAAATCATTTAAATGATAAAACCCTTCATAACCATCAGTATGCTCTGGAACTTCCATTTCTGGTAGATGTCTTGTAAACTCTTGGGCAAGAGTTATTGAATTTATCATTTTATTTTTTGCATTTCCTGGATGGACGTTTCTTCCGTTTACTGTGATTCTAGCATAGGCTGCATTGAAGTTTTCATATTCAAGCTCTCCTATTTCCCCTCCATCTATAGTATATGCATATTTTGCTCCAAAAAGCTCCACATCAAATTTGTCTGCACCTTTTCCCACTTCCTCATCTGGAGTGAAACCAAGTTTGATAGTCCCATGCTTTATCTCTGGATTTTCTATAAGGTACTCAATAGCCGTAATGATTTCTGCAATCCCAGCTTTGTTATCAGCCCCTAAAAGAGTGCTTCCATCTGTCACTATTATATCTTGACCCTTGTATCTTAATATTTCTGGAAAATCTTCAGTCTTTAATACCACATCACTAGAGAGGTTTATATCTTCTCCGTCATAATCTTTTATAATTCTTGGATTTACATTTGCACCACTAAAATCAGGACTTGTATCCATATGTGCAATAAATCCAATTACATCTGTTTCATAATCTAAATTAGATTCCAAGGTTGCCATTATGTAGCCATTTTCATCTAAAGTTACATCCTTAAGGCCAATATCTATAAGTTCATTTTTTAAAGCCTCAGCCAAAACCATCTGTCCATGTGTTGTAGGGCAATTGGTTTCTTTAGGGTCAGAAGCAGTATCGTACTTTACATAATGCAAAAATCTCTCTACTAGTTTATTCATGGTATCCTCCTAGTTCTTATTAGTTAACTAAATAGTAACATATTTTTAGATTTTTCGCATCATTCCAATTTATTTCAAAAGATATCTATTCTACAAATCTACAAAAAAAAGCCTTGAAGATAACATCTCCAAGACCTTTTAAGATTTTAATTAATAGATTTCTATAGTTCTATTTTCGCTGTTCCAGTTAACTGTAAATCCAAGCTCTACAAGGTCTGTTGTTCTTATATATTCTTCATTCGTTTCTATTATAACTCCCAATAGACCAGATATTTCATTTACATTTACAAATGTAAATCCACCTTCATTTTTAATGCTTAGCTTTCCAGTAACAACTTCTTGAGATGGCGTAATATGCATATATTGTCCATCTAATCCTATCATAAGGTAGTTTCCAGAAGTTAATTCTCCTCCTGGCATAATAAGACTGTTTAGATCCTCTTCTGTCATTACCTTTACTGAAGTTGGAAGAGAAAGGTCTAAAGATTCTACTTCTTTCGCACTTGAATTAATAGTCATCTGTCCATTAACAAATGGAGAAACAATGTTTAAAGTCGCTTCTTCAGTGTATGCTGAATCTTCAAATACAGTAACTTGCACATAATTGCTTCCTTTAATCATCTCTTTAGCCACTGGTATGTATGGAGTAACCATTTGATCATACATAATCAAAGCTTCCTCTATTTCTTCTTCGCTGATCTTCATGTCTTCTGGCATAAAGCTAGTAGGCATATTATTAAGATTTGCGATTACATATCTCATGTACGAATCTAAAAGATCAATAAGCTTATCAGAGTCAAGCTCAAGGGTATATGTTCTTCCTTCTTGAACCATTCCAAGATCTACATCAAGCTCTATATCTTCTATAAAACCTAATAATTCTTTTAATATCTCTGAATTCATATCTACAGGAGACTGAGTGTTTTTAACCATTATATAATCTTCTTCTATTTCCCCAAGTTCAACTCCCATTAGAGACATGAACCCCTCAAATGCAGAAGTGTTTATATAAAAATCAGTTCCATTTGTATAAAAGCTTATATCAGGAAGGTTCACTGCACCTTTAGCATCAGTAATTTTTATATCCAGCTTTGATACAAGCTCACTCATATTTCCTTTTCCTGTCATATCTACTACATAGTCTCCGCTAAATTGTCCAGGAACGTCAAATTTTAGCCTCATAGTCTGCTGGGATTCCATATATTCCCAGTCATATACTTCTTTAAGCTCGTCCCAGTAGTTAGCTTCTGGAGACGCAAAACTTAAATTAGTAAATAAAACAAAAACCATCATAAAAACAGA
Organism: Acetoanaerobium pronyense; assembly: GCF_017874355.1. Classification (GTDB taxonomy): domain Bacteria; phylum Bacillota; class Clostridia; order Peptostreptococcales; family Filifactoraceae; genus Acetoanaerobium; species Acetoanaerobium pronyense. The sequence continues at coordinate 118,800 of NZ_JAGGLI010000003.1, forward strand.
AATAAATCTTTTCAATATCTACACCCCTCTCAAAATTTTAAAAAATAAAACCTAATTATTGTAATTAGGTTTTAGACTCTGTTTTTAATTTTCCCACAATTTTACAAAAAAATCTATGTCATAAAGGTTACAAAATTGAAATTTTGATGTGCATATCTTTACTAAATATTTACTGTCTAGGTAAATATTCTAATTTTTTTTATTCTATTATTATCTACCTGTTCCATTACAAATTTTATATTTTGGTAATGAATTACTTCTCCTGTCTTTGGAAGTCTTCCGATTTCTCCAATGATAAATCCTCCCACTGACTCAAAATCCTCTGACTCTAACCTAATCCCTAGCATATCATTTAACTCATCTAGTCTTGCTCCGCCATTTACTACATATTCATCTTCTTTAATTACTTCTATCTCCTCTTCATTTTCATCAAACTCATCATTTATATCTCCAAAAATACTCTCTACAATATCCTCCATAGTGATTATCCCTGCTACGCCTCCATATTCATCCAGAACTGTAGCCATATGGATCCTATTTCCCTGCATTTGTTTGAAAAAGTCTGCAATTTTGATGAATTCAAAGGTATTAAAAGGTGGTCTCATAAAATCTTCGACTTTAAAAGAATCGATGGCCTTCTCAGAGAAAAATATATCCTTCGCATATATTATTCCTACAATATCATCAATAGTATCTTTATATACTGGAAGTCTTGAAAGCTTCTCTTTTTTAAAAACCTCAAGAACTTCCTCATAGGTATCATCTATGGAAACAGATTTTATATCCATCCTCTGAATCATTACGTCTCGTACCCTTAAGTCTCCAAATTGAAAAATATTGTATATCATTTCTCTTTCTTCAGTTTCTATGACCCCTTCTTTGTTTGACACATCTACAAGGGTCATAAACTCTTCCTCAGTAATGAAAGGCTTTTTAATCTCAGAGTCTCCTCCAAGGACTTTTATAAAGACATTAGTTATTTTTGTTAGTACAAATACAAATGGTGCAAATAATTTTACTAAAAATTCTATGATTGGAGATATTGTAACTGAAAATTTTTCAGCATGCTGAATTGCTAGATTTTTAGGTGTTACCTCTCCAAATATTAGTATTATTATAGTCATAAGCAAGGTGGCTATTCCCACTCCTCCATTTGGAAAAAGAGTTATAGCTATTGAGGTAGCCAGTGCAGATGCTCCTATATTAACCACATTATTTCCTATAAGTATTGTTCCTAAAAGCTTATTTGGATTTTCGTGAAGCTTTTCTATATTTTTGGCATGCTTTACATTTTCCTTTACCATATGTTTTAACCGAATTTTGCTCATAGATAAAAGAGCTGTCTCAGAAGCAGAGAAAAACCCTGAGCCAAATATGAGAATCAATAACAATATGGGTTCCCAAATTTCCAATATAATTCACTCCATTTCCTAAATAAAAAATCATCTTTATCAATTATACCATTTATTACGACATAAACATTCAAATCAGAGAGTAAATATTGAAAATCCTCTCTGATTTTTATTATAAATAAAACAATGCAATAGAATAAGCTTACAATCTTCGGTTGAATTAGCGGGCGATGTACTTACTTTGATTCTAGGCATTCTATATAATTTTTTATCTCCTTTGATTTAGAGTTTAAGGAGTTTTCTTCCATGTCTTTATATAGATTTTCAAAGGCAGAAGAAATCATTAACTTTATTCTATTTAGCTGGTTTACCTCACTAGCACCTGGATCATAATCTACCGCAACTATATTTGCCCTAGGATATATCCTCTTTAGCTCTTTTATCATTCCTTTCCCAGTAACATGATTCGGAAGGCATGCAAAAGGCTGCATACATATTATATTATTTACACCTTTGTCCATAAGCTCTACCATCTCACCCGTAAGAAACCATCCTTCTCCCGTCTGATGCCCAAGGCTTACGACTTTCTCTGCTCCTTTTGCTATCTCATCTATTGATGAAGGAACGTAAAATCTATGACTTTTTTTCATGGCATTGTTATAAATGCTTTTATAGTATTCAATCGCTTTTATTGCTGCATTTCCAAGAGCCAAAGCCTTAAAGCTACCTGATACTTTTTTAAATCTATAATTTGATCCGTAGGCGCTATAAAGAAGAAAATCTGTAAAATCTGGCACCACAGCTTCTGCACCTTCTGATTCTACAACTGAGACTACATCGTTATTTGCATCTGGATGAAACTTTACAAGTATTTCTCCAACTATTCCTACTTTAGGCTTTTTAATATCAAGAATTTCTATGGCTTCAAAATCCTTAACTATATTATAGATGAATCTTTTAAACTGATTTCTATCCATGCTTTCCAAAGAATCGTTTATTTTTTTAGTCCATTTATCATATACTTCATTAGATGCCCCTTTTATCTTTTCATAAGGCCTTACTCTGTAAAGCACGTTCATTAAAACATCTCCAAATACTAGAGCCATTATTGATTTGTCAAAGAGTCTAGGAGTAATTTTAAATCCTGGGTTTTTTTCTATTCCTGTGGCATTTAAAGAAATAACTGGAATCCTATCAAATCCTGAATCAATAAGTGCTTTTCTTAAAAATCCTATATAATTTGTTGCTCTACACCCTCCTCCTGTCTGAGTAATCATGACAGAAGTATTTTCTAAATCGTATTCATTTGATTTTAAGGCTTCAATCAGTTGCCCAACTACTATTATAGCTGGATAGCAAGCATCATTATTCACATATTTAAGGCCTGTTTCTATTGAAATTTTAGTTGCTTTTTCCAGGACCTTAAGATTGTAGCCAGATGCTTTAAATGCTTCTTCTAAAAATTGAAAATGAATAGGAGACATCTGAGGCACAAGTATAGTGTGATTTTTTTTCATAGCTTTTGTAAATATTATTCTTTCAAAACTCTTGGTTGATTCAAGGACCTTAAATGATCTTTTTTCCCGTTCTTTCATTGTCGCTTTGAGAGATCTGAGTCTTATTCTTGCAGCTCCGAGGTTATTTCCTTCGTCAATTTTTATGGAAGTATATAATTTATCTGATGCTTTTAGGATTTCCTCTACTTGATCAGCTGTAACAGCATCAAGCCCACATCCAAATGAATTGAGTTGTACAAGCTCTATATCCTCTCTTGTGCTTACGAAACTAGCCGCCCTATATAGCCTTGAATGATACGCCCACTGATCCACGACCCTAAGGGGTCTTTCAACTTTTCCAAGGTGGGCAATTGCATCTTCTGTAAAAACGGCCATTTCTAGAGAATTTATCATCTGAGGTATACCGTGATTTATTTGAGGGTCAATATGATAAGGTCTTCCTGCAAGTACAATTCCTTTTTTTCTATACTTTTCAATATAGCTTAATGCCTCTTTTCCCTTTCTTTTTATATCTTCCTTGAACTTTATTTGTTCTTTATATGCCTTTTCAAGAGCCATAGATATTTCTTTTTCATTTATAGAAAATACTTTTAGCTCTTCAATCAATCTTTTTTTCATCCTTTTAGGATTTGTATACGGTAAAAACGGCTTTTGATAAAGAACTTCCTCATCTCGAATTATATCCATATTATTCTTTATTACTTCTGGATATGAGGTCACTATAGGACAGTTAAAATGATTGTCCGAATCTTTATCTTCTTTTTCTTCATGGGTCAAACAAGGATAAAAAATAAATTTTGCATTTTTCTCTATTAAGTTAATTATATGTCCATGAACTAGTTTTCCTGGATAACATACCGATTCTGAAGGTATGGTTTCTATTCCTTTTTCGTAAATTTCGTTTGAAGAAGCATCTGAAAGCATGACTCTAAAACCTAGTTCAGTAAAAAAAGTATGCCAAAATGGATAGTTTTCATACATATTAAGAACTCTCGGAAGACCTACAGTTCCATATTTTGTTTTTTCTTCTGAAAGAGGCTCATAGTCAAAAACTCTTTTATATTTATATTCATATAAATTTGGCAAATCTTTATTAGATTTTTCTGTCCTTGCCCCTGTTTCACATCTATTGCCCGATATATATAAAGATCCCTTTTCAAATTTATTTATAGTTAATAAACAGTTGTTTGAACACGCCTGACATCTAGATGATTTTATGGAGCTTTTAAAATTCTCTAGCTTATCTAATTTTGCTATTTTTGAATAACTATCTTCCTTATTTTCCATATATAAGTCTTTTGCCAAAAGTGCAGCTCCAAAGGCTCCCATTATTCCGGCAATATCTGGTCTTATCACTTCTTTGTTTGTAAGGATTTCAAAGCTTCTTAATACTGCATCATTAAGGAAGGTCCCTCCCTGCACCACTATCTTTTCTCCAAGTTCTTCTGGATTTTTTAATTTTATTACCTTATAAAGAGCATTTTTAATTACTGAGTAGGAAAGTCCTGCTGATATATCTGCAACGCTTGCTCCCTCTTTTTGGGATTGTTTTATTCTTGAATTCATAAAAACTGTGCATCTGCTTCCAAGGTCCACAGGTTTTTTTGAAGAAATTGCCTTGTAAGCAAACTCATGGATTTCTGTTCCAAGGGATTTTGCATAGGTATCAATAAAGGAGCCGCATCCAGCAGAACACGCCTCATTCAGCAAAATACTCTCCATAAATCCGTCCTTTATTTTCATGGATTTCATATCTTGTCCACCTATATCTAATATGAAATCCACGCCTTTGCAAAAGAAGTCAGCAGCCTTATAATGTGCCATAGTTTCTATTTCTGAAAAATCCACATTGAGTCCGGCTTTTATAAGTCCTTCTCCATAGCCAGTTACAAGAGTTCTTCTAATATTAAGCTTTTCTGGCATTTTCAGGTATAGATCTTTTAACATATTGATTGTTGAGCTAAGGGGACTTCCTTCATTGCTAGCATAATAGGTATAAAGGATGTATCCCTGCTCATCCACAAGAGCGGCTTTAGTTGTTGTTGACCCTGCATCTATTCCAAGAAAGCACTCTCCTGTAAACTCTTTTAAGTCCTTTCTTTTAGCAGTATTTTTTTCATGTCTTTTTTTAAACTCAATGTATTCATCTTCTATTTCAAATAAAGGTCTTAGACTCTGGGCTTTTGTGACCTTATCTTCTTTTGATTCTAAGTTGTCTAAAATACTTTCCATAAATACAGTCTTTCCAAATGATGCCGAAAGAGCTGCTCCCAGAGCAACATAAAGCTCTGAGTTTTCAGGAAAAATAATATTATCTTCCTTTAAATTAAGTGTCTCAATAAATCTTTCTCTAAGCTGAGAAAGAAAAAAAAGCGGTCCACCTAAAAACGCAACATTACCTTTTATAGGGCGACCGCAAGCCAGTCCGCTTATAGTCTGTATTACTACAGACTGCAAGACAGATACTGCTATATCCTCTTTTGGTGCCCCTTCATTTAAAAGTGGCTGAACATCTGTTTTCGCAAACACTCCACATCTTGCAGCTATAGGATAAATGGTTTTATATCCCTTAGCAAGCTCATTTAGTCCATGTGCATCTACCTTTAATAGGGATGCCATCTGATCTATAAAAGACCCTGTACCTCCAGCACATGTCCCATTCATCCTCTGCTCGATTCCATCTCTTAGGTATGTTATCTTAGCATCTTCTCCACCTAGTTCTATAACTACATCCGTCCTAGGTTCATATTTTTTTATTGCAGTTGTAGATGCTACTACCTCTTGAATAAATGGTATATCCAGCTTTTGAGCAAGGCCCATCCCCGCAGACCCTGTAATTACAAAAGATGCCTTTTTGTTTCCTAATTTATCTATAGACTCTTTTAATATAGATACAAATTTTGATTTAATATCAGAAAAATGTCTCTCGTATTTTCTATAGATTATTTCCTCAGATTCATTTAATATAACCATTTTAATAGTTGTGGATCCTACATCAATACCAATTCGAAAGAAACGATTCATATGTCACAGCTAAACGCTGTGTCACCTCCTTCATATAATATCCAACTGAGGTTTAAAGCTAAAATCAGGGATTGATAGATATATTATAATACCTCTTTAAGATTCTAGCTAATATTATTTTTGGATTACAAATAGCAAGAAAATGGTATGATATCTTATATAAGAAAAAAGCTTAACCACAAATATAAAAGGAGATGAACCATATGCCAACTCTTTTTGAAAAACTCTTTAAGTTAGTAAAGTCTGATAGAGTATCTAATTTATTAGGTGAAGAATACCCTATCCTAGAAAATATATTCAAAAATCCTGATTTTAAATCATCTATAGATGAAATGGACAAAAACTTTAAGTATTCATATAAGCCATTACTAAGTGGCCTTATTCCTTTGCTAGAGTCTATTGGATATAAAGACAAGCAAAACTTTCATCACGACCTATACAATTATGCATTATCCCTTTCCTTTCCTGATAAGTTTGAATATAACCCTAGATTCTTTCCTATTTATGAACTCTTTATGCTCTTTCTTAAAGAAATATATTCAAAAGAGGCAAATACAAAAAACTGCTATCCCTATAGTAGCTATAAAGTAGAATTTGTTGATGATGACATTTATTCTCAGTCCGAATCTTCAGAAGAATACTCTTCATTTTTAAGATATTTCTATACTCTTCATATTTATGAGGTAATGAGACTAGGTAGAGAAATCCATGGTTTCAACACAATAGATCATGTAATTATGATACATTACCTTGCTGTGAAAATTGCAAACCAAATGAATAAACTTGGATTTGACATTGATATTCCCAAGGTTTCTGCCGCGTCACTAGGACATGATATAGGAAAATTTGGATGCGTAAAAAACGAAGTCTCTCGTGTTCCTTATCTTCATTACTACTATACAGATAAGTGGTTCAAAGATAACGATATGCCTACATTCGCTCATATAGCTACTAATCATTCGGTATGGGATTTAGAGCTTGAAAATCTACCTATAGAATCCCTAATACTTATATATTCGGATTTTAGAGTAAAAAATAATGAACAAGGAGTAATGAGCTTTTTCAACCTTGAAGAATCCTTTAATGTCATTTTAAATAAGCTTGATAATGTTGATGATACTAAATCAAAAAGATATAGAAAGGCCTACTCGAGACTTAAGGATTTTGAGAACTATATAGTAAGTCTGGGCATTGATATAAGTGACAATGAAAGCCCTGCTCAAAACCTATGCAGTATAAAGCCATACTCCCTTTTATTTGGCGAAGAAGTAACTCAAAATCTAAAGTTTTATTCTATTTCAAAAAACATAAAGATAATGTATCTTTTAAGAAGCGAAGCATCACTTACTAATCTTCTGGAATATGCTAGAACCGAAAGAAATCCAATTAGGTTAAGAGAATATATAGATGTTTTTAGAGAATACTCTACTCACCTCACTCAAAGACAAAAGCAAATAATGATGAAGTTTTTATTTGAAATGCTTTTAAATCCAGAAGAAGATATACGAATTGAATGCGCTAATTTACTTGGGCGAATAGTATCTGATTTTGATGAAGAGTATAGAAAAGAGCTTCCTCAAAATGCAGTAGTTAATTTATCTGATACAGATTCAGTAGAGCTTTTTAATTACTACTGCTCCAAAATGCTAGGTCCAGACCTTAGAGTAATGCCTATTCATAAAAAATGGCTTGGAATAGCTTTTTCATATTTTGCAAAGACTGTATCTATTTATATAGAAGAAAATCGTCGTAAAGAATTTGAAGAAAGTATTTGTAATATTATAGACACCTATAAGCCTGTTAATCATAGTCTTTCATATCTTCTTTTATCCTTAATTGGACTCGATATAAAGCTTGATGCTACCTTAAAAAAAATTATAGACTTAGCACTTTATAACCTCAAAAACGATGATATCGATATGAAGTCACTATCTCTTCTAATACTTATAGGACAAAGAAGCTTTATCCAAAATTGTCCAGATTATAAAAATATATTATTAAGTCACCTAAATGACACTTTAGTGGAGGAAAATACAGTTTCTCTTAATCATCTTTATGCTGAGCTTGGAAAAGGACTTGATTTTACAGCTCTTGAGGAAAAATTTGAATCAGCTGTAAAAAGCACAAAAAACAGATTATCCGATATATTTTTAAATAATCTAAAGACAGCTACTTCTTTTGTTCAAAAAATAGTGAATATTGATATCCTTAGAAAAAATGCCCTTGAAAATATAAATTCTATGGGAGCATACACAGCTATGCACTTTTGTAACATTTTAAAGGTAAGTGAAGCGGAAATAGTAAGAAACAAGGCAGGAAAATCTGTCATAGAGCTCTTTCCATATCTGAATATAGAGCAAAGAAATGACATATCAATAGAACTGATAAGATCACTTGAAATGCAGGATTATAAATTTTCAAAATTTATTCCAAATTACCTTGGAGAAATACTTCTTTATCTGACTCCAAAAGAGTTCGATGAAGTAATGGATGATTTCGAGCATAAGGTAAAAACCTCCCAGACAAGTATCGACCTTTTAATCTTAAGGACGATAGGAAAATCTCTATCCCTTTATAGCAGGCATTCTGGAAATATAAACGAAGGAAATAAAAATTATAAAAGAATGTTTAGAATGATTGGAATTATAATGGCATCTATGGTTCATTATGACAATAAGGTAAGAAGAGCTGCGCTTGATATAATTTCAAAAGATATTTTCTCATGTCTTTACTTTGATTCAGAGCTAAAGGATTTGGTCTTTGAGAAGATATGCAAAAAAATTCTTACCCTTTTGCCTCCTAAATCTGACGATATAGGTCAGCTAAGTATAGGGACAAGTATGAACAGAATATACAGATATCTTTCCGACAAAGAAGCGGAATTCAAGTTTATAAAGGAAAGTGGACCTTCAAAGATTGCCTTTTTCCCTGGAACATTTGATCCCTTTACTCTTAGCCACAAGCATATTGCAAAATCTATCAGAGATTTAGGATTTCAGGTATATTTATCTGTAGATGAATTTTCTTGGTCAAAAAGAACTCAGCCCCATATGATAAGGCGTGAAATTGCAAGGATGTCTGTTGCAGACGAGCTTGATATATACTTATATCCAAGTAGCATGCCTGTAAATATAGCAAATGACAATGACCTAGATAAGCTTCTCTCTAATTTTCCAGATAAAGAGGTTTATATAGCTGCTGGAAAAGATGTCATATTGAATGCTTCTGCCTACAAGAGCAAGGGGCAATTAACATTTATTCCTCATATAGCATTTGAAAGACCTGATGGCTTTAAGGAAAATGATGAGACTGATTATGAAACAATTTTTAAAAATACCTTTAATGCCCCATATATGGTTTTAAATATAGAAGATAGATTCAAGTATATAAGCTCTACCCTTATAAGGTCTTCAATAGACCAAAATAGAGATATTTCGGAAATGGTTGACCCTCTTTGCGAAAAATATATATATGAAAAAGGGCTTTATAAAAAAGAACCTCTTTTCAAATCCAACTTTGACCTAATAACAAGAAAAGTAAACATATACAAAAGACCCTCAAGGAGCCTTATTGAATCTATTTCAAAAGATTTCAAAGATATAGATATAGATAAGCTTCATGAATTTATGGATAATGAAAATGCTAGATGTATCACTATTGTAGATGAGGTTACAAGCACTGTACTTGGTTTTTCAGTCTTCAAATGGATACCATCTACTAGTCTTTACTCAAGCTTTAAAGATAAGGATATATGTGACTTTATAAGAAATGTCTATATCGGAAGAATGGTGCATCTTGGAGGGATATTTGGAGATTTCAATACTACTTCAGTACTTTTGACTGAAACTCTCACCTATTCCTTAGAAAGAGACTATACCTTTATGATATATCATGACAAGACTTCAAAATCCTCAAACTCAACATTGGAGGAAATGATAACTCTAAGTGGCTTCAATAAAATAAATGAAAACAAATCAATTTATTATGTAAATATGAGTAATCCGTGCACATTGAATCTAGATATTGAAAACTATATAAAAGAGCCATTTTTAAGTAATAAGAAGATTCAAAGCGTTATTTGGCACTCAAGGATAGAACTTAGAAAAGCATTAAATATGCTCTATCCCTCTAATCTTCTCATTGCCTTTGATAATAAAATGCTCAACGAAAAGCTAGTTGGCAAAATATGCGAAGAAAATAATGTGCCAAATGCAACTCTCAATCCTCCTGTTTTGGGAAGAAAAATGTGCGTCCCTTTTGGTCATGTACTTTCTAAGCTGGTGGTTCCAAATACAGTATCTAAATCTTTGCATACAGAAAAAATATTCAAAAGAGGTCTTGAGAGTTTTACAATACGAGCATATCCTTATTATTTACCTCTTGAGAGACAAGTAAAAACTATAAAATCTTTTGCAAGAGAAATAATACTTGTTGATGATATTTTAAACAAAGGGTACAGAATAAATGCACTTAACCCTATACTAAAAGATCAGGATATTAAAGTTGCAAGGGTTATAGTTGGAATACTCACAGGAAGAGGCAAGGAGCTGATGCAAATACAGGGTAGAGAAACAGATTCGGCTTACTTTATTCCAAAGCTAAAAGTATGGTTTAATGAAGGAATACTATATCCATTTATCAGTGGAGATGGAATCGAAGGAGCTAATCTTGAAGGTACTCTTATACCTTCAATAAATCTAATACTCCCTTATTCATCACCTACTTATATAAAGGATGCCACAAATGAAGCTATTTTTGATTTTTCCATGACATGCCTTCAAAATTCAAAAAATATCCTAAAAGCACTTGAAGAAGAATATGAAGAGCTTTTCGAAAGAAAGCTTACACTTTCTTCCCTAAATGAGGTTCTTGTATATCCTAGAATTATTGATTATGGAAATAATCTGAGTTATTCTAAAAACAATACCCCTTCCTCATATTTAGAGGATGATATCGAAAAGCTAAATCGTCTTAAAAAAATAATATTAAGGTAGGTGCTTCATGAATTTCTATAAAAATGAAGATAAGGTTTTGTTTTCTAATTACGATTATTCTATAGAAGGTTTTGAAAAAATAACTATAAAAGAGATTGCTGATAGTGATAGGATGTATTTTTTATTTCAAGATGACCCTTCTATATCAAGAAGAGCCTATCAGTTATCCTCCCCTTCTCTTTTGAATCTAAAGGAAGAAAACCTTAATCTTTTATGCTTTCAGGAGGAGCATTATGAATCTCTTCCTGAGATTCTTATAAAAAAAATAAGCCTCAAAGAGGTTATGGCAATAAATACCAGCTGGCCTAGCTTTATGGAGCTAATCCATAAAGTTAATTACGATTTTATAGGAAAAAAGAATTTGACCATTAATGTCGTCGGTCTTGGGGATGTTGGTGGTACTCTCCTTACTGGTCTAAGACTTTTGGGCAATGAAACAGTAGGAAAAATCGGTATATTTGATAAAAATATAATGAAGATAAAGAGATGGGAGCATGAAATTGGACAAATTCATTTTGATTCCCATACTGCTCCTGATATAGTTCCTATAAACGAAGATGAACTCTTTGATTGCGATATTTTTGTTTTTACTGTAGCTGTAAGTGTTCCTCCTGTTGGGGGCGAAATTAAAGATGTGCGAATGGTGCAGCTAGAAAAAAATTCCAAAATAGTAAGTACCTATGCAAATATAGCAAGGGAGAAAAACTTCAAGGGAATCTTCGCTGTGATGTCTGATCCCGTAGATCAGCTATGTCAGGCAGCCTTTGAAGCTAGCAATCAAGATGACACAGGAAAATTTGACTACTTAGGGCTTGCCCCAGAACAAATAAGGGGTTATGGACTTGGGGTAATGCATGCTAGAGCTGTCTATTACTCTAAAAAAGACAATAGATTCCATACCTACCTTGAAGAAGGAAGAGCCTTTGGACCCCACGGGGAAGGACTTGTAATTGCAAATAGCATTAAAAATTATGATGATTTCCTTTCTCAAAAGCTTACAAATCTTACAGTTAATGCGAATCTGGAAGTGAGAGCTTGTGGTTTCAAGCCTTATATAGCTCCAGCCATGTCTTCAGGTTGCTTTGGAATCTTAGCTACATTAAGGGGAGACTGGCACTATAGTTCTTCTTTTATAGGAGGTTCTTTTATGGGATGTAAAAATAGACTTACAAAAGCAGGCATAGAGCTTGAAAGAAATCACATTCCTTCTAGACTAATGATGAGGCTGCAAGAAACCTACAATAAACTTTCTACAAAATAAGGAGTGCTTCCAATGCTTCATGTGATATCAAAAACAAATCATGGGGATAACTTAAAAAAAATGATTGAAGCTTCTTCAAAGGTCTTTGAAGAAGCTTCATATCTAAACCTAGATGAGTTCTATACTTTAAAAACTGGAGATATAGTTCTCTTTGCACTACAGCCAGACAAAAATGGTATAGATTACGAGGTTTTGAGCTTTTTCGAACGAGCAAGAAACACTTCAAAAGATTTTTTTAAAGGGACTTTTGGAGCCATAATTTGCTATAGCGAAAATGAGTTTTATACAAAGCATTTTTCAAGCCAGATTGCCTTTTTAGCAAACCTTATGGGATGTGAATTTATAGGTAAACCCCTTGTTGAAGCTATTTCTAACTTTGAAAATTTCAGGACATGGCAAAAGGTGTATTCTTTGACTCTTGAGGAGATATGCCTGAGGGAATGCGAAAAAAATGGCAATAGACTCAAAAATTATAAAAGTAAATTAGAAAACCCCTTTAAAAAAATCACTTCAGTACATGCAAGCTCTCCCCATAAATCCAATACATATGCACTTATGGATATGGTGATCAAGGATTTAAATATAGAGACTGAGGTTTTTTCACTTGCTGAAAAAAAAATCATGGACTGTAGAGGGTGCTATTTTGATGAGTGTATGGCTTTTGCAGTTAAAGATAGATGCTTTTATGAAAATGACTCCCTAAACTATATTTTTGATTCAATAAATAACTCGGATGCACTATTAATAGCATGCCCTAATTACAATGATTCTATGCCAGCCAACTACTTTGCAATGGTAAATCGTATGACTTATGTATATAGAACCAAGGATCTCTCTGACAAATATATATATTCCATAATTGTATCTTCAAATTCTGGCTCTGATATGGTGGCCATGCAAATAATATCAGCTTTTTGCTTTAACAAGGGTTTCCGCCTCCCTCCATACTTTTCATTATTTGAAATGGCCTCTGATCCTCTTTCAATTCTACAAAAGAAAGGTATTGAAAAGAAAGCTGAAAGTTTTGCAATGAATATTTTTAAGTCCATTTGCACATAAAAAGCAGGGACAGTAAGCTCCCTGCTTTATTTAAACTTATTTATTTTTCTTTTTGGTAAGTATATAAGCACCTATTATTATTAAAAACACGCTCAATATAAGTCTTTGATCTATTCTTATAAATCTAAAAAACCTTTGAACGAGATAGCTTGCACCAATAAACACGAGTATTGCCCCTACTATTACTGAAGTATTGTCTCTCCTTCTTTTTGGTTTTTGAAAAGAATCGGCTCTAAAATCTGATGATTCACTTTTAAAACTCGACTCATCATATCCACTTGGCTTTTCTGGGATTACAATCCACGCTATAATATAAGCTAGAAAACCAACTCCTGCAAATACTGCAATCGCCCAAACAAGTCTTATTATTGTAGGATCTATTTCAAAGTATTCTCCTAATCCTCCGCAGACTCCCCCTATTACTTGATCTGTCGTTGATCTATATATTCTTTTTTCCATATATGGCACCCCTTTCATAGACATTTTTATCGTTATTAATATATAATAGCCATATTAATATTATACCAAAAAATGAATTTTAAATGCCCTAATTATCGAAATTATTAACAAGGAAGTGATTCTAATGAGTACGTTGGTCTTTGGTCATAAAAATCCCGACACCGATTCTGTCTGTTCTGCCATTGCATACTCACACCTGAAAAATCATCAAAATGAACGTTCTCAGCCAAGAGTTTTAGGAGAGATTCAAAAAGAAGCTATGTTTGTACTTGAAAGATTTGAAACTCCATCTCCAGCTATACTTGAGGATGTCCGAATACAAGTTAGTGATTTGAAATATACTACTGTAAACCCCATAAAAAGAAAAGATTCCTTACTTTATGCATATAATAAAATGATGGACAGTCAGCTTAGAACAATACCTATCGTAGATGAAGAGGGTTATCTTGAAGGTATAGTTACTATGAAAGATATTGCAATGGAAATGATAAATGGAGATTTTTACAACATAAAAACTTCTATATCAAATATAATTAATGACCTTGGCGGAATACCTCTTTATCCCTTTTCTGATAAAAAAATCATCGAGGGAAGTATTTCGGTAATGGCTTTTTATTATAAATCTGCTCAAAGTATACTAACTGAAAAAGATATCATTATAGTAGGAGACAGATACGACATCATAGAAATAGCAATTGAAAGCTCAGTACAGCTGATATTAGTTACAGGCTCATCTGAAATACCAGAAAAGTATATAGTAATGGCAAAAGAAAAAAACGTTCCAATGATTAAAATACCAAAAGACACCTATACAGTAACTAAACTATTTCAACAGTGCAACTTTATATCTAGGATAATGAAGACTGACTCTATAATGAAATTCACCTTAGATAACCATATAGAAGATATAAAGGACGATATTATTTCAACTAACTTTAGAAACTACCCTGTGCTTGATTCTCAAGGAAAATTTGTAGGATTTATAGGCCGTAAGCATCTTTTGAATCCTGGAAAGAAAAAAGTGATTATGGTAGATCATAACGAATTTGCTCAAAGCGCCTATGGAATAGAAGAAACAGAAATACTTGAAATTGTGGATCATCATAAGATAGGGGGAATCAAGACTAATCTGCCAATTAATTTCATGAATATTCCAGTAGGCTCCACCTGCACTATTGTATATGAGCTCTATAAAAATCAAGATATTCCAATTCCTTATAATATAGCTGGTCTTATGCTAAGCGGTATAATATCTGATACCCTATACTTCAAATCCCCTACCTGCACTCAAAGAGATATAAGTGCAGTAAAGGCGCTAAATAAGATTACAAGGGTAGATCTTGATAAATTTGCTATGGATATGTTCAAGGCAGGCACGTCTCTTGATGGATATAGTGAAGAGGAGATATTTTTTAGGGATTTTAAGGATTTTATGTTAAGAGATATAAAAACTGGAATATCTCAAGTCTTTACCCTAGATATTGATGATGTCAGAAAAAGACAGGATTCTCTTATGGCTTTTATGAATAGGCTCAAAAAAGATAGAAACTACGATATTTTAATCCTTGCAGTTACGGATATCCTAAACGAAGGTTCATATTTCTTTTATAGCTCTACGAATGAAAATATAATTTCAAATTCTTTTGATATAGAAGACTCTCAAGGAGCCTTTGCTAAGCATATAGTTTCAAGAAAAAAACAAATCGTTCCAATGCTTACCTCAACCCTTGAAGCTATGTACCAAAAATAAAATTTGAGTATTAATTCCCTATGCAAGTACTTTTATCTATAAAATACAAAAACCACCAATATTAGTGGTTTTTGTATTTTAGCTTAGATTATATTTTTGTTTTATTTTATTTTAAGCTTTCATATCTTTTTTCAATAACTTCCCAGTCAAGAGTGTTCCACCAAGAGTCTACATAGTCAGCCCTTTTGTTCATATACTTAAGATAATATGCATGCTCCCAAACATCTATACCCATTATTGGTTTTTTACCTTCAGATATAGGGTTATCTTGATTTAAAGTAGATACTACTTCTAGTTTTCCATCACTTAATACAAGCCATGCCCATCCACTTCCAAATCTTCCAAGAGCTGCATTTTTTAGCTCTTCTTTAAATTTGTCCATACTTCCAAAAACATCGTTTATTTTGTCTTTTAATTCACCAGAAGGCTCTTTTTTACCATCAGGTCCCATTATATCCCAAAACAGAGTATGGTTATAATGCCCTCCTCCGTTATTTCTTACAGCTGTTTGGATAGAAGAAGGTAACTTATCTAAAGATTTTAAAAGCTCCTCTATATCCATTTCTTCATATTCCTTCTGTCCTTCCAGAGCTTTGTTTAGATTGTCAACATAGGTTTGATGATGCTTGCTGTGATGAGTCTTCATCGTAAGTTCGTCAATGTGAGGTTCAAGAGCATCATATCCATATTTAAGTTCTGGTAGTTTAAAAGCCATAATTATCTCTCCTTTAATATATATATATTAGATCTTGCCTGTATAACTTATTTACTTAAACTTCGCACACAAATAAAACCTATGAACCTTGAAAATTCAATAATTGACAGGTTAATAGTATACTTTAGACATATAAAACAAGCTT